>NZ_CP016353.1:2641363-2961136 GCF_002240355.1 Prauserella marina
GTGCAGTCGTCACAGGCCGCCACGGCGGATCCGGACAACGCCGCGCGTGCGGTACCACCACCGACCTCGACGACGTCCGTCGTCACCGTCAAGATGGGCGGCGATCGCAACGGTGACCAGTCCGTCGCTCCGCTGGCGGGTTCCACGCTCGGCCTCTACTCGTCGGAAACCGGCGGAAACCCGCTCTTCACCTGCACGTCCGACGCCGAAGGCGATTGCAGCTTCGTGGTGACCGGCACCGGCTCGGGAGGAGTCAACAGGGGCGGGCGGTTCTGGGTGCGGCAGATCTCCGCGCCCGCGGGCTGGGTCGGCAACGAAACCTTCCGGACAGGGGGCACCGCCTCGACCGCCTACCGGTTCCGGACACCCTCGCTCTACGGCGGCGAAACCTACAGTTCGACCGACAACTTCATGGTCGGTACCGGTTCGAACAACCAGGCCGCTTCCACCGGCACCTGGCAGCAATCGCGCGTCAACCCCGAATTGCCGGGCCAGTGCGGGCTCAGGGTCGCACTCGTACTCGACCTGTCCGGCTCCATGAACGGAAGCGTGCCGGCGCTCAAGTCGGCAGCCGACGCGTTCGTCGACAGCTTGCAGGGCACCCCGTCGTCCATGGCCTTGTTCACCTTCTCCAGTTATTCGCCCGCCACGAGAGCCCAAGCCAACTCACCCGGTCTCGCCTCGGTCTCCACCCGCGCCGACGCCGCCGCGTTCAAGCAGCAATGGGCGGGGTGGTCGAACGCCACGGCAAACGGGGGCACCAACTGGGACCGGGCGCTGTATGAGCCCGCGCTGGCGGCGGAGAACTACGACGTCACGGTGGTGGTCACCGACGGGATGCCCACCATGTACTCCACCCCCGAGGGGCCGGGCGGCACCGGGTCGATCACGTGCCTGAGGGAACTGGAGAGCGGCATCGTCTCCGCCAACGCGCTCAAGGCGAAGGGAAGCAGGGTGCTGGCCGTCGGAGTCGGCGACGGCACCTCGGGCAACGCCGCGGACAACCTCGCGGCCATCTCGGGACCGGACAAGTACGACGGAACCAACATCGAGACGGCCGACTACTTCCAGGAGGAGGACTTCGGCGGGGCCGCCGCCGCGCTGCGCTCACTCGCGCTCGCTCCCTGTACCCCGACGGTGTCGGTGATCAAGCAGATCAGAGCCGACGACGGCACGGTCTTCAACGCGCCGGAGGGCTGGACGTTCGACGGCGAGACGAGCACGCCCGGAACGACCATCGAGTCACCGCAGACCACGACCGCGAACGGCACGGGAGCCGTGAACTTCCCGCTCACCTACCAGGGTGGTGTCGAGTCGGCCGCGATCACCATCACCGAACGGCAACAAGCCGGATACCAATTGATTCAGCAGGACGGGAAAAACGCCGAGTGTGTCGAGCGGGTGTCCGAGCAGCCGGTCGAGGTCACCGACGATCCAGGCGGCGGGCCAGGGTTCACGATGGACGTCCCGCTGACGGGATCGGTCTCGTGCACGGTGCTGAACCAGGCGCCGCCGGACGTGGTCCCGGCGACGGTCGAGGTCGACAAGCAGTGGAGCGTGACGACGGGAGACGGCACACGCACCTACACCGACGGCACCCAGCCCACCGACCTACAGGCCACGCTGCGGCTCACCGACCCCGGCGGGCGCACCACATCGGATCAGGCGTGGGGAACCACGAGGACCGGATACTCGGCCGGTGAGCAGGTGACGGTGTCCGAGACGGCGAGGTTCGCCGACCTCGTGGACTGCACGCTGACCGGCGTCGAATTCGACGGGACGGCACTCGACCCGGGCGCGCCCTCGGCGACCGTGACCTTGGCCGGGGGAGCCAACGAGCACAGCATCACCAACCACGTCGACTGCCGGACGTCGCTGACGCTGGCCAAACGCGTCGCCGGTGGCGAAGCGGACGCCGGAAACTGGCTGCTGAAGGCGTTCGAGGCCGAGGGGAGCCTCCCCGGCCCTGCTGGGGTGAGCGGAAGCCCCGAGGCCACCGCCGAGGTGACGCCAGGCGCCAGGTACCAGCTCGCCGAACAGCTCACCGGCACCGATCCCGCGTTGCTGAACTACCGGCAGGTGGACAACCGAACCGACTACCAGAGCAATCCGCGCTCGACGGGGTCGATGAACTGCCTCGCCTATGGCAGGGACGGAACCCAGAAGCTTGGCTGGAACGACGGCATCAACGGCGGGGTCAACGTCGCGCTCGGCATGCACGTGGTGTGCTCGGCTGTCAACGAGACGGTTCCGCTGACGCTGGTCAAGGAGGTGCGCGGCGGGCAAGCCGTCCCAGGGGACTGGCGGATCACCGCGACACCGGTCGACCCCGACCCGGCTGGGGTGCCGGAACAGACGGTGCGCGGAACAGCGGGCGAGGGAGTGACGATCACGGTCCGGCCCGGTCAGGCATACCGGATCAGCGAGACCGGACCCGATACGCATTCACTGGAGTCCGTCGACTGCGGGCTCACCGAGTTCAGTTCGGCGGACACCCTGACCGTGGAATCGGGACAGCGCGGAAGATGCACCCTGGTGAACGCCTACCGTGGTGCGTCGCTGACCCTAGTCAAGGACGTGATCAACGAGCACGGCGGCGATGCGAAGCCGCGCGACTGGGTCCTGTCCGCCGACGGCCCCACGCCGGGCGTCTCCGGAAGGACGGGTGACTCGTCGGTGACCGATGCCGCCGTGGTCTCGGGGGACTACGTGCTCGCCGAGGAAGGCCCCGGCGGCTACACGGCATCGGAGTGGGCGTGCGCGGGGCGCGACGGTGATCTCGGAGTCGAACGGGCGACCGTGCCGATCGTTCCCGGCGACGACGTGACCTGCACGATCACCAACAGGGACAAGCCTGGCCCGGAACCGACCCCTTCTCCGGAGCCGACTCCGTCACCAGGCCCGTCGCCGGTGCCGCCGTCGCCTGGCCCGCCGCATGACGATCAGTCGGCCCTCGCGGGTACCGGAATGCCCGCGCTGGGGCTGGGCTTGGCGGGCCTGCTGCTGCTCGGTGCCGGTGTCTGGTTCGTGCTGCGCGCCAGGCAGAAGGAAACGGGGGAGGGAAGCGAGTGACGACCGGCGTCCCGCGCCGCCTCGCGAGTCCCCCGCCCAGGATGGGCGAGATCCGCGCTCGGGCCAGCGAGATCCGCGTTGGCGCCGGAACCGCCGGGTGCTCGGTCCGGACCCGGCCCGTCACGGGCCCGTTCGCCGCGGAACCCGTGAACTGAGGCACGCGTGGAACGACGAGCGGGGACCACCCGTCGCACGGTCATGGCTGGTTTCTCCATGGGACTTCGGATGTCAGCACTCGTCGTGGCCGCGGGCGCGCTGGTCGCCTGCTCGGGGGACGAACCACCGCAGGGTAAGCCGGTCGTCCCACAGGCATGGCTGACCAGCATGGACGAAGCCCTCGCCGAGGAAGGCGACGTGGGGGACATCCCGGTGCTCAGGGCTGAGTCCGGCTGCGCGCTGGTGGATCCTCCCGAGGTCGGGGAGTCGCAGAGCAGGTTGAGCGGCGCCGGCGTCAGTACCTTCGGCGAGACCGGCGAGCGCTACATCTGCGACTTCGGGTCCCCGCCGATGACCTTGGTCATCGGCAGGACCGAGACGGCGGAGGACTTCGAGGCCACCACCCTCAGCGCGGAGAGCCCCAGCGTGACCACGCACCAGATCGAGGGCGCGGACGTCGACGTGGAGGACTACACCTACCCCAACGGCCGGGCAGAGCAGACCGCCCAGATCCTCGATGCCGACCGGAACGCGTTCGTGTCCCTCCAGATCGAGACCAAGCCCGGCAGCGATCTGCCCGACGGCTGGGACACGCGGGACACCGCCCAGCTGCTCGCCGATCTGGTGCGTTCGTAGCCGGGCACGGCATCAGACCAGCACCGCGCGCGGCACACCGTCGCCGGTCAGCCTCCCCGCTTCGAGCCGCAGGCAGTGATCGGCGCGCAGCGCGTCGTCGAGATCATGGGTGGCTTGCACGACGGTGACCCCGGCCGCGCTGGCCTCGTCGATCACGTCGGCGATATCCCGTTTGGCCGCCTCGTCGAGTCCGGCCGTCGGCTCGTCGAGCAACAGCACTGACGCCTCCTGGGCCAGCCCCTGAGCGACGAGCGCCCGCTGGCGCTGTCCTCCCGACAACGCGCTGAGCCGACGGCTGGCGAGTGCGGCGATACCGAGTTTCTCAAGGCACTCCCTGACAATTCGTTTGTCCTTTGTGGATAACGGGAGCCATCGGTTCGCGGTCGCCCACCTGCCCATGGCGACCGTGTCCCACACCGTGACCGGCAACAGGTCGGCGACGGCGCTGCGCTGAACGACGTAGGCGGGATGCCCTCGCCAGCGGCGGGTGATCGTCCCCGAGGACGGGGCTACGACTCCGGCGAGCACGCCGAGCAGGGTCGACTTTCCCGAACCGTTGGCGCCGGTGATCGCGGTGACCCCGCCCAGTGGGAGCCGCGTGCTGATGCCGTCCAGCACCCGGCGTCCTCCGAGGTGGGCGGCCAGCCCGGTGATCGTGATGGCGTCCTGGTCGTCGCTGTGGGTCATGACACTTCCCGTTTGTAATGACATTCATTTTCACTATAGAGTGACCGCTCGTGGAGTGGTTGACAACCCCGTTCGAGGTCGGGTTCGTGCAGCGGGCGCTGGCCGGAGGCGTGCTCGTATCGCTGATCTGTGCGCTCGCGGGGACCTGGGTCGTGTTGCGGGGCATGGCTTTTCTCGGTGACGCGATGTCGCACGGGATGCTGCCAGGGGTGGCGCTCGCGTCGTTGCTCGGCGGCAACCTGGTTCTCGGTGCGGCGCTGAGCGCGGCGGCCATGGCACTCGGGGTGACCGCGCTGAACCGCTCTACGCGGTTGTCGCAGGACACCAGCATCGGGTTGCTCTTCGTCGGCATGTTGTCGGCCGGAGTCATCCTCGTGTCGCACTCCGACTCGTTCGCGGTCGACCTGACCGGCATGCTCTTCGGTGACATCCTGGCCGTTCGCGCCGGCGACCTGGGATTTCTCGTCGTCGCGTCGCTGGTCGCGCTCCTGGTTTCGGTACTGGGGCACAGGGCGTTCGTCGCGCTGGCCTTCGACGTTCGCAAGGCACACACGCTCGGTTTGCGGCCACGATGGGCACACGCCGTGCTGCTCGGTTTGCTGACACTCGCGATCGTGGCGTCCTACCACGTCGTGGGCACGCTGCTCGTCGTCGGGCTGCTGATCGCGCCACCGGCGACGGCCGTGCTGTGGGCGCGGCGCATCCCGATGATCATGGCGCTCGCCGCCGCGCTCGGCAGCATCTCCGTCGTCGTGGGACTGCTGTTGTCATGGCACTGGGGGACCGCGGCGGGCGCGACGGTCGCCGCCGTCGCCGTCGCACTGTTCTTCTGCTCGGCCCTCGCCACTCGGATCAGGGACAGAGCACGTACCGCTGACGAGAGGATTGAAGCAACATCGTGACAGCGCAACGACAATTCCGCCGCGGGGTCATTCCGCTGGCATTGGTGCTGCTCGCCGGATGCGGCGGCACGAACGACACAGCCGAGGACCCGGCGGCCAAGGAGGAAACTCCGCACGGCTACGTCGAAGGCGCCGAGGAGACAGCCGAAGCGCAGTCCCGGCTCGTCGTTGCCGACGAGGAAACGGGTCAGGTGCGCGTTCTCGACCTTGTCGGCGAGCATGAATGGCCCATCGAGCTACCCGTGGACAGCGTGGAAGGACTCATGGGAGACGGCAGGTTCGGCTACGTCGTCGCCGGCGGGGCGGTGCACATTGTGGACAGTGGTTCGTGGATGGTCGATCACGGCGACCACGTTCACTACTACCGATCGGAGCCCTCGGCGGCGGGCTCGGTCGAACTCGCCGCACCCTCGGCCGTGTTCTCCGGCCCGGTGATCACGTCGGTGTCCTCCGCTGAGGGGCCCGCGACGTTGCTCGACACGTCGGCGCTGGAGGAAGGAAATGCCGAGAGCGCAGGTGCGCTCGGCGAGGGCGGCGAAGCGGCTGTCGTCCCGTTCGGCGAGCACCTGCTCGTGCCGGCCACTCGCGAGGGAGCAGGCGTCATCGAGGTACGGCGGCAGGGAGGTGAGATCGTGGACACCCTCGCCGAACCGTGCCATGACCCTGGCGGCGTCGCGGTGACCCGGCTCGGTGTCGTGTTCGGTTGCCAGGACGGTGCGCTGCTGGTGAGCGAGAGCAAGGAAACGGTGCGAGGCGACAAGATCGGCTACCCAGAGCAGGTCGGGGAGGCCGACCGGGCACGGGAGTTTCAGCACCGTCCTGGCAGCACGACGCTCGTGGCGCGAGCGGGGGACACCGCGGTGTGGGTACTGGATGCCGCCGCTCGAACCTGGGCCCGGGTCGAGACGGGGCCGGTCACGGCAGCCAACACGGCGGGGGAGGGCGCGCCCCTGCTGACCCTCACCGCCGAGGGAGTGCTGCGGGCACACGACATCGACAGCGGAACCGAGACCGCGACGGCGCGGCTACTGGAGAAACCGGACCCGAGAGCAACGATCCTCGTCGACACCAGCAGGGCCTACGTCAACGATCCGCGAGCGGGCGTCGTCCACGAGATCGACTACAACGACGACGTGCGCGTCGCCCGGACCCTCTCCGTCGACATCGCGCCGACCCACATCGTGGAGACCGGCAGGTGAGCGCCGTGCGCGCCGCACTGTGCGCGGTACTGCTGGTGGTGCTGACCGGCTGTGCCGGAGCCGGAGCCGACCGGGCACACATCGTCGTGACCACGAACATCCTCGGCGACATCACCAGGAACATCGTCGGCGACGAGGCAAGGGTCACGGTGCTGATGAAGCCCAACGCCGACCCGCATTCGTTCGGCATCGCGGCGCGGCAGGCAGCGGACCTCGAAAACGCGGGTTTGGTCGTCCACAATGGACTCGGGCTGGAAGAGGGGATGGCCAGGCACGTCGAGGCCGCGCGGGAGTCGGGAGTCGCGACGGTCGCCGTCGGCGAACACATCGACCCCATTTCCTACCGTGCCGATGAAAGCGAGGGGGAACCGGACCCGCATTTCTGGACCGACCCCGTGCGCGTGCGGACGGCGGTCGAGGTGCTGGCGGAGCGGATCGGCGAGGAGGTCAGTGGTGTCGACTCCGGGGCGATCCAGGTCAACGCCGAACGCTACCTGCGCGAGCTCGACGAGTTGCACACCTGGATGGCCGAGCGGTTCGACGGAATCGGGAAGGACGGCCGCACTCTGGTCACCAACCATCACGTCTTCGGCTACCTCGCGGCCAGGTACGACTTCCGCGTAGTCGGCGCGGTCGTACCGAGCGGGACGACGCTGGCCTCACCGAGTGCTTCCGACCTCAGCGAGCTGGCGGGCACCATTCGCGAGGCCGGGGTTCCCGCGATTTTCGCGGACTCCTCACAGCCGGACCGGCTGGCCAGGGTGCTGGCCGAGCAGGCGGGACTGCACGTCGAGGTGCTCGCCCTGTTCTCGGAGTCGCTCAGCGAGCGGGACGGTCCGGCCGGGACGTACCTGGACATGATGCGCGCCAACACCGACACCATCGTCTCCGGCCTGCGGCGCGGCGACGGCTGAACGAAGCGGGAAAGAAAGGGAAGAGTTCATGGGAAACTTGTTGAGGTCGGCGGGCGTCGTGTCCGCGGTGACCGCCACCGTGGCGGTGGTCGCCGCGTGCGGTCCTGGTGAACGGGATGACGCGCCGCCCGAGGGGGCGGGTGCGGCGGGTGGTTCGGCTCAGGTCGCCGACCCGGTGGTGGTGAGCTACGACGGCGGTATCTACGTCCTCGAAGGGACGAGTCTCGACGTTGCCGAGGACATCAAGCTGGAGGGGTTCAACAGGCTCAACCCCGCCGGTGACGACCGGCATGTCATGGTGTCCACATCGGACGGATTTGTCGCGCTGGACGCCGTGGGCGCGCGGCTGACCGACATCGAGTTCCCCGGTGCCGAACCGGGACACGTGGTTCCGCACGCGGGAACGACCACGTTGTTCGCCGACGGCACCGGTGAGGTGACCGTGTTCGATCCGGCCCGACTGGCGGAAGGCAAGCCGGAAGCCGAGAACTACACCACCGCCGAACCCCACCACGGAGTCGCGTTGCGGCTCTCCGGTGGAGAACTCGTCGTCACGCTCGGCAACGAGCAGGACAGGGTCGGCATGATGGTGCTGGGCGAGGACCGGACCACGGAACTCGCTCGCAACGAGGACTGCCCCGGTGTGCACGGAGAAGCCACGGCACAGGGAGAGGCCGTCGTCGTGGGCTGCGAGGATGGCGTCCTCGTGTACCGGGACGGCGACATCAGCAAGGTCGACAGCCCCGACGAGTACGGCAGGATCGGCAACCAGGCCGGTTCCGAGGTCTCGCCGGTGGTTCTCGGTGACTACAAGCGGGACGAGCTCGCCGAACTGGAGCGGCCGGAGCAGGTGTCGCTGATCGACACCGTCGACGGCACGATGGAGCTGGTCGATCTCGGCACCAGCTACACCTTCCGGTCGCTGGCGCGCGGTCCCGAAGGCGAGGCGCTGGTGCTCGGAACCGACGGCGCGATCCACGTCATCGACCCGGAGAGCGCGACCGTCGAGCGCACGATCCCCGTTCTCGGCCAATGGGAGGAACCGCTCGAATGGCAGCAACCCCGGCCCGCGCTGTTCGTCAGGGGCAACACGGCGTACGTCACGGATCCGGCCGAGAAGACGGTGGCCGCCGTCGATCTGGCTTCCGGTGAGAAGGTCGCGACCGCGACCCTCGACGAGGCCCCCAACGAGCTGAGCGGAGTCGCCGGACACTAGGGCCTGCCGTGCGCGGCAGGCTACGAGATTGTCAGACACGACCTGAGCGGCGTGGTGGTGGGGCGTCGTCCTCACCACCACGCCGTCACGGTTTGCGGGCCAGCCCGGCGAGAATGAGTTGCTGAACGTCGAGTTTCGGCTTGGTTTTCGGACCGTCCGGCCACCAGTCACACGGCAACACCAGGCCGGGCGACACGAGTTCGAGATCGGCGAAGAACTCCTCGATCTCCGTCCTGGTGCGGAACCGGCCGCTGCCCATCGGCCCGGACAGCAGTACTTCCTCCAGTTTCTTTGCCAGCGCGGACAGTTCGCTGCCGTCGGCGGGATCGTAGAAGTGACTGAGCGCGATGTACGAACCGGAAGGAAGCGCATCGACGAGCTCGGCCATGATGTCGTGCGGCCGCTGATCGTCGGGAACGTGGTGCAGCGTCGAGATCTGGTACAGCGCGAGCGGTTCATCGAAGTCGATGTGCTTGCGCACGACCGGATCGGCGAGCAGTTCCGAAGGCCGGGTGAGATCGGCAGGCGAGAAGAAGGTGAAGTCGTTTTCCTCAAGCAGCGCCCTGCCATGCGCCTGCACGACGGGATCGTTGTCGACGTAGACCACCCGGGCGTTGAGGTTGAGCCGCTGCACGACCTGGTGGGTGTTCTCGGCGCTGGGCAGTCCCGAACCGAGGTCGAGGAACTGGTCCAGCCCGACCTCGGAGGCGAGAAAGCGGCTGACCCTGATCAGCCATTCCCTGTTGTCCCTCGTCATGGTCTGGATGTCGGGGGCTACGGCGATGAGCTGGCTGCGTACCTCGCGATCGACGGCATAATTGTCCTTGCCGTCGAGCATCGCGTCGTAGACCCTGGCGATGCTCGCACTCGTGGTGTCGACAACCCGCGCGATCGCCTGGCGTGAGGATGAAAACTCGTCGTGCGGCATCGAGCGTCCCCGTCCGAAATCCGATGTCAGCCGATACGGAGCGTATAAGAAGGCACTCGATTCGTGAACAACCCACCCCCCACCCGGGTTGTCCGGTGCCCGTCGGCACTGGAATCATGTCGCCACCGCGCACGCCGCCCGTGCAGTAGCGGCGGGCGAACCCGAGCGAATACGGGGCCGAGGACACATGACTGACGCTGATCTGGTCGGGGACCGCATTTACAATCCCATGGTCGCCCCGCACAAGGACGAGCCCGCGCCGTTGTTCCGGATGCTGAGGGACGAGGAGCCGGTGGCCTACCATCCGGTTCTGGACGCGTGGCTGGTCACCCGCTACGACACGGTCCGCGCCGTCGCCGCCGATCCCGAGCGGTTCTCGTCGCGATACTCGACGCCGCTACATCCCGAATTGCAGCAACCCGAGGTCGCCGAGGTGCTGGCAGGCGCGCATCCGATGGGGACCAACATCGTCGAGGCCGACGGCGAGGAACACACCGGGCTGCGCGCGGTGTGGCAGCACGCGCTGCACGGCCCGCGCGTCAACGCGTTCCGGCCCGCGATGGCGGACATCGCCGGCGAGCTGATCGGCGCCTTCACCGGCGACGAGGCCGATCTGGTCGGCGAGTACGCCCAGCCGTTCGTGCAGTCGGTCATCGGTACCCTGCTCGGGATTCCCCGTGAGGAATGGGACCTCGCCTACGGCTACGGCATGGACCTGCTGGACTGGGCCAATCCACTGAGCCCCGTCGAGGACAAGGTCGCCGCGGCGAGGCGGTTCGTGGAAAGCGACGCGTACTTCCGGGCGCTGTTCGAGCAGCGTGGTCGCGTGCCCGGCGAGGACATCGCGTCGTTGCTGGTGACCAGTGGTGTGTCCTTCGAGGACTTCTTGATGATCCTGCGCACCTTCTACGCGGCCGGCATCGACACCACGAGGGACGCGATCACCAGCACGATCCACTCCGTGCTGCGCAACGGTTTGTGGCCTTCCGTCGTGGCCGATCCCAGCATGATCGTCGCCGCCGTCGAGGAGACGCTTCGCAGGGACGCGCCCCATCGCGGGCTGCTGCGCACCACGACCACGGCCGTCACGCTCGACGGCGTCGATGTCCCGGAAGGGGCGCGGTTGCTGCTGCTTTACGGCTCCGCCAACAGGGACGAGCGGCGGTTCGCCGATCCGGACGCGTTCCTGGTCACGCGATCAGGTCTGCGGGGAGCGGAAGGGCATCTCGGTTTCGGGCACGGCATCCACGTCTGTGTCGGCGCCCATCTGGCCCGCACCGAGGCGCGGGTCGCCGTCGAGGCCCTTGCCCAGCGGTTGCCCGCGCTGTCGCTTTCCGGTGGGTTCAGTCCGGACTATGTGGGCAGTTTCTTCTTCCGGGGACTTGCCCGGCTGCCGGTGACGACGGGCTGAACGCCGACCCGGCGACCGCGGCGATCGGGGAGTGCGCGCGGCGGTATCGGGCGGTCCGCTAGTCCACAAGGGACGTTCAAGGGGCCGCGGTGCACGGGTTGCCGCTGTCGCGCGGGCCGTGCTAGCGTTGCGCCGCGCCCCGGATGGGCCGAACGCATGGAGGTAACGGCTTCTCAGCCACACACGGAGATTGATGCCATCGGCGTCTCTCGCGGTTGACGCATTCCTTTGCACTGGCAGGGGTTCCGCGTTGTCCGGCCCATGTTCGGTGACCTGTCCTGTTCCGGCGGTTCTTCCGGCATGCCGATTCCGTTGCTCCTGTCGTTGTGCTGTGTCGCCGCGCCCTCATGCGCGATGAAACAACGAGAGGACACAGCGACAGTGACACAGGGCGAGCTCGAATCGTTCGAACGGCAGCTCATCGCCGAGTTCAGGGAGAACGAAGGGAAGATGAGCGGGATGTTCGCTGGTGCGACACTGTGCGTGCTGACGACCATCGGCGCGAAAACGGGGCTGCGAAGGGAAAAGCCGCTCGCTTACCTGGAAATCGACGGCCACGCACTCGTGGTGGCGTCCGCGGGCGGGGCGGACCGCGATCCCGGCTGGTACCACAACATACTGGCGACCCCCATGGTGACCGTCGAGACCGGAACGGACACCTACCGGGCCATCGCGACTCCCGCGAAGGGTGCGGAACGCGACCGGCTTTTCGCGGCCGTCGTCGAACACAGTCCCGGATTCGCCGACTATCAGGCCACCACGGAGCGCGTCATTCCGGTGGTGACGCTGCGCCGGATAGGCGGCGACGGTGAGGAACGAGTGCGTGGGCTCGGCGACTTCCTCGCCGAGGGGCACGAATGGCTTCGCGATGGGCTGACCAGTGTCCGCGCGCGGCTCTCGGCGACCATCGAAGGCGAGGCTTCGGTGTCCGCTGCCTCCGGTCCCAGTCTGGCGCGACAGTTGCGCGCGCACTGTCTCGACTTTTGCGGCGCGTTGCACCAGCACCACGAGGGCGAGGACAGGGGCGCGTTCCCGATACTGGCGCGACGGTATCCCGAGCTGGCGCCGGTGCTCGACCGCCTCGGCGAGGAACACCGAGTGGTCAGCGCGCTGCGCGAGCGGATCGAAGCGCTCGTAGCGGCCGAGGGCTCAGCCGATCCGGTGCGGTTGCGAGACGAACTCGACCAGCTCGCCGCCGAACTGGAGAGCCATTTCGCCTACGAGGAGCGCACGATCGCCGAGGCGCTCAACACACTGGGCCCCGCGCCGGGCATTCCGTGATCATTGGAGTCCGCTGTGGGCTTTGACTGTATTCAGTGGTCAAGGCAAGGAGCGTAGCGGTACTGCTCGCCGTCGGTTCCGGTCAGCGTCAGGATCCGCACGTCCTCGTCGAGCGCGTTCTTTCCGCTGCCGACTCTGACGCTGAAAGCGGTGTCCTCGCCGGACTGCCGACACACCTCGATCCTGCCGCTGCCGTCGGCTCGCCAGGTGAACACCTCGCGTTCCGTCGTCAGCGCGTTGGCGTGCTCGAACCAGCCGGTTCCGTCCGGCAGGAACGCGACGCCGTCGGATTCCATCGCCCCGAGATACAGGGAGCCGTCGTCCCACGTGCCCAGCAACGACGTGACCTCGGCTGGCGGAGAGACCGCCGACAGCAGCCGCGCGTCCAGCCGCCACAGGTAGGCTCGCCCGTACGGGCCGTTCTCCAGTCCGCGAACCAGCGCGGTGGGCAGGTCGCGCGCGATCCGCGGTGATCGTGAGGCCGCGGCGAGAGCGATGGTGGCGACGGTGTCGACGTCGCCGGTGAACGCGACGCAGGAACGGAGAATGCCGCTGAGCCCAGCGCTTCCGGCGATCGCGGTCAGCGCGGCTCGCACGCTCATCGTGGCCTTTGCTCCGACCGGTCCTTCCCACGGCACGGCCCAGCCGCCCGTCCCTCCGCTGGCCAGGACCTGCCGCTCGATCCACGCGGCGATTTCCGGAACGGGGCCGAGGTCGGCGTGGCAGTAGTGCACGGCGAGGGCGGCGGCGACGGCGCTCTCGGCCCCGGATGGCGTGTCGTGGGTGACCTTCGCCTGGAGACGAGCGTGGTGGATCACGTCTGTGACGGTGGGCAGCAGACCGATCGGGCCCGCCCGCATGGCGGCCCCGCTTTTGTCGCTGTGCGGGGATATCCGGCGAAGTAGCTCGTCGCCGTCGCCGACCGTGCGAATCAGCTGGGCGAATCCGCGAGCATAACCGTCACGGGGATCGCGGCGGAACACCTCGACAAGGCGGTCTGCCACCTCGCGCCGGGTCCACGGCTGTCCGGAGATCAGCAGTTCGGCGACCGCGAGGGATTGTTGCGTGTCATCGGTGTAGTTGCCTGGCCGCACCCCGTCGTGCCTGGGGTGTCGCACATAGCCGGTCAGCGTGTTGTCCGTCGCGACCGCATCGGCGGCGACGTATTCGAAACCGGCGCCGTATGCGTCGCCGACCGCGAGTTCGACCAGCACCGCGTCCGCCTTTCCTCGATGGTGCTTCCATCGTCTCAGCGTGGCGGGCTACCGGATGCGGGGCCCAGGAGCATCTCGCACGACGACCTTGCGGAGTTTGCCGAGCGCGCGATGCTGCGCGACCCGTACCGCGCCCGGCGTCATGCTCAGTGCCTTGGCCGTCTCGTCACCCGACATGCCGACGAGAAGCCGGAAGATGAGCACGTCGCGTTCTTTCGGACTCACTCTGTGCAGCAATTGGTCGACATAGCCACTCAGTTCCCGGTCGAGGCACCGCTGAACGGGATCGGCGCCCGCTTCCTCGGGGTCCACCGAACCAGGCAGGGCGTCCAGTGACGTCTCCCTGCGGGAGATTTCTCTCCGGTAGTGGTCGACGACCTTGTTCGCGGCGATGCGGTAGGCGAAGGCGCGGAAGGAACCCGTGCTTCGCGCCTGATAGTGGGGGAGTGCGAGGAAGATGCCGAGGCAGGCGTCCTGCGCGACGTCGTCCGCCGTGCCGAAATTACCGCTGCCTCTGCCGATCCGGGCGCGGCAGTACCGCACGATGATGGGCCTAAGGTGACACAGGAGCTGTTCGGTCGCGTCGCGGTCGCCGGTCACCGCGGCGGCCGCGAGTTCGTCGAGACGGTCGCGGTCGGCGTTGCCCTGGTCGCTGAGCACAGTCGCGTTCAGACGGTGCCGGGTGATGGCCTCGGGTCGGTAGCGGAGCCTGCTCGGGGCTTCGGGGTGCCTTCCATCCGTCACTTCCTCGTGCCAACGCGGGATCAGCGCATTCGTCCGAAGCGGGCACGCGCTGTGTCCGGCAACCTTATTGCCGCGGCGCGGGCCGATGGTCGCGTTCGCGTAACGAGAAGAGATCATCGCAGAGAAGTCAACGATTTCCCCGCATGGCAACGACTTGCTCAACAAGTCACGTGCGGCCTTCGCGGTATGTCAAGGAATTCGCGGTCGGTCAGGCTCCGGAATCGCTGGACAGGATGTCGAGGGCGCGCAGGAACACCGTCCGTTCCTCGGCGGTGAGACGGGACAGCAGGTGCTCTTCCTTGCGCTGGATGTCGTTTTGCGCGGCGGTGCGCACCCGGGCCCCCTCGGGTGTGAGTGAAAGAAGATTGGCTCTGCGGTCGGCGGGATCGGCGTGCCGCTCGATGAGCCCCTGTTGCTGTAGCCCGTCGAGCACCCGGATCAGGCGAGTCTTGTCGGCGCCGATCGATTCCGCGAGCGCCGCCTGCGTGCGCATGGGTTGTTCATCGAGGGCGGTCAGCACCGCGTAACCCCACATGGTCAGGTCGTGTTCGCGCAGGACGGGCAGCTCGGCGGCGATGAGTGACCGGCCCAGCGGTCCGATCATCGCCGCGAGGTCCTTGCGTGCTGGGGTCGTTTCGTGCTGGGCCATGAATCGAAGGATAAGTTCTTGACTCAACGATAAGCATGTGCACATCATGGGCACATGCTTACTAATCTCCCTGACAATCTTCCCGAACTCGACGCGGGCGCCGTGCGGGCCGGCCTCGACGTGGTCGCGCGGGTCACCTCCGCTGACCTGCGATTGCCGACCCCGTGTGCCGAGTGGTCGCTCGGCGACCTGCTCGCCCACATGACGGCGCAGCACCACGGCTTCGCCGCCGCGGCCGAAGGCGAGGGAGCCGACCCCTCCGCGTGGCGCCTCCGCCCGCTCGGCGACGACCCCGTCAGCGACTACCTCACCTCGGCGAACAAGGTGCTCGCCGCCTTCGCCCGGCCGGGCGTGCTGGAACGTCCGTTCGCGCTACCCGAGATCCATCCGGACACCGTGCCGGGCAGGCTGGCGGTGAGCTTCCATTTCGTCGACTATGTCGTGCACGGCTGGGACGTCGCGGTCAGCCTCGGCCTGCCTTTCGACCCCGGCGCGAACGAGGCGGAAGCCGCGTTGCGGATTGCCCTCCAGGTTCCCGGTGGCGACAGCAGGCTTGAGCCGGGTGCGGCGTTCGGTCCCGTGGTTCCCGCCCAGGCCGAGGCGTCCACTATGGACCGGGTGCTGGCCGCGCTCGGCCGGTCACCACAGTGGACTCCCGCTACGGCCGGCCGGGCCGGCGCCGAGGGCTCGTGGAGTTCTCGCCCGCGCCGTCGAGTTCCGCACTCGGGCCGGTGAGATCCGCGCCCAGGACGGTGAGATCCGCGCCTGGGACACCGAGTTCCGCGGTCCGGTCAGCGAGATCCGCGCAGGTGGTCCCGAGGCCGGTTCACCTTCGGGCCGTCCGGCGCCACATGCCCGTTGGCGCCGCAGCGGATATCGCCGTCCTGGCCGGGCGGCGATCTCGGCGTCCCGAGTGCGGATCTCGGCCGCCCGAGCGGGGATCTCGCCGTTCCGGGTGCGGATCTCGGCCGCCCGAACGCGGATCTCGGCGTCCTGAGTGCGGATCTCGCCGGTCCCGACGCGGATGTCGCCGTTCTGGACGCGGGACTCACCCGGCCGCGCCGCTCGCCCGCTGCCCGGCCGCGCCCGCTCGCCGGCACCAGCCTGCCCATCAGTGACGGGACTTCCGGTACCTGTGCACGGCCAGCGGGACGAAGATCGCCAGCAGCAGGACCGGCCAGCAGATCGCCAGCAGAAACGGATGATCCGCCATCCAGGTCTGGCCCGTGCTCGCCGACGTACCGAACAGTTCCCTCGTCGCCGCGACCGTCGACGACATGGGATTGGCCTCGGCGACGACACCGAGCCAGCCGGGCATCAACGCGGGGGCCACGAAGGTGTTCGCGACCATCGCGAACGGGAGAACGAGCGGATAAAGCATGGCCGAGGAGTCGGGGGAGCGCAGCACGAGACCGATGTAGATGCCGACCCACACCAGCGCGAACCGCAGCAGCAACAGCAGTCCGACGGCCGCGGCAGCTTCGAGGACACTGCCTTGCCACCGCCAGCCCACCAGGACGCCGCAACCCAGCAGGACCACGAGA
Source organism: Prauserella marina (assembly GCF_002240355.1). Classification (GTDB taxonomy): domain Bacteria; phylum Actinomycetota; class Actinomycetes; order Mycobacteriales; family Pseudonocardiaceae; genus Prauserella_A; species Prauserella_A marina. Next base: position 2,657,917 of record NZ_CP016353.1, read on the forward strand.
TCGGCACTCGCTCTCGTCATGTCGGAAAGGCTGCGCCCCACCAGTATCGCCGCCGACGAGATCGGCATCGCCATGAACCGGTCGGTGACACCACGTTCCCTGTCGGTGACGACGGCGCTGATGGTGATGACCAGGCCGAACACCATGGTCATGCCGAACAGTCCAGGAAGCAGGTAGTCGAGGTAGTCGCCGCCGCCAGGAACGGTCATCGCGCTGCCGAACACGTACCCGAACAGCAGGACCGAGATGAGCGGAAAGGCCAGACTGCCGAGCAGTTCCTCGGGAGAGCGCCACCAGTAGGTCAGGTTGCGCCGGGTCATCGTCGCGCTGTCGGCCAGCGCGGCGCGCAGCTTTTCGGTTCTGTTGCAGGGAATCACGATCGTCGTCATGCGTTGTCCTTTCCGGTCAGGCGAACGAACACCTCGTCGAGCGTCGGGCGGCGCAGAGCGATGTCGCGCACCGCGACCTTCTCGTCGTCGAGCGCGCGGGCGATGCGGGCGAGCGTGGCCACCCTGTCGCGCGCCGGAACGCTGATCTTGCAGGCGTCGCGGGCGATGTCGGGTGCGCTGTCCGTGACACCGGCAAGCAGCAGGCTCACCCTGGTCAGGTCGCTCGATTCGCCGACGAGCACGTCGATGCGATCGCCCCGCAACGCGGACTTCAGCTCGTCGGGGGTTCCGCTGGTGATGACTCTGCCGTGGTCGATCACGCTGATCGAGTCGGCCAGATTGTCGGCCTCGTCGAGAAAATGGGTGGTCAGCACCACCGTGGTGCCGTTGGTGACGAGGGTGCGGACCGCATGCCACACGTCCATCCGGTGGCCGGGGTCCATGCCGGTGGTCGGCTCGTCGAGAAAGAGCACGGGCGGCGCCATGATGAAGCTGATCGCCAGGTCCAGTCGCCTGCGCATGCCGCCGGAATAGCCTTTCGGCTTGCGGTCGGCGGCATCGCCGAGGTCGAATTGTTCGAGCAGTTCGTTCGTCCTGCGCTTGGCGGCCGCGCGGCCGAAGCGGTAGAACCTCGCGAACATTTCGAGGTTTTCCCTGCCCGACAGCATGTCGTCGACGGCGGTTCGCTGTCCTGCGAGGCCGATGCGATAGCGGACCCCTGACGGATCGCCGCGCACGTCGTGGCCCGCGACTCGCGCGGTGCCGCCGTCTGGGCGCAGCAGGGTCGACAGGATGCGCACCACCGTGGACTTGCCTGCCCCGTTGGGGCCGAGCAGGCCATGCACGGTGCCCTCCCGCACTTCGAGGTCGACTCCGTCCAGTGCGCGGGTCGAGCCGAATCGCTTGGTGAGGCCCGTCGCGAGCACCGCGGGTTCCCCTCGATTGCCGGGCCGGGTCGATGTCTTCGTCATCGCGCTCCTTCGGTTCGAACTAAGTATACTTCAATGTATATACGCGAAAGTATACTTTTGCCAAGAGGGCTGCTCTCGCGTGGTTCCTGATCCGGAGTGAGCGACAATGAAGGCGATGACGCACGACGACAGCACGGACCGGACGACGCCGGTGGCTACTGAACGCGGTTCGGGCAGGCGGCTCGGTCGTGCCGAACGCCGCGAGCAGATCATCGACGCCGCGACTCGCGCCTTCGCGGAGGCAGGGGGCTTCGCGCAGGCGGGGCTCGCCGATGTCGCGTCGGCTGCCGGTGTCACGCGGATGATCCTGTACCGGCACTTCGATTCGAAGACCGAGCTGTACCGGGCCGCCATCGACAGGGCTGCCGAGCGTTTGCACGCGGCCGCCGTCGTCGACGGCGAGATGGACGACGAGAGCGTGGCGCGAGTGTTTCGCTGGGCCAGGTCCGAACCCGACGCGTTCCGCCTGCTGTTCCGGCACGCCGCGCGGGAACCGGAGTTCAGGGACGACATCGACGAACTCAAGGCCGCGATGATCGCGCGGGTGCGGCCCTATCTTGAGGAAACGATCACCGGCGAGCCATGGCAGGCATGGGCCGCCCAGTTTTCCACGCTCGTCATCATCGAGGCGGTCATGGCGTGGCTGGACGCCGGCGCGCCGGGTGGCGACGACGCGATCCACCGCATTCTGCGCTCGGTCGACAGCGCCATCGAATCGATCGGTTCCGGCTGAATCGTCGCGCTCGCTTGACCTTGACACCGGTGTCAGGCCATAGCGTGAGCGCATGAACGAGCCAACGATCACCGGACCGAAGATCCTCGCCGTCGTCGCGCACCCCGACCGGCAGTCGCTGACCTGGAAGATCACCGAGCGCGTTGGTTCGGCGATCACCGAAGCCGGTGGCCGGTTCTCGACGCTCGACCTGTATGCCGACGACTTCTCCCCGGCCTACGACAACGTCGACAGGCAACACTTCCGCGCGGCGGAGGGGCTTCCCGGCGACGTCGTGGCGCATCAGGCCCTCATCGACGAAGCGGACGCGCTGGTGGTGATCTTCCCGGTGTTCTGGTGGTCGATGCCCGGCGTGCTCAAAGGATGGTTCGACAGGGTTTTCGCGCGGGACTGGGCCTACGACATCGCCGAGGACGGTTCCGATCACGGCAGGCTCGGCGACAGGTCGATGCACTCGATCGCCATCGCGGGCGCGGGGCAAGGCGTCTACGAGCGGCACGGCTATCGCGACGCGCTGCACGCGCAGCTCACGCACGGCATCTTCGAGTACTGCGGAGTGCGCGATCCGGGCTCGCACCTGATCTTCGGATCCGAGAATCCCGACAAGATCGATGAGCACTTCGCACAGGCGGGCTTGATCGGTGAGGAGCTGGTGGCAGCCGCGAACCTCGCCAGGACGGCGGTCGCCGCGACGACGTGAACGCTCTTACGGCAGGCGATGGTCGTGCCCCGAACCGGGTACGGGTTTGGGGGCATGACTATTCTGTACGCCCTTCCGGCCACGGCGAGCGAGGAACGTGCACATGGGCCCAGACACGGCCGAACTCAAGGAAATCGTCGACGGGGTGTACGCGTACGTGCAGCCGGACGGAACCTGGTGGGTCAACAACGCGGGTGTCGTCACCGGGGAAGGCGGCACGCTGGTGGTCGACACGTGTGCCACCGCGCGCCGCACTCGCCGGTTTCTCGGTCTCGCGGCGGACGTCACGGGGGACGCTGCACCGCGCTGGGCGGTGAACACGCATCAGCACGGTGATCATGCCTATGGCAACTCATTGCTCCCCGCCTCGACGGTGCTGATCGGGCACGAGGCCATGCGCGCCGCCCTCGCGGTCGACCCGCTGATCGACGCGTGCCCGCCGGTGTGGTCGCCGGTGCCGGATTGGGGCCAGGTGACCAGGAGACTGCCCGATGTCGTCATGCGTTCGGACCTCGTGCTGTACACGGGAGGACGGCGATTGGAACTGCGGCACCCCGGGTACGAGGCGCACACGCCGGGCGACGTGATCGTGTGGTTGCCGGAGGAGAAAGTCCTCTTCGCCGGCGATCTCGTGTTCAACGGGCTGACGCCGATGATGGGTATGGGTTCGTGCGCGGGTGGCCTGCGCGCGCTCGCCTGGCTGGAATCGCTGCGCCCGGATCACGTCATTCCCGGTCATGGCCCCGTTTTCGGCGGCGCCGACGTCGAGGAACTGTTCGGCACGATCGCGGCCTACTACCGGCTTGTTCTGGAGACGGCCGAGGCGGGACGGCGGGACGGCCTGAGTCCGCTCGATGCCGCACGGCGGTGCGATCTTGGTGAGTTCGCGGCGTGGCCCGACAGCGAGCGTCTCGTACTGAACCTGCATCGCGAGTACGCCCTGGCCGAGGGAAAGGGCCCGGACTTGGCGGCGGCGCTCGCCGACGCGGTGGCCTACAACGGCGGCCCGATGCGTACCTCGGTGTGACCCGGCACGGGCGCGTGTTCTGTCCCGGAATGAGATCCGCCGGGGAGCCCAGGGTTCCCGTGACGCGGGCGCGCGGGGCTCCGCCGGTGAATCCGGTCAGGTCAGGTCTTTGAGGCGTTCCAGGACGTTGGCCGGTACGAAGACCCCGTCCTCGTCGTCGGCGAGCTGTCGTAGCTGGGACCTGGTTGCCGGGTCGAGCTTCACTCCTTGAACTACGTAGCCTCCCTCGGTCCGGTACAGGGCTGGGCAACCGCCGCCGTCGCCGCTGCCATCTCCGCTGGCGGCGTCCTTCCAGAGGAACGTCAGTTCCATGTCAGGCCCTTTCTGGGGCCGATCCCTTGTGTCACGGATGATCCAACGTGGCATCACCGAGAGGATCTTGGCAATGGCTCGCGACGGCTTTCGCCCGAACAGCCTTATCGTGGCGGGGGATCGACTGCGCAGCGTCAACAGCGTCGCGGGTCTCCCTTGTCGTCCTTGAAACTCTGGAAGTCCAATGTGGACTTGGTCATGCCGGGTTCCGGGCTGCCGGTACGGGGGCGCCCGTGCGCGAGGTTCGCTCGCGCGGAGTAGCCGTCATCCGGCCGGTGGCCTCGGCCACAATGCTCGCCGCGCGCGGCGAGAGCGCTTGACAGGCCGGGGTGCGTCACGCGTATCGCCCACTGGGATCGAGGTATTTACTATTGGTTTACTTTTCGGGTGAGCTGTGGTCGTATGGGGCCAGAGGGGAGTACTTCGCGAAAGGCTTGCCGGTCAGTACGGACACTCCGTCAGTGTCCTCGGCAGCCGCCCTTGCGGGTGAAGGAGACCTCGAACGTGATGTTCGAGGAGGTCCTTGATGTCTGCCCCATCGGCCGTTGCGGCCGGTCCTGCCCAATCCGTTGGATCCGTCGGCTTGTGGCTGATCAGTATCGCGGTGCTGGTGGCCCTGCTGACCGCCGATTTCCTGGTCACCCGCCGCCCGCATGAGGTGCAGCTCAAAGAGGCGGTGGGCTGGTCGTTGTTCTACCTCGCGCTGCCGGTGGTGTTCGGGCTGTGGTTGTGGCTCGACGCGGGAACTCCCCAGGCGGTGGAGTTCTTCACCGGCTTCGTCGTCGAGAAGTCCCTTTCGGTGGACAACCTGTTCGTCTTCATGCTGCTGCTCACGGCGTTCGCGGTCCCACCAGCGGTGCAGCAACGTGTCCTGCTCTACGGCATCGCGGGTGCACTGGTGCTGCGTGGCATCTTCATCGCGGCTGGCGCCGCGTTGCTGGCCGCGGGCACGTGGGCTTTTCTCGTCTTCGGTCTCATCCTCTTCGCCTCCGCCTTGAAGATTCTCCACGAGGTGATGAGCAAGAAGGAGACCGAGAAGGACGTCTCGCAGATGCGCTCGGTTCGCTTGCTGCGCAAGTTGATGCCGGTCACCGACGACTACCGGGGAACAAAGCTGACAGTGCGGGAGAACGGGCGCCGCGCGCTCACGCCGCTGGCCGTGGTCGTGGTGGCCGTTTTCGCCGCCGACATCGTCTTCGCCGTCGACTCGGTGCCCGCGGTCTACGGCATCACCGACGATCCGTACCTCGTGTTCGCGACCAACGCGTTCGCCCTGCTCGGATTGCGGGCACTGTATTTCGTGCTGCGTTCGGTACTGGCCAAACTCGTCCACCTCAACCACGGGCTCGCGGTGATTCTCGGATTCATCGGGTTGAAGCTGGTTCTGCACTGGGCACACGGGATCTGGCCTGCCGTTCCGGAGATTCCCACTGCCCTGTCACTGGGGGTCATCATCGGCGTTCTCGGTGTGGTCACGCTGACCAGCATGCGGGCCCGCCGCCGTACTACCGCCGCCGGAACGTCCGGCGAGGACGCCGCCACCCGGCAGGGCTGAAAACATGGTCACCGCACAGCTCGTCAACGTGCTCGTCGACGTCGGCACCACCGTGCTCGTCCTGGTCGCCTTGGTGATCACCTGTGCGGCACTCATGCCGCCACGTCCGCCACGGTGACCGGAGCGAGGACAGCATCCACTCACGAAGGATGCCCGCGCCATCACGCGACAAACAGGGAAAGAATGGTTCCGTCGATCGAGTCTGCCCGCGTTGTGGGTGGTGATGCGCCGTAGTCCAATGACAAGGGACCGGTGACCCTTCGCCCATGTCAGGGAGGGCAAGCATCGATGCGTACCGGAAGGCGGGCCTGGTTCGCCGCGATCGCGGTGGCGGCATTCACGATGGCCGGTGCGTGTGACGGCTCCGACGGCGAAGGGCAGGACGCTGTGGGCGAGGCGGAGGCCGCGGAAGCGGCCAACGCCTTGCCCCGCGGCGATTTCTACGCGGCGGAACCGACGCCGGACCAACCGGGAACGGTCGTGCGATCGGAATCCTTCGCCGACTGGTCGCTGGAAGATGGCATGCGCGGCACCAGGATGATCTACGACTCGCGTTCCGCGAGGGGTGAGCCGGTGGTCACCTCGGCAGCGGTCGTCACGCCGGACGGGGAGCCTCCGAGGGGAGGCTGGCCCGTCATCGCATGGGCGCACGGCACCAGTGGTGTCGCTCCACAGTGCGCGCCGACCCTGATGAAAGACCTGTACTACGGCGAGGTCATCAAGGAATACGTCAAGCGCGGATACGCCGTCGTCGCGACCGACTACTCCGGACTCGGCGCTGGCAAGGGGCACGAGTACATCACCATGCAGGCCAACGCCAACGACGTCCGGTACTCGGTCGCCGCGGCGAGGCAGGCCGTCGACGGCCTGGCGGAGCGCTGGATCGCGGTCGGCCATTCCCAGGGAGGGCAGGCCGCGTGGGGCGCGGCGCGGCAACAGGCGGCCGAACCGGTCGGCGAGTTGCTGGGTGCCGTCGCCCTCGCGCCGGCGACGTCGCTTGACAGGTCGGGCGCCGCGATCAGGAACGCGGCGGGCTCGGCAGCGTATCTGCCCTACATCGGCTACACGCTCGCCGAGCAGTACCCGGGCTTCAAGCCGGAGGACATCCTCACCGAGGCGGGAATGCGGCACTACGACCGCTACGTCAAGGAAGGGTGCCTCCCACTGGCGGTCGCGCTCACCGGCGACGCGACGCCAGCGCAATTCCTCAAGCCCGGCTGGCTCGGCAACCCTTCGGTGCGCGAGTTCATCGAGCGCAACCGCTATGCGAACGAGAAGACGGCGGTGCCCCTGTTCGTCGCGTCGGGGGCCAAGGACGTCTCGGTCGCACCGGCGACCGTAGCCGAGACGGTCGCCGAGCAGTGCGCCCACGAGACAGCGGTGGAGTACACGGAATACCCCGGAACCCACGACGAGTTGATCGGCGAATCCAGTGCGGACGTGATGCGCTGGATCGCCGACCGGTTCGCCGGAGTGCGACCGCCGCCGGGCAACTGCGGGTGAAGACGATCCGCGAGACGGCGGGCGATGGCTATCCTCTGCCGGTGAGTACGGGTGGTGAACTACGGCTGCGCCTGCTCGGCGAGGCCGACGAGATTCCGTTCAGGGCGGCGCACAGGGCGATGCTCGACGAGGGATTCGAGTTCGGATGGGGGCTACGGGAAGAACTGGAGTGGTCCGCTTATCTGCGGCTGCTGGCCGATCAGCGGGACGAGCGAGGGCGCAAGGAGGGGACGGTGCCCGCGACTCTGCTCGTCGCCGAGGTCGGCGGCCGGATCGTGGGCAGGACTTCGGTGCGGCACACGCTCGACGATGCGCTGCTCCGGGTGGGCGGGCACATCGGCTACGCGGTGCTGCCGCCCTACCGGCGGCGCGGATACGCGACCGAGATCCTGCGCCAGAGCGTGATTGTCGCCAGATCGCTGGGGGTGGACCGGATTCTCGTGACGTGTGATGAGGACAACGCGGCTTCGGCGACCGTCATCGAAGCCAACGGCGGGCGATGGGAAAACACGCTGCCCGCCGGGCCGGGCAGGCCGGGCAAGCGCCGCTACTGGATCGGCTGACTCCTTGTGGCCGCGCGGTTGGCGGACGACGAGATCGGGATATCCCCGCTTATGCGGGGAGGACCGAGATACGCCGTGGCCGGTGTGGTTGCTGTGGGGAAGACCTCCGCTCGCGCGGGGAAGACGCTCGTCGGATGTCGGCCAGCTCGGCGCGAGCGGGGAACACCCCCGCTCGCGCGGGGAAGACCTAATGATCAGGTGAACAAGCTTCGCGAGCACCGGAACACCCCCGCTCGCGCGGGGAAGACACGGGGCAAGGAAGGGCCGAGCTGACCCGGACGGGAACACCCCCCGCTCGCGCGGGGAAGACAGCCCCGGTTCGGTGGTAGACCACCGACCTGACCGGAACACCCCCGCTCGCGCGGGGAAGACGCTGGCTGACGGTCGATGAGGCGACGATCAACGGGAACACCCCCGCTCGCGCGGGGAAGACCCGCGTTTGAACCTCGCATCATAGTCATTCCAGGGAACACCCCCGCTCGCGCGGGGAAGACTGCCGGACACCAGCACCACACCGGTACCGCCGGGGAACACCCCCGCTCGCGCGGGGAAGACGGTGTCTCTCTCGGTGCTCACCGGTCCTCCAGCGGAACACCCCCGCTCGCGCGGGGAAGACTCCCACATCCGCCGATGCGACCTCACAGCCTTCGGAACACCCCCGCTCGCGCGGGGAAGACACCCGATGACCGGTGTACCGCCGTCGTATCGGACGAACACCCCCGCTCGCGCGGGGAAGACACACTTCCTGACCAGCAACTTTACCCCACCCTGAATCGATAATGCGTGACTGAATTGATCTTGCGAGGACAGAAACAGCCAGCAGCCGAAGCCGAAAGAAAGACGAACCACCACGACCCACTGGCACCAGCGCTGCCCGGCCGCCGCTGCCACATGCGGACGCCGGGCCTATTGTCGGGTCGCGGCGCCACGCGCCCGCACGGGCCGGGTGCCGGATCGAGGAGAACACCATGGTTTCGCGCACGTCGGAGAGTAGCGGCGGCCAGAGGGAACAGGCGCTCGGGCGGCGCGAACGCAAGAAGCTGGCCACCCGCGCCGCGGTGCAGGAAGCCGCCGTGCGGCTCGCGGTGCGATTCGGCGTCGAGAACGTCACGGTCGAGCAGATCGCCGCCGAGGCCGACATCGCGCTGAGGACGTTCTTCAACTACTTCCCCAGCAAGGAGCACGCGCTGGTTGCCTTCACCGCATCCGGCGCCGACGCGCTCGTCGAGGCGTTCCGCGCCCGGCCCGCGACGGAGTCGGTACTGGACGCGATCAGGGGCTCCGTGCTCGTGGTGATGTCGGAGAACATCTCGGCGAGCAGGACGCACATCGACGCGCTGCGACTGATCAGCGAGGCACCGTCGCTGTGGCCGCATCAGCTCGCGATCCTCACCGGCTACGAGAAGGCACTCGCCTCGGCGATCGCGGAGCGCGGCGAGCCGGACGGGCTGTACGCCTCGGTGTGCGCGGCGGCGTCGATCGCCGCACTGCGGGTCGTCGTCGCCCGGTGCCTTGCCCGCTCCGGCTCCGGCGCCTTCTCGCTGGAAGAGTTTCGCTCCGAGTTCGACAAAGCCCTGGCCGAACTCGGCGCCGGTCTCGACCGGCCTCCGGGAACGTGACCGGCCGGGTCTTTTCCGGTTCAGTAGGCGAAGTCCCACCTGCTGGCGCCGTGCGGTTCGGCTGAGGCCACCCCGATGGCGGTGTCGAGGGTCAGCCGGTAGAGGTGCCACGGCGGCGGGCCCGCGCTGGGTGCGCTGAACGGGGCGGTGAAGGCGTCACCCCGCACGGTGGCAGGCCGGCCGCCGTCCCGGTACACCGCCGCCACCCGCTCCAGCGTGGCGGAGTCGGTGACGCGCCTCGCCTCGCCCTCCAGCACGAGGTCGATGCCACGCAGACTCACCGACACGGTGCACGCCGCGTTCGCGGCCAGATTGCGCGATCTGCGTGCCCCTGGGCCGCCCGTGAAGTACAACGCGTCGTCCACCCAGACGGCGCCGACCCCCGCCGAATGCGGGCGGCCGTCGGGACGCACGGTGGAGACGAAGAACGTCAGCATTTCCTTTGGCGTATCGCTGGCCATGATGTCTCGCGCACGGCTCCACGGCAGTTGTGCCGAGCCGTACCGGTCGAGGTTGGTGGTCGAGGTCGGTTCCTTCATCGTGTGTGTCATACCTCCGCGTCGAACGGGCGGCGCCCGGATCGACACCCGCCACATCAGGAATATCGGACGTGGGTTCCTCGTGTGACACACGAGACTCGCCGTCGTGTCACGAATGCGGTGCCGGGGAAGTCCTCAAGACGTAGGCATGGGAAAGGGAGCGAACCATGAAAATCGTCGTCATCGGTGGCACCGGCCTGATCGGCTCGAAGGTGGTCGCCCTGCTCGGCAGCCAGGGCCACGATGCCGTTGCCGCTTCTCCGGCGACCGGGGTGAACACCATCACCCGGGAGGGAGTGGCCGATGCGCTGCGCGGGGCGGATGTGCTCGTGGACGTGTCGAACTCGCCGTCGTTCGCCGACGCCGACGTGCTCGCCTTCTTCGGCACGTCGACGCGCACCCTGATCGAGGAGGCCGGCGGCGCGGGCGTGGGCCATTACGTCGCGCTGACCGTGGTGGGCACACGGCGGCTGGCGGCGTCGGGGTACTTTCGGGCCAAGGTGGACCAGGAGAATCTGATCGCGGCCTCGGGCCTGCCGTACTCGCTCGTGCACGCGACCCAGTTCTTCGAGTTCGCGGGCGGGATCGCCGAAGGCGCGACCCTGGACGGCGCGGTCCGGCTTTCCGGCGCGAGCGTGCGGCCCATCGCGGCGGGTGATGTCGCGGCGATGGTCGTCGATGTCGCAGTAAAGCCGCGCGGCGGTGCGCTTGAGGTGGCCGGTCCCGAGGTGCTCGGTCTCGACGAATGGGTCCGCACCGTGCTGGCGGCCCGCGGTGACACCCGCAAGGTCGTCGTCGATCCGGAGGCGGCCTATTTCGGGGCTCGGCTGAGACAGGACAGCCTCCTGCCGGGGCCGGACGCCGAGATCGCGCCGACCAGGCTCGCCGACTGGCTCGCGCTCGACCAGCGCTGACCGAGAAAGGAACGGAATGAACCACCCCGAGAAGCAGCTCGCCACGTCCGTACTGGTGATCGGCACCGGAGGGGCGGGACTGCGTGCCGCCATCGAACTCGCCGAGCGCGGCGTCGACGTTCTGGTGCTCGGCAAACGACCCAAGTCCGACGCCCACACCACGCTGGCAGCCGGCGGAATCAACGCCGCGTTGTCCACAATGGATAAAGAGGACACCTGGGCGCAGCACGCGGCCGACACCATCAAGGAGAGCTACCTGCTCGCCCATCCGGACATCGTGCGCGTCGTCACCGAGAACGGCCCGCGCGGGATCGCCGACCTCGAACGTTGGGGAATGCCGTTCGCGCGGGAGGACGACGGGCGCATCTCGCAGCGGTTCTTCGGCGCGCACACCCACCGGCGCACCGCTTTCGCGGGCGACTACACCGGGCTGGAGATCCAGCGGACGCTGGTGAACAGGGCGGCGCTGCTGAACGTTCCCGTGCTCGACACGTGTTATGTCACGCGGATTCTGGTCAAGGACAACGCCGTTTTCGGCGCGTATGGCTTCGACATCGGGACGGGACAACGGTACGTGATCCACGCCGATGCCGTGGTTCTCGCCGCGGGCGGGCACACCCGGATCTGGCGGCGCACGTCGTCGCGGAGGGACGAGAACACGGGCGACGCTTTCCGGCTCGCCGTGCTCGCGGGCGGGCGGATCAGAGATCCCGAACTCGTGCAGTTCCATCCCTCCGGCCTGATCGAACCGGAGAACGCGGCCGGAACTCTCGTGTCGGAGGCGGCGAGGGGAGAGGGCGGCATCCTGCGCAACGCCGATGGCGAGCGGTTCATGGCTCGCTACGACCCAGATCGCCTTGAACTGTCCACACGCGACCGGGTCGCGCTCGCGGCCTACACCGAGATCAAGGAGGGGAGGGGAACACCACGGGGCGGGGTCTGGCTCGACGTGTCGCACCTCCCGCGCGAGACGATCATGAACCGGTTGCCGAGGGTCTACCAGACGCTGCTGGAATTGCAGATGCTCGACATCACCAGTGATCCGGTCGAGGTCGCGCCGACCGCGCACTACTCCATGGGCGGCGTGTGGGTACGGCCGGAGGATCACGGCACCGGCGTCGACGGCCTCTACGCCATCGGGGAGGCCTCCAGCGGGCTGCACGGCGCCAACCGGCTCGGTGGCAACTCGCTCATCGAGTTGCTGGTGTACGGGCGGATCGTCGGCGAGGAGGCCGCGCGTTACTCGGCACGGCTGCCCGCCCAGCGCCGGTCGAAGGAGGCACTGGCACTGGCCCGTGCGGAGGTCGACGAGCTGCTCGCCGCGGACGGCCCGGAAAACGTGCGTGCCCTGCAACGGGCGTTGCGCGACACCATGACCGAGCACGCCGGGGTGGTGCGCGACGAGACCGGGCTGCGCGCGGGACTCGCCGAACTCGACGAGATCGAGCGACGGATGGCGGGTCTCGGTGTGCATCCCGATCGCGCGGGATACACCGACCTCGCGCATGCCTTCGATCTCAAGGCTTCCGCGCTAGCTGCGCGGGCCACGATGGAGGCCGCGCTGGAGCGGCGGGAGACCCGGGGCTGTCACAACCGCGCCGATTACCCCGAACTCGATCCCGCGCTGCGGGTGAATCTGGTCTGGTCGGGGCCGGGAAAGGTGGAGCGGGAGGAACTGCCGCCGGTCCCGGACGAGATCGCCGCGCTGATGAGGGAGGTCTCCAGCGAGGGGAAGCTCGTCGAGTGACAGATCGCGTCAGTGACATGTCCTGGCGCGGTTTCACCGGCATCCCTTCTGTTCACATCGTGGTATCGGTGGGGACGGCCGCGCGGGAACCCATTACGCTGGTGAGAGGCCGAGAGGCGCTGCAACGGACCCGTGGTCCGCCACGCTCGGCCTGGTCGAATCGCAGCAAGGGCGCCTCCCAGCAGAGGGAGGAAGCCGGTGGACACCATCTCGGCACTACGTCGGATCCTGGACGAGCGAGTCGCCGTGCTCGACGGCGCGTGGGGAACCTCGTTGCAGAACGCGGGCCTCACCCCCGCCGACTACCGAGGTGACGGCCTCGTTGGCGCCGACCACCCGCAGGACGTCACGGGCGATCCCGACCTGCTCAACCTCACGCGGCCCGACCTGATTCTGGACGTGCACCGAGGTTACTTCGCGGCCGGTGCCGACATCACCACGACGAACACGTTCACCGCGACCAGCATCGGCCAGGCCGACTACGGGCTGCAACACCTGGTCAGGGAGATGAACCTGCGGGGAGCCGCGCTGGCGAGGCAGGCGGCTGACGAGGCGGGCGGCGGGTTCGTCGCGGGCTCGATCGGCCCGCTGAACGTCACCCTGTCGCTGTCGCCGAACGTCGACGAGCCCGCCTACCGCGCGGTGACCTTCGACGACGTCCGCGACTCCTACGCCGAGCAGATCGCCGCGCTCGCCGAAGGCGGTGTCGACCTGCTGCTCGTCGAGACGATCTTCGACACGCTCAACGCCAAGGCCGCGATCGCCGCCGCCCGTGAGGTCGCGCCGCACCTGCCGTTGTGGATCTCGGTGACGATCGTCGACCTGTCGGGACGCACCCTTTCCGGCCAGACCGTCGAAGCGTTCTGGAACGCGATCGAGCACGCTGACCCGCTGATCGTCGGCGTCAACTGCTCGCTCGGTGCCGCCGAGATGCGCCCGCACGTCGAGCAGCTGGCCAAGCTGGCGGGCACCTACCTCGCCTGTCACCCCAACGCGGGCCTGCCCAACGCCTTCGGAGGTTACGACCAGACCCCGGAGGAGACCGCGGGGTTGCTCGCCGAGTTCGCCACGTCGGGAATGGTGAACGTGGTCGGTGGCTGCTGCGGAACCGGTCCCGAGCACATCGCCGCGATCTCGGCCGCCGTGAAGGGCACGGCGCCGAGGGCCGTTCCCTCACCGAGCACGCTTGCCCGCTTCAGCGGGCTCGAACCGTTCGAGATCGGCCCCGACACCGGGTTCGTCATGATCGGCGAACGCACCAACGTCACCGGCTCGGCCCGGTTCCGCAGACTGGTCGAGTCAGGGGCATACCAGGACGCGGTCGCCGTCGCGCTCGATCAGGTCAGGGGCGGGGCGAACGTACTCGACGTGAACATGGACGCCGACCTGCTCGACAGCGAGCAGGCGATGACGACGTTCCTGAATCTGATCGCCACCGAGCCCGAGGCGGCCAGGATCCCGGTCATGATCGACAGCTCGCGGTGGAGCGTCCTCGAAGCCGGGCTGAAATGCGTGCAGGGCAAGGGAATCGTCAACTCGATCAGCCTCAAGGAAGGCGAGGAGCAGTTCCTGCGGCAGGCCCGCCGGATCAGGGACTACGGCGCGGGCGTCGTCGTCATGGCCTTCGACGAACAGGGGCAGGCCGACACCACGGAGCGCAAGGTCGAAATTTGTGGCCGTGCCTACGACCTGCTCACCGGGGAGGCAGATTTTCCTCCGGAGGACATCGTCTTCGACCCGAACGTGCTCGCCGTGGCGACGGGTATTTCCGAGCACAACGGTTACGCGAAGGCGTTCATCGACGCGCTGCCACTCATCAAGCGGCGCTGCCCAGGCGCGCGCACGAGCGGCGGCATCTCGAACCTCTCGTTTTCCTTCCGTGGCAACAACGTCGTGCGGGAGGCGATGCACTCGGCCTTCCTGCTGTACGCGATCCGCGCCGGACTGGACATGGGCATCGTCAACGCGGGCCAGCTCACGGTGTACGAGGACATTCCGGCCGATCTGCTCGAACTCGTCGAGGACGTGTTGTTCGACAGGCGCGACGATGCGACCGACCGGCTCGTCTCCTTCGCCGAGACGGTGAACGACAGCGGTCGCGGTCGCGCGAGCACGGTGGACCTGTCCTGGCGGGACGCCCCGGTGGAACAACGGCTGCGGCACGCGCTCGTGCACGGCATCGTCGACTACATCGAGGAGGACACCGAAGCGGCCCGTCTTTCCCGCTCTCGTCCGCTCGACGTGATCGAGGGACCGTTGATGGACGGGATGAAGACGGTCGGCGACCTTTTCGGCGCGGGCAAGATGTTCCTGCCACAGGTGGTCAAGAGCGCACGGGTGATGAAACGTTCCGTGGCCTACCTCGAACCGTTCATGGAGGAGGAGAAGGAAAGGTCGCGGCAAGCCGGTGACGTTGAACAGGACCGGGGGCAGGGCACGATCGTGCTCGCGACCGTGAAGGGCGACGTGCACGACATCGGCAAGAACATCGTCGGTGTCGTGCTGGGCTGCAACAACTATCAGGTGATCGACCTCGGCGTGATGGTGCCTGCCTCGGTGTTGCTCGACACCGCGATCGCCGAAAACGCCGACGCCGTCGGGGTTTCCGGGCTGATCACGCCCTCACTCGACGAGATGGTCGGCGTCGCGGCGGAGATGCAGCGGCGCGGGCTGAAGATCCCGCTGATGATCGGTGGCGCGACGACGTCGAAGCAGCACACCGCTGTGCGCATCGCTCCCGCCTACGAGCAGACCACGGTGCACGTGCTCGACGCGTCGAGGGTCGTCGGCGTCGTGTCGGACCTGCTCGATCCGGGCAGGTCGGCGGCGCTGGCCGAGACGACCCGCGCCGATCAGCAACGGTTGCGCGAACAGCACGAGAAAAGGCAGCACCGCCCGATGCTCGCCCTCGAAAAGGCGAGAGCGAACCCGGAGAAGGTGCCGTTCGACGACGTGCCCGTGCCCTCGTTCACCGGAGCCCGGATCGTGGAACCCGGTCTGGCGGCCGTGCGCGAGATGATCGACTGGCAGTTCCTGTTCCTCGCGTGGGAAGTCAAGGGCAAGTACCCGGCGATTCTCGATCAGCCGGTGGCAAGGGAACTGTTCGACGACGCGAACACGATGCTCGACCAGATCCTCGCCGACGAGAGCCTTCAGGCCCGGGGCGCGTACGGGTTCTGGGAAGCGCACAGCGAGGGAGACGACATTCTGCTCGGCAACGGAGTGCGGTTCCCGATGCTGCGCCAGCAGACCGTGAAACCCAGCGGCAGGGCGAACCGGTGCCTCGCCGACTACATCGCGCCTGCCGGTGACCACCGTGACTACCTCGGAGGGTTCGCGGTGGCCATCCACGGGGCACAGGAACTGGCCGCACACTACGAGAAGCAGCACGACGACTACAAGGCGATCATGGTCAAGGCGCTGGCCGATCGGCTCGCGGAAGCCTTCGCCGAACTTATCCACCTGAGGGCGCGCCGCGAATGGTTCGAACCGGAGGCGCGGCCGTCGCTTGAGGACCTGCACGCCGAACGGTTCAGGGGCATCCGTCCCGCGCTCGGCTACCCGGCCAGCCCCGACCACAGTCAGAAACGGGAGCTGTTCGATTTGCTCGGTGCCGAGGACATCGGGCTCGGTCTGACCGAATCCTTCGCCATGACGCCCGCGGCCAGCGTCAGCGGCCTGATCTTCGCCCACCCGGCATCGCGGTACTTCACCGTGGGACGGCTCGGCCGCGATCAGGTCGAGGACTACGCGCTGCGGCGGGGCGTCGCGCGCGTAGAGGTCGAGAAGTGGCTCCGGCCCAATCTGGACTACACGCCGGACGCGTGAGCGCTGGATTGGGTAACCGGCCCGCGACCGTCCGTGCTCACGCCTGAGAACGGACGGTCACTCCTCGGGCAGGAATGACTTCATGTCGTGATCGACCGGGGCCGGCGGCGCCTTGGTTCGGTCAGGACAGCGCCGCCGGGTCCCGCTATGAACTCGGCCACCGCGAGGGTCGCGCGTTGCCGGGCGGTGACCGGATCGCATGCTCGGGACTGGGGTCGGAAATCAGGCAACCTGACTGGTGGGACGGCGATTTTTCCCTTGTGCCAACATCCATAAACGTCCATTGTGGATAACGGAACGAGAACGCCCGGCAACTTGCGAAAATCCGGCTGACGAGTCAGTAGGCTTGCGCCAATCGCAAGGGGGCACTACTGTCGCCCGGCATGGCCGAGACCGACTATTTGCGAACGCGGGTACGAAGTCTCATCCCGGAGAAACCGGGGGCACAGCGCGAGTTCGCCAAGGCGATCGGTCTGGACGAGACCAAGCTGTCCAAATCGCTCAAGGGGACCCGCCGGTTCTCCTCGCACGAGCTCGTGCACATCGCCGAGCACGCGGGTGTGACGGTGAACTGGTTACTCAACGGCAGCGACGAGGCTGCCACCGTGACGGCGATTCCCGTGGCGCGCCCGGCCGGTGAGATCGCGGAATGGCGGCAGCCGGAACGACGTAGGCGCATTCTCGAAACCGCGTGGGAGCTGATCGCGACGCGCGGTTATCACCACGTGCGGATCGCCGACATCGCCAGCGCGTGCGGCACGAGCACGGCAACCATCCACTACTACTTTCCCACCAGGGAAGAAGTGCTCAACGAAGCGTTGCGGCGCAACGTGAAACTCGCGTTCGACCGGCAGGTCGCCGAGTTGCACACGGTCGGCAGCGCCCACGAACGACTGGTGCGGCTCGTGGAACTACAGTTGCCGACGGCCGGACTGCTCAGGGACGAGTGGTCGGTGTGGTTGCAGGTGTGGAACGAAACCGCGCTGAATCCGGCGATGCGCGAGTTGTACTGGGATTCCTATGATCGCTGGTTCAACACCATCGCCATGACCATCCGAAATGGACAAGAGCAGGGAGTGTTCCGCGAGCGGGACTCCCGCGAAATCACCACCCAGCTCACCGCCCTCATCGACGGGCTGGGAATCCAGGTGCTCACCGGAAAACCCGGAAGCTCGGTGGACTCCATGCGAGAGCACCTGAGGGACTTCATCGACCGCAACATTGTCAAGGGAGGACAATGAACAGCGAGGTCATCATCACCTGCGCGCTGACCGGCGCGGGCGACACCGCGGGCAAGAGCGAGCACGTTCCGGTCAGCCCGGAACAGATCGCCGCCTCGGCCGTCGAGGCCGCCAACGCGGGAGCCGCCGTCGTGCACATCCACGTGCGCGACGTGGAAACCGGCAAGGGCTCCCGGGATGTCGCGCTGTATCGGGACGTCGTGCGCAGGGTCGCCGACAGCGGGGTCGACGTGGTCGTCAACCTCACCGCCGGAATGGGCGGCGACCTCGTGCTCGACGACGAGGACCCGCTCAAGCCGGTCGACGGAACCGACCTCGTCAACGCGAACGACCGGTTGCCGCACGTCGAGGAGCTGCTTCCGGACATCTGCACCCTCGACTGCGGTTCACTGAACTTCGGCGAGGGGCACCAGCTTTACGTGTCCACACCGGACATGCTGCGCGCCGGAGCCAAGCGCATCCAGGAACTCGGCGTCAAACCGGAACTGGAGATCTTCGACACCGGTCAGCTCTGGTTCGCGACCAAGATGATCGAGGAAGGCATCATCGACCCGCCGCCGCTTTTCCAGCTGTGTATGGGAATTCCCTACGGCGCGCCCGCGAATCCCGAACTCTTGCAGACGATGGTGAACATGCTGCCCGACGGTTCGCAGTGGGCCTCCTTCTCGATCGGCCGCGACCAGTTGCCGTGGGTAGCGCACTCGGCGTTGCTCGGCGGTCACGTCAGGGTCGGACTTGAGGACAATCTCTACCTCAGCAAGGGCGTGAAGGCGACCAACGGCCAGCTCGTCGAACGCGCGGTCGGCATCGTCGAAGGACTCGGGGCGAAGATCGCCTCCGCTGAAGACGCGCGCAGGATCCTGAACCTGAGGGGAGCTCGGGGTGCCTGAACCGGACGAGGTCACCACGGTCGCGTGCATCGGCGCGGGAGTGATCGGCGGTGGCTGGGTCGCGCACTTCCTCGCCAAGGGGTTCCGGGTGCGCGCATGGGATCCCGCGCCCGACGCCGAGCGGCGGCTCGGCAGGCTGGTGGAGGCCGCGTGGCCCGCCCTGACCGAACTCGGTCTCGCCGAGGGTGCCTCGCGCGACAACCTCACGGTCCTGCCGACTCTCGCCGAGGCGGTCGAGGGCGCGGAGTTCGTGCAGGAGAGCGCGCCGGAGGACCTGGCGGTGAAGCGCACCCTGCTCGCCGACATCGCCGCAGCCGCCCCGGAAGGGGTGGTGATCGCATCGTCCACATCGGGCTACGGCATGAGCGAGATGCAGACCGAGGCCGCGACACCGGGCCGCCTCGTGGTCGGGCACCCGTTCAACCCGCCCTACCTGATCCCGCTCGTCGAGGTCGCCGGTGGCACGCGCACCGAGGCGTGGGCGGTCGACTGGGCGAGCCGGTTCTACCGCCAGGTCGGCAAAACCGTCATCACGATGGACAACGAGCTGCCCGGCTTCATCGCCAACCGGTTGCAGGAGGCGCTGTGGCGCGAAGCGCTGCACATGGTCGCCAACGGCGAGGCCACGGTGGAACAGATCGACACCGCGATCACCGACGGTCCGGGCCTGCGCTGGCCGGTGCACGGGCCGTGCCTGACGTTTCACCTCGCCGGCGGCGAGGGCGGCATGGCGCACATGCTCGACCACTTCGGACCCTCGCTCAAGGCACCGTGGACAAGGCTGGAGGCACCCGAGCTCACCCGGCGGTTGCGCGACGACATGGTCGACGGCTGCGAAACGGAGGCGGGGGAGCGGTCGATCGCCGACCTGGTCGCGGAACGGGACCGGGCGATCATCGCCGTGCAGCGGGCGGTCCGTGCCAGTAGGGAAACCACGTCGTGAGTGAACCGCTGGAGTATCACGACACCGTCAGGGACGAGTGGATCGACTACAACGGACACTTGAGCGAACCGTTCTACGTCATGGTGTTCGGCTTCGCGACCACCAACCTGATGGACCATGTCGGGCTCGACGAGCGTTACCGCGCCGAGACCGGTCGCTCGCTCTACACCGTCGAGGCGCACGTGCGCTATCTGCGCGAGGTCGGCCGAGACGCTGCGTTGCACGTCACCACGTTCGTTCTCTCCGTAGGGGAGAAGAAAGTCCGCCTGTGCCACGAGTTGAGAGTGGACGGTGAGCTGGTGGCAACGGAGGAACTGCTGGCGATTCACGTCGCGGGAGCCAGAGCGGCGCCACTGGCCGAGGACATCGCCGACCGGCTGCGAAGACATCGATTACCCGCCCCCGGCTACGCGGGGCGAGCCATCAGTTCCTGACCCTCGGGGTCCCTACCGGAAGCTCGACTTCATGTCGTTTGACAAACATATTTCTCGAAGGAAATTCCTTGTCGGCAGCGCCGTCCTCGCGGGGTCGGTGCCACTACTTTCCGCTTGTGGCGGGCGATCGAGCGCCGTCACGGTGCCAACCGGGCCGCCCCGTCGCGGTGGCACCCTGCGGGTGGGCATCACCGGCGGTGGTGCCTCCGACACCCTCGACCCGCACATCCCCGCGACGAGCCCGGACATCGCGCGAGTCCGCAACCTCTACGAACCGCTGCTCTACCGCGACCACGAGTACCGGATCGAAATGCTCGTCGCGGAGTCGCTCACTTCCTCGCCCGACGCGAAGACCTGGACGGCGACCCTGCGCCAGGGCATCAAGTTCCACGACGGGAGGCCGGTGACGCCCGACGACGTCATCGCGACCTTCCGCCGGATCATGGATCCCGACGATCCCAAGAGCGGCGCGGCGAGCCTCACCATGCTCGGCGAGGTCGTGGCGAAGGGGGACAGGCAGGTCGAGTTCCGGCTCACCGAGCCCTCCACCGTCTTCGACGACTACCTCGCGCAGTACCACCTCGGCATCGTGCCAGCCGACTTCTCCGTCGACCGCCCGATCGGAACGGGACCGTTCAGGGCCAAGGATTTCACGGCGGGTCTGCAAAGCGCGTTCGTGCGCAATGAGCACTACTGGCGTTCCGGCGAGCCCTATCTCGACGAACTCGTGCTGATCAACTTCACCGAGGACGACGCGCGCATCAACGCGCTGCTTTCGTCCCAAGTGGACGCGATCGACCAGGTTCCCGTCGCGCTGGTCGACGTCCTGCGCAGCGACGAGCGGCTGCGCGTGCTGAGCGCGCAAACCGGAACCTGGCTGCCGTTCACGATGCGCGTCGACCGTCCACCGTTCGACGACGTCCGGGTGCGTCAGGCGCTGCGGCTCATCGTCGACCGCGAGCAGATGATCAACCAGGTCCTCAGCGGACAGGGCAGGATCGGCAACGACCTGTACTCGCCGTTCGACCCCGCCTACGCGAGCGAACTGCCGCAGCGTACGCAGGACATCGCCGAGGCGCGGCGCCTGCTCACCGAGGCGGGACATCCGAACCTCGACATCGAACTGGTGACCGCGCCGATCCAGGCGGGCGCCGTCGAAGCGGCACAGGTGTTCCAGCAGCAGGCGAAGGCGGCCGGAGTCACCATCCGGCTGCGGCGGCTGGACACGACGACCTTCTTCGGCGAGAACTACCTGAGCTGGGATTTCGCGCAGTCCTTCTGGTACACGCGCAACTATCTGCCCCAGGTTGCCTCCGGTGCGCTGCCCGAGGCCCCCTACAACGAGACACATTGGAACGACCCCGAGTTCCTCGACCTCGTCAAGCGCGCCGACCGCACGGTGGATCAACAGGAGCGCGACGAACTGCTCAAGCAAGCACAGCGCATCGAGTACGAGCGCGGCGGGAACATCATCTGGGGCTTCATGAACCAGGTCGACGCGTTCCAGGTGTACGTGGCGGGGCTCGTGCCCGACCGCACGGGGCTTCCGCTTTCCGGTTATTCGTTCCGCGAAGTGTGGCTCGGCTGAGGAGGTGAGTTCATTGTCCCGATTGATCATCAAGAGGCTGCTGGTCAGCCTCGGGGTGCTGTGGCTGGTGACGGTTCTGGTGTTCGTCGCGACGTTGCTGCTTCCCGGTGATCCCGCTCGCGCGATCCTCGGCCAGCAGGCGACGCCGGAGCGCATCGCCGCGCTGCACGACCAGCTCAACCTCGACGCCCCGGTGTGGGAGCGCTACCTGAGCTGGCTTGGCGGCGTGTTCACCGGTGACCTCGGTACGTCCACGGCGTCGCAGGGCCCCGTCAACGACCTGCTCGGCGACCGCATCGGCGCCTCGCTGGTGTTGCTGGTGACCGCCGCGGTGCTGAGCACGCTGATCGGGCTCGCGCTGGGAACCTGGACGGCGGTCAAGCGAGGACGGGCCGCGGACCACACGGTGTCCGGCATCAGCCTCGTCATCGCCGCGCTGCCCGAGTTCGTGATCGGTGTCGCGCTCATCGTTCTGCTGTCGACGACTGTGTTCCCGTTGCTGCCCTCGGTGACGCTCGCGCCGCCGGGTGAACCGGTGTGGTCGCAGCCAGCCCAGCTGATCTTGCCGGTGCTGACGCTCACCCTCGTCGTCACGCCCTACATCACGAGGATGATGCGGGCCACGATGAGCGAGGTGCTCGATAGCGGCTACGTCGAAATGGCGCGGCTCAAGGGAATTCCGGAACGAACCGTGCTGACGCGGCACGCGCTCCCGCACGCGATCGGCCCCGTGGCGCAGGTGATCGCGCTGCAACTGGCCTGGCTCGCCGGAGGGGTCGTCGTGGTGGAGTTCCTGTTCCGCTATCCCGGGATCGGGCAGGCGCTCATCGACGGCGTGAACAACAGGGACGTCGAGGTGGTGCAGGCGATCACGCTGATCATCGCCGCGGTCTACATCGTGGTGAACCTGCTCGCCGACATCGTCGGCATCCTGACCAATCCGAAGCTGCGGACCGAGGTGGCGCGATGAGTAACAAGTCCACTGTGTTCCGTCGCGCGCTTTCCCTGCCACAGGCCAAGATCGGGCTCGTGCTCACCGCGGTCGTCGTACTGCTTGCCGTGCTCGGTCCCTGGCTGGGACCGTGGCTCACCGGTCACGAAGCGACGGGTTTCGCCGGTAAACCGTTCCAGTCCGACGGCGTCGCAGGAACCGACGGGCTCGGCCGCGACGTACTGACCCGGTTCCTCGCCGGTGGTTCGACACTGTTGCTCTACGCGGTGCTCGCCACGGCGCTCGGCGTCGTACTCGGTACCGCGCTCGGCATGCTCGCCGGGTACACCGGGGGCAGGCTCGACAGCGTGCTCATGCGCGGCAACGACGTGCTGTTGTCGTTCCCGCAGCTGGTGTTCGCGCTCCTGGCCATCGCGATGCTCGGGCCGCAGGGCTGGCTTCTCGTCGTGGTCATCGGCATCACGCACGCGCCTCGCGTGGCGAGGGTCGCGCGGCAGGCCACCGTCGCGGTGAAGGACAGTGACTACATCAAGGCCGCGCAGTTGTACGCGATGCCGCGACGGCGCATCCTGCTGCGAGAAGTGCTGCCGAACATCACGGGCCCGCTCATGGTGGAACTGGGCCTGCGGCTGACCTACTCCATCGGTTACGTCGCCTCGCTGTCCTTCCTTGGGCTCGGGATCCAGCCACCGACGGCCGACTGGGGCCTGATGATCAACGAGAACCGCATCGCGCTGGTCGTGGAGCCGTGGGGCGTGCTGCTTCCGGTCCTCGCGATCGCGGTGCTCACGGTGGGCACGAACCTCGTCACCGACTCGCTGGCGTCCGCCGCCGCCGGTAAGGAAAAGGTCGCGAGCAGGGAGAAGGAGGTCGCCGCATGACGACGCAGGTCGCCGTCACCAACGCACTCGACGTTCGCGAACTGAGGGTGGATACCGTCGCGGGCTCGCCCGTGCTCAAAGGCGTCTCGTACGCGATCGCACCGGGTGAGGTGCTCGCGCTGGTCGGTGAGTCGGGCTCTGGCAAGACCACGGCGGGACTCGCCGCGCTCGGCCATTTCCGCAGGGGGCTCGTTTCCGCGGGCGGCACGATCGTGGCCTGCGCGAGGGACGGGCAGCCGGTGGACGTACTCGGCCTTGGCGACCGCGAGCGCAGGGCGGTGCGCGGGCACACGCTCGCCTACGTACCGCAGGATCCGGCGCTCTCGCTCAATCCCGCGCTGCGGATTGGCCGCCAGATCAGCGAAGTGCTGGAGGTGCACGACTACGGATCCTCCGAAGAGGAGCGCGAGGCGCGGGTCGCCGAGGTGCTGGAGGAGGTCGGGCTCCCGAGCGACGAGGCGTACCGGAACCGCTACCCGCACCAGCTTTCCGGCGGCCAGCAGCAGCGGGTTGGCATCGCCATGGCGTTCGCGTGCAGGCCCAGCGTCGTGGTACTCGACGAACCGACCACGGGCCTCGACGTGACGACGCAGACGCTCGTACTGCGCACCGTCGCCGCGCTGACCGCCGAACACGGTGTCGCCGCGCTTTACATCACGCACGACCTCGCCGTGGTGGCCGCCATCGCCGACCGGGTCGCCGTGATGCGCGGCGGCGAGATCGTGGAGAGCGGTACCACCGAAGCGGTGCTGCGCCGTCCTTCCCACGCCTACACGCGGGAACTCGTCGACGCGGTCCCGGATCTCGACGGTGGCGGGGGCCTTCCTGTCCCCGACGGTGCCACGCGGACACTGCGGGTCACGGACCTTTCGGTTTCCTACGGCGAGAACAAGGTGCTGCGGGACGTCTCCCTGACCGTCCACTCGGGAGAGTGCCTGCTGTTGCTCGGCGAGTCCGGATCGGGCAAGACGACGCTGTCGCGGTCCGTGGCCGGGCTCAACGAACACCACACCGGCACGGTGGAACTGCACGGTACGGAACTGGCGCCATCGACCCGGCGGCGTTCGGCCGATCAATTGCGCGCCGTGCAGTACGTGTTCCAGAGTCCATACTCGTCACTGAACCCCCGCCGCACCATCGCACAGTCGGTCGAGGTGCCGCTGGAGATGCTTACCGAGCTGGACAGGGCCGAGCGGCGGGAGCGAGTGGAGGTGACCCTGGACAGGGTCAGACTGAGCCGCGAGCTCGCGCGCAGGCTGCCCGATCAGCTCAGCGGTGGTGAACGTCAGCGGGCGGCGATCGCCAGGGCACTGGTCACCACCCCCGAGGTGTTGTTGTGCGACGAGGTCACCTCCGCGCTGGACGTCTCGGTGCAGGCGACCATCATCGACCTGCTGTGTGAGCTGAGAGCCGAGCTGGGTACCGCGATGGTCTTCGTGACGCACAACATCGCGCTGGCGCGGCACGTCGCCGACCGGATCGCGGTGCTCAGAGGCGGAGAGCTGGTCGAGACCGGCGCCGTCGACGAGGTGCTGCGCGATCCCCAGCACGAGTACACCCGCCAGTTGCTCGCCAACACACCGAGGATGTGAGCATGCCGGTCACCGGAACGACCCTGCCCGGTTTCGAAAGGGTCCGGGACGTCTTCGAAGACGTCGTCGCCGGAAGCCGTGGCGGCGCGGGGTTTTCCGTAGTGCGGCGCGGCGAAGTGCTTGTGGACCTGTGGGGAGGGCTCGCCGATCCTGAGCGCGGGAAGCCGTGGCGGGAGGACACGCTGTGCGTGTTGTTCTCCGGAACCAAAGGGGTGGTGGCCGCCGCCGTCGCCGCGCTCGGGGTGCTCGACCCGGACGTCGAGGTGTGCCAGTACTGGCCGGGCTTCACCGAGGGCGTACTGGTGCACCACGTACTCGACCACACCGCCGGACTGCCCTATGTGGATGGTGCGCACGATCTTCTCGACAGCAGGACGTGCGCTGACCTGCTCGCTCGTCAGGATCCACTGTGGACTCCGGGGAGCAGGGTCGCCTACCACGCGCTGACCTACGGCTACCTCGTGGACGAGTTGCTGCGCAGGACGACGGGCAAATCCGCCGGTGAGCTGGTCGCCGAGGTGCTTGCCGGGCCGCACGAGCTGGATCTGCACCTCGGCACCCCCGCCGCGCTCGACCAACGCGTCGCCTTGCTCCGGCGGGCGCCGGACTACCGGATCAGCACGTTCCTGGACGACCCTGACCGGCGCCGGATCGTCGAGCGGATGTACTCAGGGTTGCTCGACTCCGACGAGCTGATCAACTCGGTCAGGTATCGCAGAGCCGGGCTTGCCGCCGGTGGCGCGACCGGCACGGCGCGGGCGATGGCCACGCTCTACGCGCTGCTCGCCGACGACCGTATCGGTTCACCTGACGCGCTCGCGCGCGCCACCCGAACCTGGTCGCGGGGAACCGACGTGATCAACGACCGACCGGTCCACTTCGGACTCGGATTCGAGCTTGCCGATTCCATCGGCACCTACGGTCCGGCCGCGAACGCCTTCGGGCATTCGGGCGCGGGCGGAGGGCGCAACGGGGCATGGCCCGACGCCGGGATCGGATTTTCGTTCGTCAGCAACGAGATGCGGGCCGAAAACGCGGACGGAAGAGCCGACCGGCTGCTCGCCGCCGTGCACGAGGCGCTGTGATCAGAGCCCGGTCCACAGTGTCTCGACGTCGAGCACGCGGTTGCGCCGCAGGGTGAGCACCCGTTCCGTCGCGGCGAGCGCGCCCGCGGTGATCAGGCTGATGTTGAGCCACATCGGCAGCACGACCGGAGAGGTGAAGGTCCCGACGTTGTCGGCGATCTTCGGAATCGTGGTCAGCAGCTCCAGTGCCTGCGGGACGGCGAGTACGAGATTGACGGCCAGTACCGCGATGGCCAGCCAGGCGATCGCCGTGCTGAGCAGGGGATGGCGGCGGGCGAGCCTGCCGCGCAGGTCCTCTGCCGTGCCCCGAGCCGGGGTCAGGCGCCGCTCTTCGCCGTCGTCGCGAACCAGGTGCGCCCTGGTGACTCCGTAGAGCCCGGCGTCGACCTCGACCCTGCCGCCCGGAACGGCGAAGGCCACTGGCAGTTCGCCTCGCGCGTGGAGCAGCCCGTCGCGGTACAACTCGGCCGCGCCGTCCTCGTCGGAGAGGTCGACGTCCACCGTCCACGTGTGGTCGGCGAAGCCGATCGTGTAGAGCCAGCGATGGAGTACCTGGCTCCGCCGGAACGGCCGGAGCCGTTTCTCCTCCACCTGATCCGAACAGGAGAACACGTCGAAGGGGGCCACGGTTCCTCCCCGGTTGCGTGGTTCGTGCTGACACCCCGAGTAGAAGCCATGCCGTAACGGCACACTCAACCCCGCTTGTCGGTGACCTGTGCCACAGGTGGTCAGCCGGGTTCGTCGGTGTCCGCGCGCAGACGCCGGACCCGCAGCAGCACATCCCGTTGTGCCGCGTTGTAGAGCTCGTTGATCGCCACGTCGATGGTGCGTGCGGCATCGTGCGGCCCGCTGGGTTCGGAGGCTAGCGGTTCCCGCAGCTCCGGGTGCCGCGCGCGCAGTTCGCGGCCGTAGGCGACGAGCCGCAGCGCCAGCTCCTGCCGAGTGCTCTCGTCGGCGTCGGCGGGAAGCGCGTCGAACTCGGCGGTCTCGGGCCCGCTCGGCTCCGTCCGCAGCAGGTTCGTGTAGGCGTTGATCGTCGACGGGCTGACCACCTGCGCCATCACGGTGAGCAACGCGCGGCCGGGGCTGTCCAGCTCGGCGTCCTCGGCCACGGTGGCGAGCTCGGGCGGCAGGTCGGTGGGCGCGCCGTTCCGCCTGAGCACGGCGATCTCGGCACGCACGCGCTGTAGCCGCTCGATCGTCGCGGCCAGCTCCTCGTCCAGCGCGTCGAGTGCTTCCGGGGAGTGCTCTTCGGCCTCGCCCATGTCGGCGATCCGGGAAAGCGAGAACCCGAGCGCGGTGAGGCGTTTGATCCGCAGGATCCGCACGAGGTGCGCGACGCCGTAGCGTTTGTAGCCGTTGGCGGCGCGTTCCGGCTCGTCGAGCAGGCCGACCTCGTGGTAGTGCCGCACTGCCCGCAGGGTCGTACCGGCGAGCTGCGCCACCTCGCGCGTGCTCCAGGCCAAAACGGTCCCTCCGAAATCAGGTCGACCGAAACCCTACCGGCTCGCGGCCCGGCTCGTGGTCGGTCCATTGTGGCCGGACCGCGAGACGACTCTCAGCGGGACTTGGCGAACACGGCCCGGACCAACGGCAAAGCCAGCACCGTCGGCACGGCGAGCGCGCACGCCATTCCAAGGTTCCCCGCGATACCGAGGCCAACGCCACCGATGAGCGCTCCGGCGAAGACGCCAAGGCTCATGCCGGCCGCGTTGAGACTGAACGCGGCCGGTGCGAGCGGCCCCGCCCTGTGCGCGATGAGACTCGTGGCCACCGCGGCGACGATCGCGTGGCTGAACCCCATGAGCACGGTCGCGGCGAGCGCGATCGCCAGTACCGTCGTGGTGAACACGACGAGCACCGCGGCAAGTCCGCCCAGCAATCCAGCGACGAGCAGCGCGGCGGGAAAGCCGCCGTCCCTGACCCAGCGTCCGGCGAGGTAGTTGCCCGCGAAGAACGAGGCGCCACTGAGTGTCCACACGAGCGTGAACGTGGAGGCGTCCATCGCGAACCGGTCGTGGTAGCCGGCGGCCAGGAACGACAGGTAGCCCATGAAGGACGTCGTGCGCAGCGCCGCGATGCCGATGAGCGCGAGTACGTCGGGCCGTGACCCGAACTGCCGGAACGCTTTCAGGTAGCGCACCGGTTCGGCCGGCTCGGGCCCGTCGCGCCTGCCGCGGAGGAACAGCGCGGCGACGGCCGTCGCGAGCCCGGCCGTGATCCACAACGCGCCTTCCCAGCCGCGCCAGAACGCCATCACGCCGATGACGGGGCCTGCCAGTACCGCCGCCAGCGACTGCGTCGCCGTCACCAGCGTCGCCGCTCTGCCGCTGTCACCGGTGCGGGGAAAGGCCGTGGTCGCGCTCGTCAGCAGTGCCGGGGTCAGCACCGCGGTGGCGGTACCGATGCCGAGACAGAAGACCACGAGTGCCCAGTACGTGCCCGTGCTGCCGAGCAGGCTCGTCACGGCCAGCAGGCCAAGCCCCGCCGTGACGGTCAGGTGCTGGGGCAGGCGACCCAGCAGGGGCGCGATCGCGATGCCGGTGACGAGCGCGGCGACGCCGCCGAGGCCGCGAAGCGCGCCGACGGCAGCATCGTCGGCGGCGACGGCCTCGGCGATGGGAACGAGAAACGTCGAGTAGATCGTGAACGGGAACAGGCTCACCACGGCCGCGAGCAGCACCGGCCACAGTGCACGGACGATCCGGTGATCGGGGGTTGCCTGCTGTCCTGTCTTCGCCTGATCAGCCATGCCGGACATCGTCGCGCAGGTACTCGGCGAACTTCTCAAGCCCGTCGACGATTCGCGGACTGGAGATCGCCTCGTTGTAGTCGAGTACGAAGAACCGGTCCTGCTCGACGGCGGGGATGTTCGCCGTGACGGGGTTGTTCTTGAGAAACGCGATCTTGTCCTCGGCGGGCTGGTCGCCGTAGTCGAGGATGATGACGACCTCGGGCTGGGCCTCGACGACGGCTTCCCAGCTCGCCTCGAACCACCTGGCGTCGACGTCGCCGAAGATGTTGGTACCACCGGCAATCCGGATGATGTCGTTCGGCGGAACCTGGCTCGCCGCCGACAGCGGCTTGTCCGTTCCCGAGTCGTAGAGGAAAACCGGCACCGGGTCGCCGCCGGGTGCCTGCTCGCGGACCGCGTCGACCTTGTCCTGATACTCCGCGATCAGCTTCGACGCGCGGTCGGGAACGCCGAAGATCTCGCCGAGCCGTTCCAGGTCGGTGTAGAGCCCGTCGAACGGGGTGTGCCGTTCGGGATGGCCGGGGTAGTTGAAGCAGGACTCGGCGTGCAGGAAGCTCTGGATCCCGAGTGTGTCGAGGATTTCCGGCGTGATGCCGCGCGAATCGGAGAACCCGGAGTTCCAGCCTGCCACGACGAAATCGGCACCGGCGTCGACGACGAGTTCGCGATTGAGCAGATCGTCGGAAAGGAACTCGACCTTCTCGTACTCCGAGGCCCACGGCGACTCGCTCACCGGAGGGTTCGCCGGTGGCATCACGTAGCCGTGGACGTGCTCGGTGAGGCCGAGCGCGAACATCTTGTCCGCGCTGCCTCCCTCGTACACCACGGCGCGCTGCGGAACGGTGTACTCGACGGGCTCGCCGCACCGGTTCACCGTGGTCGTGCCGGTGCCCTCACCGGACTGGGGTTGCACCTGCGCTCCGCACGCGGTGAGCAGTAACAGCGTGGCTGCGGTTACCGGCGCCACGGCGGCGCGCCGGTGTCGGGTCCAGTTCAACATCCAGGGTGTCCTTCCGGGTTCGAGAGGGCGACGGCCCGCTCAGGGGCGTCGAGGGTGAACAGGATCTGCGGGTCGCCGGTCAGCGGGTGATCGGTGACGATGACCTCGACGCCGTACACGCGTGCGATGCGCTCGGTCGTGAGGACTTCCGGCGGGGTGCCGACGGCGACGAGGCGGCCCTCGGACAGCAGCGCGAGCCGGTCGCACGCCGCGGCGGCCAGATTCAGGTCGTGCAGAACGACGACGATCGTCAGGTTCGCCGTCCGCAACTGGCTCAGTATCGCGAGCTGGTGGCGCAGGTCGAGGTGGTTGGTCGGCTCGTCGAGCACCAGGATTTCCGGCTGCTGCACCAGAGCGCGGGCGAGCATGACCCGTTGCCGTTCACCCCCGGACAGGCCGAGTACGCCCCGCTCGGCGAGGTGCAGTACGTCGGTCCGGATCATCGCCGTCCTGCACAGCTCCCGCTCGTCCTCGGTCAGCGGGCTGTTGCCGCGCTGATGGGGAGCGCGGCCGAGCGCGACCAGTTCGGCGACGGTGAAATCGAGGTCGGCCGTGCCCTCCTGGGTGAGTGCGGCGACCCGCCTGGCGGCGGCCCGCGCGGACAATCCGGTGACGTCGTCGCCGTCCACCCGCACCACGCCACCGCTCGGGGTCAGTGCCCGGTACACACAGCGCAGCGCGGTCGATTTGCCGGAACCGTTCGGCCCGATCAGCCCGATGACCTCGCCGGAGCGGGCTTCGATGCTCAGCTCCCGCACGATCTGCCGGTCGCCGATGTGCACGGACAGCTCTTCGAGGCGCAGCTCGGTCACGACGTACCTCCGAATACATAGCGCCGCTTGCGCATGAGGACGATGAAGACGGGCACGCCGATCAGCGCGGTCAGCACGCCGAGCGGAAGTTCTCTCGGAGCGACGAGAGTGCGGGCGAGCAGGTCGACCCACACCATGAGAATCGCGCCGAGCAGCGGCGCGATCGCCAGCACGCGGCCATGAGTCGCGCCGACCAGCATGCGGGTGACGTGGGGGATCACCAGGCCGACGAATCCGATGGTGCCGCTGACCGCCACCATCGCTCCGGTCATCACGGCGGTGACGGCGAAAAGCCCGCGCCGGGTGCTCGCCGCGTCGACGCCCATCGACACGGCCGATTCGTCGCCGAGGCTCAGCACGTCGAGCGGGCGGCTGAAGCGGTAGAGGACAAGGATTCCGGCGACGGCGATGACACTCACCACGGGCAGTGAGCCCCACGTCGCCGCGCCGAAGGAGCCCATGGTCCAGAACAGCACCATGCTGGTGGCCTCACCGGAGGGCGCGAAGTAGATCAGCACGCTCATCAGGGCCTGGAAGCCGAACGAGAGCGCGACTCCGGTGAGCACGAGCCGCAGTGGCGTGACGCCGCTGTTGGTGCGGGCAATGGTGTAGACCAAGACGGTGGCAAGGAGCGCGCCCGCGAACGCGCCTGCCGACACCGCGTGCATGCCCAGCACCGGGAGCGCGCCGAACAGGGAAACGGCCACCGCGCCCGCCGAACCTCCCGAGGAAACCCCGAGGATGAACGGATCAGCCAGCGCGTTGCGCACCAGAGCCTGGATCGCGACCCCGACGGCGGCCAGTCCGGCGCCGACGACGGCGGCCAGCAGGACGCGGGGAGTGCGGATCTGCCAGATGATCTGGTATCGCGTCGCGTCCTCGGCGGGCAGGACGCCGCCCGTCAACGACGCCCACAGGTAACGAGCGGTGTCGCCGGGAGCGATCACCGCCGAGCCGAGGCCGATCGCGAGGAACACCGATCCTGCCAGCGCGACGGTCAGCAGGAAGGCCAGTACTGGCACCGGTACCCGCCCGCGTGCGGCCACGTCCACCCACTTTCGACAATGATTGTCATTACCACTTTTGGGGGATCATACATGGCCGCCGCAACCGGCCGAGCGGAGGTGGCGGCTTCCCTGTGTGGCGCGGGGTTTGTTACGGAGCGCTTGTTCCGGCGGGTCCGGGCAGCGTGAGTGCGGATCTCGCCGTCAGGCGCGGTCGGAGGCGAGGCGCTTGCGCCGCCGTCCTGCGGCGACGCTCTTGGCGACGATCCCGTGCCGTGGCCCGAAAAGGTAGGCCAGCACGAAACCCGCTCCCTGCACGAGCACGATCATCCCGCCGGAGGCGGTGTCGAGGTGGTAGCTCAGATAGAGCCCGGTCACCGCCGCGATCGCGGAGAACGCGGGTGCGATCACGACCATGTGCCCGAACCGGTCGGTCAGCAGGTAAGCCGTCGCGCCGGGAATGATGAGCATCGCCACCACCAGGATCACTCCGACCACCTGAAGCGCGACCACCGAGGTCAGCGCGAGCAGGCCGAGCAGCGCCGCGCCGAGCAGCCGGGGATTGAGGCCGATGGCGTGCGCGTGCGTCGGATCGAAGGCGTACAGGGTGAAGTCGCGGCGTTTGAGTACCAGCGCGGTGAGCGCGATCGCGCCGAGCACGCAAATCTGGATCACGTCGGCGGTGTCGACGCCGAGCAGGTTGCCGAAAATGATGTGGTTGAGGTCGGTCTGGCTCGGCGTCACCGAGATCAGCACGAGACCCAGCGCGAACAGCGTGGTGAACACGATGCCGATGGCCGCGTCCTCCTTGACCCTGCTGGTGTTGCCGACGAGGCCGATCAGCCCGACGGCGAGAAACCCGAAGACAACGGCGCCCAGTGCGAACGGCGCGCCGACCAGGTAGGCCAGCACCACGCCGGGCAGCACGGCGTGCGAGACCGCGTCCCCCATCAGCGACCAGCCGATGAGTACCAGCCAGCAGGAAAGGACGGCACAGACCACGGCGGCGACCACGGTCGTGATCAGCGCCCTCACCATGAATTCGAAGCCGAGCGGTTCGAGCAGGAGCTCGTGGAGGCTCACGCGGGTTCCCCTTCCCGCGCCCGCATTCCGAAGGCCAGTGCGAGGTTTTCCGGCCGCAGTACCTCGCCGGGGTTTCCACGGGCCAGTACGGACCGCATCAGCAGCACCGCCTCGTCGGCGAGCTCCGGCAGGGCGTGCAGGTCGTGGGTGGAGACGAGGACGGTGGCCCCGGTGGCGGCCAGTTCCCGCAGCAGCCGGGTG
Source organism: Prauserella marina (assembly GCF_002240355.1). GTDB lineage: Bacteria > Actinomycetota > Actinomycetes > Mycobacteriales > Pseudonocardiaceae > Prauserella_A > Prauserella_A marina. The sequence goes on from NZ_CP016353.1 coordinate 2,690,778, forward strand.
ATCGTGGCCTCGGAGCGCTTGTCGACTCCGGCGAAAGGCTCGTCGAGCAGCAGCACCCGCGCGCCCTGCGCGATACCGCGGGCGACGAACGCCCGTTTGCGCTGCCCGCCGGACAACCGCCCGATCTGTCGTCCGGCCAGTTCGGCGAGATCGACCCGCTCAAGCGCCTCGTCGACGGCGGTGTGGTCGGCCCGCCGTGGCCGCCGCGTGAATCCCAGCTTCCCGTAGCGTCCGGTCAGCACCACGTCCCGCACCGACATCGGGAACGCCCAGTCGACGTTCTCGCTCTGCGGAACGTAACCGATCGCGCTGTCCCTGCGCGCGAGGGCGGGGGAGCCGCCGTTGACCCGCACCGTGCCGGTGTCAGGGCGGATCAGCCCCATGATGGTCTTGAACAGCGTCGACTTGCCTGAGCCGTTCACGCCGATGAGCCCGCACACCGTGCCGCTCGCCAGCGTCAGGCTCACGTTGTCGAGTGCGAGGACGTCGCCGTAGTGCACGGTGACGCCGTCGATGTCTATGGCTCTGGTGATCTTGGGGGTCTTGGGGGAGGTCACGAGGACGTCCCGGTGAGCGCGCCGACGATGGTGTCGGCGTCGTGGCGGAGGAGGTCGAGGTAGGTCGGCACCGGGCCGTCGGGGCCGGACAGTGAGTCGACGTAGAGCAGGCCGCCGAACGTGGCACCGGTGGCGGAGACGACCTGTCGCATTGGCGCGTCCGACACGGTCGATTCGCAGAACACGGCGGGGACCCCGTTTCGTTCGACGAACTCGATGGTCCTGGTGATCTGTTGCGGTGTCGCCTGCTGCTCGGCGTTCACCGGCCAGATGTAGTGCTCGGCCAGTCCCGCGTCACGGGCGAGATAGGAGAACGCGCCCTCACACGTGACCAGCGCGCGTTCGTTCTCGGGCAGCGCGGCCAGCGAGCCGGTCAGCTGGTCCCGAACCTGCTGGAGTTCGCGCTTGTACTCCTCGCCGTTGGCCGCGAAGTCCTCGGCGTGCTCGGGAGCGAGCTCGCCGAAGGCGGTGACCATGTTGTCGACGTAGATTTCCGCGTTGTCCGGCGACATCCACGCGTGCGGGTTCGGGGTGCCCTGGTAGGCGTCGCCCGCGATGTCGATCGGTTCGACACCGTCGCTGGCGACCACGTGCGGCGCGTCGGTCTCGGCGACGAATCGCTCGAACCACGCTTCGAGGTTCAGGCCGTTGTCGAGGATGAGGTCGGCTTTGGCCGCCTTCTTGATGTCGGAGGGGGTCGGCTCGTATCCGTGGATCTCGGCGCCTGCCTTGGTGATCGACTCGACCTGGAGAGCGTCGCCCGCGACGTTCGATGCGATGTCGGCGAGGACGGTGAACGTCGTCAGTACCACCGGTTTTCCGTCGTCGCCTCCGCTTGCCTGACCGCATCCGGCCAGCAGGAGTACCGACGAGGTCGCGACGCAGAGGGTTCGCCACAAGTTCGACACTGGAGAAGTCTAGAGTTCGGCATGCCGAAATTCCAATGGTCGGCTGCCGTAACCGACGTCACCATGCGGGTCAGGCAGCTGCCCGATGGGCGTCGAGTACCGCCAGCGGCAGGGTGCCGAGCCTGGCCGATGGCAGCCCCGTCTCCCTGCTGAGCGCCTTGAGCAGGCCGTTGCGCGAGGTGTAACCGGCGGCGCCCGCCGCGACCGTCAGCGAATCACCCCTGCCGAGCCTGGTGATGGCGACGTTGAGTCTCGCGCGGGCCCGCCACCGCGTAAAGGGAAGGCCGGTCTGGTCGTGGAACAGCCGCTGCACGTGCCGCACGCTGGTGCCGTGCCGGGCGGCGAGTTCGTGGAGCGTCTGGGGCGATCGCGCGGCCTCGCGGGCGATCGCGCGCGCGACGGGATGTGAGGGCAGCACGAGCGGGAAATAATGCCTGCACAGGGGGCGCAGCAGGCCGTCGAGCGCTTCCCGGAAGGGGCGGACCTGCTCGGCGGTGACGGGAGCGGCCGCGAGGATCGTGGTCATCAACTCGGTCAGCGCGGGCAGCGCGCCGAGTCGCTGGACCCGCTCCCTCGGTTTCGTGGCGGGGGAGAGCAGCGGGCCGAGCACGATCCCGCCCGAGGGCAGGCGCACCGAATGCGGCACGTTCGCCGCGAGCCACAGGTTTTCCCTCGCGTGCAACGGGATCCGCTCGCCGTCGGCGACGATGTCGGCGACACCGGTGACGACGTGGATGAGGTGCGGCACTTCGTGCTCGTGCGTGTCGTGTCCGAGGAACCGGATGGAGTTCTCAGGGACGATCGCGACGAGTTCGCGTGGTGTGGTCATCCTTCCGCTCCTGAATCGTGTCGCGTCGGGGACGGGCCGATGTCACATCGGATACGCCGACCGGGGGTCTGAAGGTTAACCTAACCTAACCTAACCTCTGCCGGGTGGGTCCGGCAGAGGGTGTTCGTCCTGTTTCCGGATCGAGGGTCGTATGCGGTCACGTCTGTCTTTGTTCGTCGTCATGATCATCGGCTCCGTGCTGGCCTTGGCCGGTTGCGGTTCCACTGACGCCTCGGGTGCCGCTGCGTCCGGATCGGACACCCGGAGCGTGCGGACCGAGCAGGGGACCGTCGAGATCCCCGCCGAGCCGAAGCGGGTCGTCGTGCTCAACCACGCGCTTGCCGGGTACCTGTTCGACCTGGACGTGCCCGTGGTGGCGACGGTTTCCGAGGACGCCGATCGCGAGGGGGAGTTCTCGCCGTTCTGGGAGGAGAAGGCGAACGAGAACGGCACCCGGCTGCTGGAGTGGGGGACGGACGGATTCGACTACGAGGCGATCCTCGAAGCCGATCCCGACCTGATCGTCGGCGGCGGGGCCGGGCTGCCATCGGCGCTCGCGACGAAGGCCTACGACCGGCTGGGCGACATCGCGCCAACGGTGCTGGTGAGCGGTTCGCTCGCCACCTGGCAGGAGCAGTTCCGCTTCCTCGCCGAGGACGTCTTCGACGAGGAAGCGGCCTACGCGGATCACCTCAGCGCCTACGAGAGCCGGGTCGCGGAGGTCAAGGACGCGATCACGCCGCCGCCCGGTCCCGCTGCGCACCTGACGATCACCGCCGACGGCACCCCCTACGTGCTGTTCGAGAACACCGGCCTTCCCCAGATGCTCGGGGAACTCGGTATCGCACCGGCTCCGCTCGTCGAGGAACACGACCTCCAGCCGTACAAGCCGGGCGGTGACATGGCCGAACTCTCCACCGAACAGGTCGGCCAGCTCCTCAGGATGCCCACCGTGTTCGTCACCGGGTTCAACGCCGACACCACCGATGTCGCCACGTTGTCGCGGCAAAGCGTCTACGCGAAACTGCCCGCGTTCGAGAACGACAACGCCTACGACCTTCCCTACTGGACGGTGCGCGGCGACTACGACGAGGCCATGGCCTTGTTGGACATCATCGAAAAGCAATTCTCCTGACGATGTTTCGAACGGATTTCCCGACATGGTTCACCACCGGCTGACCGTCCTTCCCCTCGTGCTGCGCAGGGTCCGGCTCGAAAGGGCGGTCGACGTGACGCCCCGGATGCGCAGGATCACGCTCGGCGGCGAGGAACTGGGCGAGTTCACGCGCGACGGGCTGACGCTGCCCGCGTTCGCCTGCCCCGGGTTTGACGACCACATCAAACTGATCTTCGCCTCCGACGGGAACGTGCGTGACGTGCTTCCAGCGCAACTGGAGCACGGCATCGACTGGCCGCCGTCGCGGACGCGGGTGACCAGGGACTACACGCCCCGGCGTCACGATCGGCGTGCTCTCGAACTCGACCTCGACGTCGTGATGCACGGTGACGGTCCCGCCTCGGCATGGGCCCGCGACGCGAAGCCTGGAGCCGAATTGTGGATCGTGGGCCCGAAGTCCTCGGTCGTCGTACCGGAGGACACCGACTGGGTTCTGCTCGCCGGTGACGAGACGGCGTTGCCCGCGATCAGCCGGTTCCTTGAGGATCGGCCTCTCGACGTGCCCGTGCGCGCCGTCGTCACGATCGCCGACGATGCCGCGAGGCAACCGTTGCCCACCCGCGAGGGGGACGTGCTCGACTGGATCGTCGCGCCTGCCGGTGACGAGAACGCGCTCGCCGATGCCGTGCGCGCCGTCGAACCGCTGCCGGGAACCCCGTACGTGTGGGCGGGGGCGGAGAGCAGGGCGCTGTTGCCGGTGCGCAGGCACGTTTCCAAGGAACGGGGCGTTCCGAAGTCGCACGTGAACATCACCGGGTACTGGCACCGCGACGAAGGGCACGATCCCGCGCGGGCAGGGGCGAACGAAGCCGTGGTGTCACCGGTTTCCTGGTTCGCGGTGCGCGCGGCGGTGTGCCTCGGCATCCCCTCGGCGCTGGCAGAGGGCGAGCTGTCCGTGGCCGATCTCGCGCTGCGGGCAGGTGTCGACCCGGCTGCCCTGGAGCCACTGCTCGCGATGGTGACCGCGCCCGGCGTCGTGGTCAGGGACCAGGACACGGTGCGACTCGGCCCGCTCGGGCAGGAACTCGCGGTCGACGAGCACGCGCGGGAACGTTTCGAAGGGCTGCACGCGGAGCAGGTGATCGCGCTCGCCGATCTCGCCCCCGCGCTGGCGAAGGGGACGGCCGCGTGGTCGCGTGGCGCTGGGACGACCCTCCGACAGTCCGTTGTGGACGATCCGGAGCGTTACGCCGAACTGGCAGAGGACGCCGGAGGGCTCGTGCACCTCGTCACGGGCGTGCCGGCGCTCGCCGTGTGGAACCGGGGCGGCAGGGTCGCGATCACCGGCCCCGGCGCGCTCGTGGTCGCGGACGTACTCGCCGAAGGCACCGGGTCGTGCCCTGCCGTCGTCGAAGATCCCGGCCCGCTGCGCGTACTGCGGGACGAGGCGGGCGCGGCGTCACCGTTCGAGTTCACGGAAACATGGGGAGAGCGGGACGTCGCCGTGACGGCACTCGCCATCGGGCACCGCACGGACGCCGAAGCCGAGACTCTGCTGCGCGTCTTGCGCGCGGCGGCACCGGTCGCGGTGCTGATCGAGAAGCTCCGGCCCGACGGTCTCAGTCCCGCCGCGGCCGAGGAAGCGCTGCTGCACCTGGCGACACTGGGAACACCGCCCCGCGCACCGGCCGACCTCGGCCGGATCGCCGCGCGAGCGGGCTGGAGGATCAGCGCGAGACGCCCGCTCGGTTGGGGTGTCGAGTGTTTCGAACTTGCCGCGATCTCATGACTCCCGGCCCCCGATGACCCGGACGATCACACCGGCACCTGTCCGCCCCACGGCGGCGAGAGTGCTGTGGTTCGCGGTGTCGCTGATCGTGCTCGCGGTGATGTTCGCGGTCAGCGTCGCGGTTGGCTCGGCCAACCTGCCGCTGTCCACGGTGTGGAGCGCGCTGGTTTCCCCCGACGGCGGCATCGACCATTCGACGATCCGCACACTGCGGGTTCCGCGCACGGTCCTCGGTGTGCTCGTCGGCGCGGCCCTCGGTGTCGCCGGAGCGCTCATGCAGGGCCTGACCCGCAACCCGCTGGCAGACCCCGGCATTCTCGGCGTCAACAGCGGCGCCGGTTTCGCGATCGTCGCCGGTGTCGCCATGTTCGGTGTCACCAGGATCGAACAGTATCTGTGGCTGGGATTCGCCGGTGCCGTCGTCGCCGCGGCCATCGTGTACGCGATCGCCTCGCGCGGTCCGGGCGGGGCGAACCCGCTGCGGCTCACCCTGGTCGGTGTCGCCTTCGGCGCGGTGCTCACCGGCGCGTCCCAGACGCTCGCGCTGATCAACCCCGACACCTTCGACCGGTTCCGGTACTGGGACGCCGGTTCGATCACCGATCGCCCCGACGGCACCGTTTCGGCGGTCCTCCCGTTCATCCTCATCGGACTCGTGCTCGCGTTCGCCTGCGCTCGCGCGCTCAACGCGCTGGCGCTCGGCGACGATCTGGCCAAAGCCGTCGGCGCGCGGGTCGGGCTCATCCGGCTCGCCGGGGTCGTCGCGGTCACCCTGCTGTGCGGGGCCGCGACGGCCGCGGCCGGTCCGATCGTTTTCGTCGGGCTGATGATCCCGCACGCCGTGCGGCTGCTCGTCGGGCCGGACCAGCGCTGGATACTGCCATTGGCCCTCGTGCTCGGTCCCGTGCTCGTGCTGACCTCAGACGTCATCGGGCGGCTGGTGATCTGGCCCGCCGAGCTTCAGGTCGGTGTCGTCACGGCGTTTCTCGGTGCGCCCGTGCTCATCGCCCTGGTGCGGCGCGGGAAGCCGGGCGCGTCGTGACCCGCGCGCTCGTCCTGCGCGCGGGACGCCTCAGCCTGCGCGCCAGCGGCAGAGCCGTCGTCGTCGACGCCATTCTGGCGTGCGTGCTGCTCGGCTGCGTGACACTGGCATTGATGCTGGGATCGCGAGTGCTCTCGCCGGGCGAGGTGCTGGCCGCGCTCGCTCCAGGCGCGGACGCGACCGACCGGCTCGTCGTTCTCGAATGGCGTGCGCCAAGGGCGCTCGCCGCCGCGCTGTTCGGCGCCTGTCTCGGGCTCAGCGGAGCGATCTTCCAGTCACTGACCCGCAATCCGCTCGGCAGTCCTGACGTCATCGGGCTGAGCGCCGGTTCCTACACCGGGGTCGTCTGCGTGCTGTCGTTGGGCGGCGCCGGTTACCTCGCGCTGGCGACCGGAGCCGTCGTCGGCGGTCTGGCCACGGCGCTCACCGTGTACCTGCTGGCGTTCCGGAGAGGGATGCACGGGTTCCGGCTCATCATCGTCGGTATCGCCATCAGCGCGATGCTCTCGTCGGTCAACCGGTGGTTCAGTGTCAAGGCCGACCTCGACGTGGCGCTTCAAGTCGCCGTGTGGGGCGCCGGCACGCTCAACAACGTCGAATGGCTCCCGCTGTCCTACTCCGCGATGGCCGCGCTCGCGCTCGTGCTCGTACTTCCGGCGGCGGGACGGCGCATGCGCCAGCTCGAACTGGGTGACGACACGGCGGGGATGCTGGGACTTTCCGTCGAGCGCACCAAGATTCTGCTCGTCGTGCTCGGCACGGCGCTCACCGCGGTGGTCACCGCGATCACCGGCCCGGTCGCGTTCATCGCGCTGGCGGCACCGCAGATCGCCCGCCGCCTCACCGGGCACGGCTCCGTCGACCTGACCGGCGCCGCGCTCACCGGAGCCGTCTTGTTGTCCACATCGGACCTGATCGCGCAGCACGCGATCTCCGGTGTGGTCCTTCCGGTCGGCGCCGTCACGGTATGCCTCGGCGGCGGGTATCTCGTGTGGCTGCTCGTCAGGGAGAGCAAGAACTCGTGAGGTAACCGGTGATGGGCTCCCCACTGGGGGTGGAGCCCATCACCGGTTGGCTCAGTCTTGCGCAGCCTGTGGCAGTGGAGCCCTTTCCATGCCTTCCACGCGCCACACACCGGTCCAGAAGTCGGGCCGGCTGGGCGTGACCAGCTCGATCAAATGCGGGCGCCGCGCCGACAACGCCCGCTGGATGTCGGCACTGAGCTTCGCCGATGCCTCGGTGACGGCGTCGGTCAGCGACGTCTCGTCCGGCCACACGTGAACCGACGTCGACAGCCCGAAACCGGCCGCGATGGCGGCATAGTTCATGCGGGCGACGTTGTCCAGCGGCAGCACGTCCCTGCCGACACCGTCGGAATCGGCCTGCTTGCCGAGGCAGACGCTGGCCCCGTTGTTGCACACGAGGACGACGAGCGGGGCGTCGTGCTCACTCGCGGCGGCCAGCGCCTGGAGACCGTTGGTGAAACCGTGGTCGCCCAGCGTCGTGAGAACCCGCAGCTCCGGATTGGTCGCGGCGAGGCCAACGGCTGTTGGCAGGCCACCGCCCACGAAGCCGCCATGGCTGCCGAACACCCTGACCCCTTGCGGAAGGTGCCGGTAGTTGCGGGCCACGAGACCGCCGAACATGAGGCTGTCGTCGACGATGACCGGCTCGGCGTCTTCCCCGCTTTCCGCGAGCCCCTGACCGACGGCGCGGACCAGTTCGACGGCGCTGGCGCAGCTTCCGGGGTCGATCGGCTCCGGAAGGCCGGCGGGAGCCGCGGCGGGCGCGGTCAGTTTCTCGGCGATGCCACGTAGGGATCCGCCCACGTCCCCGGCCACCAGCACGTCGGAGGAGGTCATGTACCGGTTTTTCGCCGTCGCCTCTACGTTGCTGGTCAGTACGAGCTTGCGGCAGCCGGGAAGCGGGCCGACGACGCGCGGGTACATGTTGCGGTCCTCGACCGTGACGAGCAGGTCGGCGGAGCCGAGCAGTTCGCGGTGCCCTTCGTCGGTGGGATCGTAGGCGCCGACGAAGGTCGGCACGGTCTCCTTCCTCACCTGCTGGAAGAGCATCGGGCCCCGCTGGTAGGCGGTTTGCAGCACGGGAGCGCCGATGGCCGAGGCGAACGCGGCGAGGTCCGCTTCCGCGCTGGGGTTCCGCAGGAGGTAGTCCTCGACGAGGATCACGGGCCGCCGCGCGGAGGCTGCGAGCGCGCTGGCCTCCGTGAGATCGGGAAGTGGGGAGACCGGCTGTTCGGCCGGTCCGTCGGCCAGCATCTCCGAGGGGATGAACGCCCCGGCGAGCAGATCCTGGGGGAGACCGAGCAGGACAGGGCCTCGCGGTGCCTCGGACAGCGTCCGCAGCGCTTCGTCGACGAGTTTGAGGAAGGCCCTCGGGTCGGCGGCATCCAGTTGCGAACAGTCGAAAGCGGCCTTCGCGAACGATCCGGCCGCCTCGATGAGCCCCGGCTCGGCGTGCGGCGGAAGGAACGGCGCCGACGACCGGGACGGCATGCCGACGAGGTAGAGCACCGGCACCTCACTGCGCCGGACATCGGCGGTCGCGCCGAGCGCGTTGGTGAGTCCTCGCGCGCCGTGCAGGATCGCCGCGCAGTTCGCGGGGCCCGCGAAGTTGCCGCCGGCGGCCATGAAGGCGGCTTCCTTGTCGCCACGCGCGTTGACCAGTGTGAGCGTGTCGCGCTCGGCGACGGCGGCACTCAGCGCGAGTTCGGAGGTGCCGGGGTAGGCGAAGACCGTCGAGATACTCCACCGCGCCAGTGCGTGCGCGACCGCTTGCGCTCCGTTGATCTTGCCGGGGGCTGGATCCTGGAGTTCATCGGGTAGTTCAGGAGTCGAGCGAGGCATGCTGGCGTGCCCGCCTTTCGTTGTCGTGGCCGCCGAAACGGCCGAGGTGACTCCGGAGTGGAGGCAGACCACGGTGCCGGGAGCGGGGTGACGATCAAGGACGTCGATACGGTAACCGCAGTGACTGAAGTACGACAAGTGTCCGTTTTGTCAAGTGACGGTTGGCTTACCGGGAGTGAACGCGCCGCGAGCTTCCCTGCCGCGTCCAGTGTGGACAGCGCGCGGCGCCGCGCTGCCGTGGGCTGATCCGCTCACGGCGGAGAAGCGGGCGGGCGGCCCCTGCCAGGCGGCATCGTCGGGGTATGACCAACGACGAGAAACGGCCGCTGTTCGACCACCGGCTCAGGGAACGATTCTTCGCCCAGCGGGTGCTGGTCCTCGACGGCGTGCTCGACGACGACAACGGGACCGTACTGACCACCCAGCTCCTTTCCCTCGCCAGCGAGGATCCCGGCAAGGACATCGCGCTGTGGATTCACTCACCGGGCGGCTCCGTGCCCTCGATGCTGGCGATCAGGGACGTGATGCGGCTCGTGCCGTGTGACGTGGCGACACTCGCGCTCGGCCTGGCGTGCAGCGCGGGACAGTTCCTGCTGTCGGCGGGCACCCCGGGGAAGCGGTTCGCCCTTCCGCACGCCCGGATCCTGATGCACCAGGGCTCGGCGGGAATCAGCGGATCGGCGGTCGAGGTGGAGGTGCAGGCAGACGATCTGCGCTACACGAGGGACACGGTGCTCGGGATCATCGCCGAGGACACCGGCAAGCCGCTGGAGGACGTCTTCGCCGATTCGCTGCACGACCGCTGGTTCACCACGGAGCAAGCGCTGGAGTACGGGTTCATCGACCACGTCGTCGGCGCGCTCGACCAGGTCGTTCCCGTACGCACGCACATGGGCCTCGGCTCGCCGAAGGGAGCGGCGGTATGAGTTCCTACACCATCCCCAACGTCATCACCCGCGAGGCGGGTACCGAGCGGATCATGGACGTCTACTCGCACCTGTTGTCGTCCCGGATCGTCTACCTCGGCACCGCCATCGATTCCGGTGTCGCCAACGCGTTGATCGCGCAGTTGCTGCACCTTGAGGCCGACGACCCGGAACTGGAGATCAACCTCTACATCAACTCCGAGGGTGGAGATCCCTCGGCGATGCTCGCCCTCTACGACACGATGCGCTACATCAAGGCACCGGTGGCGACGACCTGTGTCGGCCAGGCGGTCGCCGCGGGAGCGGTACTGCTCGCCGCGGGTGCGGAAGGGCGAAGGTCGGTGCTGCCCCACACGCGGGTGGTGCTGCATCAGCCCGCCGCGCAGGGCCGCGGAACCATTCCTGACCTCATCCTCCAGGCCGACGAGGTGGTGCGCGTGCGGACCCAGCTGGAGGAGATCCTGTCGGCGCACACCGGCCGCGACATCGCGGAGCTGCGGCACGACACCGACCGCGATCGCGTGTTCGACGCCGTCGGTGCCGTCGCCTACGGGCTCGCCGACCAGGTCCTCGACCGCCGGATCTGAGTTCTCACGCCGCCATGAGCACGGGGCCCGCGGGGCGGCGGCTTGGCATCCTCAGCCTCGTGACGTCGCCCGCGATGCCGGTGAGCAAACCGGCCAGGTCGAGTCCGAGCGCACCGGCGACCGCGGCGATCATCTCGCTCGACGGTTCCTTGCGGCCCCGTTCCATCTCGGAGAGGTACTGAGGGGAGATACCGGCCCGCTCCGCGACGTCGACGAGGCGGTGACCTTGTTCCTCCCTGGTCGTCCGCAGGCTCCGGCCGAGCGCTTCTCGCCACAGTGGTTCCGGCGCTCGGTCAGGCATTCGGTCCGGCGTGGCGGGACGGTTGCGGTCGAAATGAAGGATGTCGGCCATGCGGCCATCCTGGCACGGGCGCGGTGCCCGCCGAGAGTCGTTCCGCTGCCAGCGAAACGACTCTCGGCGAGCGGGTGTCCACCCGGGATGGTGAGCGGCTACCCCTAAAGCGCTCTTTCCAGCCCCTCGGTCAGCGCGAACGGGACGATGTCGAGGCGGTCGAATCGCCAGCCGTCTCCGGTACGGCGCGCTCTGTAGTGATGGGTTCCGGCCGCGATGGCCTCCTTCTTGTCGTCGATGGCGAAGACGGCGACGTCGTTGGCCCGCACCGTGGCCGCGTCACCGTCGATGTCGATGACGAGGTTGGACTTGCTGTGCAGGGTGGCGGCGAGTTCGCCGTGGCGGGACCGCACGAGGTCGAGAAGTGCCTCGATGCCGCGCGCCTGCCCGCTCGGCGAGGTGACCACGACGTCTTGGGTGAAGAGCCGGCCGGTCTCGTCGTAGCGCTGCTCATCGACCCACAGGCTGTGCCTGGCGACCAGATCGGCCAGCGCGGCGCGGTCGGCGAGTTCGTGGATCAAGGTTTCGGTCCCGGGCATGACGCACTCCTCAATTGATTGGTTAGACTAACGTTAGGATCGCCAACGAATATAGGTCGTTAGTTCGTCTAACGCAAGAGGTGGCGGCTGGCCATGATTGTCGTGTCCAGAGTGGACAGATGTGCGGCCCGGGCAGGTGTGGCTACGGCAGGTCTCGCGGGATGTCGTCGAGCCATGCCTCGATCGACTCGTCCGAGGCCGGGCTGGTGGAGGCGGGCGGAAGGCCGGTGATGAGTTCGCCGATGAGCTTCCACAGTTCGTCGTCCTTGCCCGCGAGGCGGCCGAAGCCGCGGAACGAGGAGAATTCCTCCTCCCTGAGGTGCTTCGCGGCACGAGCGTCGAACCACGCCTCGCCGTGCGCGTCGCCTGGTTGCGCGCAGGCGCGCGCACCCTTGGCCGCTCTGCCGACGAGCTGAGCCGTCGGCCCCTTGGGGATGCCGAATACCGAGTGGGCGGCGGGGCCGGTTTCGACAGCCGTGGCCACCCTTCGCAAGAGTTCGCTCAACTGGAGTGCGTCCCCGGCGTTGCCGACCGGATCGATCGCCCGCAGCATCGCCGCCCAATTCTTCGATTCATCGCTTTCGCCGGTTTCCAACCATAAACAGACAAATCGCCGGAAGCGCCAATCGGCGAGAATCCAGAACCGGTTGTCGTCGAGGCCGTCGCCGTCCGTTCCGGCCGCCTGCTTCTCCAATGCCGCCAGCCGGCTCGCCCAGGTGCGGTCGTCGTAGATGCCGAGTGCGGCGATCACCGTCCTGACGAAAGGAGAAACTCCGGCGGGCATGATTGCGCCATCGCCTCACGTTGCTGTCGGCTTCATGCCTGAGCATTCCTGGAAACAGCGGGATACGCGACCGTGAGAATGTCAGATAGCGCTCTGCCGGTGAAAACGCCGGGGTCGATATGAATGAATTTCGTTATGGCTCAGGGCATCCGGGGCAGCCAGGCCGCCGGTTTCGTGACGCGGGCGTGGTGCGATTTTGGGGGAGGCGGGCTCAGCCTGCCCGCCCTGACTCCGTTGCCGATCACGACGACCTCGGCGAGTTCATGGATGAACACGACAGCGGCGAGACCGAGCACCCCGAACGCGGCGAGTGGCACGAGCGCGAGCACGATCGCCGAGGAGAGCGCGATGTTCTGCATCATGATGGCCCTGGCCCGACGGGTGTGTGCCAGTGAATGAGGCAGGTGCCGCAGATCGGTACCCATGAGCGCGACATCGGCCGTTTCGATGGCGACATCGGTACCCATGGCCCCCATGGCGACGCCGACGTCCGCGGTCGCGAGCGCGGGGGCGTCGTTGACTCCGTCGCCGACCATGGCGACCTGGCCGTTCCGCTGTTCGCGCAACCGCTCGACGAGGGCGGCCTTGTCCTCCGGTCGGAGTTCGGCATGCACCTCGGAGATTCCGGCCTCGCTCGCGAGCGCGTGCGCGGTGCGCGCGTTGTCGCCGGTGAGCATCACCACGCGGACACCAGTCATGGTGAGGGCGGCGACGGTCTCGGCGGCTTCGGGCCGAAGGTCGTCGCGGATGCCGATGAGGCCGAGTACGGCGCCCGCGTGTTCGACGACCGCGACCGTGGCCCCGCTGTCCTGGAGCCGGGCCACCTCAGCCGCGAGCGGGCCCGGCGCGATCCAGGACGGCTTGCCGAGTCGCGCGGGGGCTCCTTCGACGATGCCTTCGAGCCCCGCGCCGGGTACCGCCGACACCTCCCGCGCGGGAACGGTTTCCGGTGCCTCGGCGAGGATCGCGGCGGCGAGCGGGTGTTCGCTGCGAGCCTCCAGCGCGGCGGCGACGGCGAGTGTTCGCGCGCTGTCGCCGCCGGTGGTGACGATCTCGGTGACGCTGGGATCGTTACGCGTGAGGGTGCCGGTCTTGTCGATGGCCACCGTGCGGACGGCGCCGAGGGATTCGAGTGCCTTGCCGCCCTTGACGAGGACGCCGAGCCGGGACGCGGCCCCGACCGCGGCGATCACGGTGACCGGGACGGAGATCGCCAGCGCGCACGGCGCGGCCGCGACCAGCACCACGAGCGAGCGTTCGAGCCAGATCACGGGATCGGCGAACAAGGAGCCGAGCCCGGCGACGAGAGCCGCGAGCACCATGACGGCCGGTACGAGGGGCCGGGCGATACGGTCGGCGATACGCTGGCGGGATCCCTTGCGGCGCTGGGCATCCTCGACGGTTTTCACGACTTTGGTCAGCGAGTTGCCTTCGACGGTCGCGGTGGCGCTGATCGTCAGTACCCCGTTGCCGTTGATGGAGCCCGCGTAGACCTCGTCCCCCGGCGAGATCTCGGCCGGTATCGATTCACCGGTGATCGCCGACGTGTCCACACTGGAGTGTCCGGTGAGGACGATTCCGTCGCTGGCGATTCGTTCCCCCGCCCGCGCGAGCATCCGGTCACCGATGCGCAGCCTTCCTGGCGAGATCACCGTTTCCACGCCGCCGTGCAGGACGGTGATCTGTTCGGGCACCAGCGCCAGCAGCGCTCTGAGGCCACGCCGGGCGCGCGCGAGCGAGTAGTCCTCAAGTGCCTCGCTGATCGAGAAGAGGAAGGCCAGCATGGCGGCCTCGCCGAACTGACCGAGTGCCAGCGCTCCGAGCAAGGCGATGGTCATCAGGGTGCCGACGCCGATGCGGCGCCGCCACAGCGCGCGCAGGGTGCCGGGGACGAAAGCCGCTCCACCGGTGACCGCGGCGGCAACGTGCGCTGCGATGCCCGCCGGTTCCGCGCCGGACCAGCCCGCCAGGTAGCCGGCGGCGGTCAGCGCACCCGCGACCGCCGCCAGCCTGATCTCGCGGATCCGCCACAGCCGGGGAAGTGGTTCCTCGTGTTCGGCGGAATGCTGATTCTCGTTGGCGCCACAGCAATCGGCGCTCATCTCGGATCGGCCTCCACGGCGTCCATATCGGGCGCACCGGCGACCTCAAGCAGCCGGTGCGCCCGAGGGGCGAGCCGGTACATCACGAGTTTGCCTTCCCTGCGGGAGGTCACCAGCCCGGCCGAGCGGAGCTGCCTCAGGTGATGTGACACCAGGCCCTGCGACGAGCCGACGATCCAAGCCAGGTCACAGACGCACAGTTCGTCGCCGATGCCCAACGCGTGCGCGATCCGCAGCCGGGTCGGGTCGGCCAGTGCTCGCAACCGGTCCGCCCTCGTCCGCAGCTCTTCGGGTTCGGGCAGCGCCGTGCGCAGCCCTTCGGCGTGGTCGAAGTCGATACACAGCAGTTCGCACCGGTCGTCGCTCATGCCGTCAAACTAACGTACGTCGATATGTTTGGGCAACGGGTGCGCGGGATACCTGGCCCTCGTGGGGACGGGGGCCAGGTATCGCCCGTTACAAGACCGCGGGCCGGGGCGGCCTGCGGCGCAGAAGCTGCCAGGCGGTCAGGCCCGCCACCGAAAGGCCGACCGGAACACCGGCTGCCGGCGCGGTGAGCCGCACCAGCAGCACCATGGCTCCGATCAGCAACAGCGGCACGGCGACGAGCACCAGCGCCCGCAAGGTGTGAGGCCAGCTCGCCAAAGCCCGGGAAGCGAGGCACCACCCCGTCGCGGGCGCCCTGTACCTCCCGCGCTGGCGCGGTTGCGCGTGGAATGTCCTGCCGCGTTCCCGGGGCGCTTCCTGTGCTGATCGCCGGGTCAACAGGTGTAGGGCGGCGTCGACCCTTTCGTTTTCGAGTTCGGCCGCGCTACCTGGTGGCGGGAAAACCACGCGAACCCACGCACGATTCGCGTCCCCGGAATCCTGTGCCGCGCAGGCTGAAGGCGGTAGTGTTGCCATGTTCTTTCTCCTGATCTGGAAGAGGGAACAATTCCGTGTGGCCCCCTGTGAGCGCAGGGGGCCACACGCCGTTTGGGGGACCCCAGACGTGTGCCCATCTTGGCGAAACTGGTCGCCTGAGTAGATGCGATTCGGCCATCGGGCGACCAGCGGATCAAATAATGCGCCGAACGGAACGAGCGTTTCAGCTCGACCGAAACTGCACGTGTCATCGACAGGTGCAGGTGCAAGTGCAGCAACCTGGGCGTATGCGCGGCGGCGTGTGCGCGGGCTGGAACCCGCTGGTCAAACAGTCGTGTGCCGCGAGCGACTCTCGGTGCGCGTTCTTGGTGGTGCGGTTGACGCGTTTATGCGCCAACCGCTTACCGATTGTGTGCGCGGGAATGTATCTGTCGTGGCGCGTCGTCCTCGGGGTCAACTGAAGGTGTTGTACGTCCTCGGGTCCCGTCTTGTTCCTCGCCGTGTGGACCGCCGTCGAGTATGCCAGATGACAGCGCGCCGTGCAGCACCATACCGCGTCGGTTCGCGTCAGGTCCTCGACCCGGTGCCGTCATGGCCGCCGCACCTCGTGGTGTCCGCTCACCCGGTGGGTCGCTTGCTCCGTTTCCGCTGCCAGCGGCCGAGGGCGTTCTGCAACAGCGGCAGCGCCCCGAACACGACGGTGGGCACCAGTACAAGGGTCAGCAGCAAGGTGCGGGCGATGCCTGGCCACGCGTCGAGATGCGGGATGACGACCGCGTTGATCAGTACCGCGGGAGGAAACAGCGCGACCCAGATGAGAATCGCCGATCGCAGCCGGGAGGGGGCGCCCCCGGTGCCGCCGCCCCTGGTGAGCGGGAGCGGCGCCGGGGTGCCCTCGGTCAGCGCCTCACCTTCGGCGAGCCGTGAAGCCCGGGTCTCGCTGCGTTCCCAGCGCAGCAGATGCTCGGCTCCCGCGAACGACAGACCGATGTGGACGGTGCTGTCGCCGCCCGCGGCGACGTGCGAACAGAGATAGCCGGGGAAACCGGCCGCGTCGCGGCACAGCTCGTGAGCCCACTTGTTCAGCGCCGCGCCGTCGCGGTCCCTTGCCGTGCGGGACACGAGCACCGTTGCCGGAAGCGCCGTGCTCATCAGCGCGCCCGTGGCGGAGTGAGCCCGGAAGGCAAGCCCTCCATCCGATCCTGGACGACGTCGACGATGCACGGTCCTTCACCGGCGAGTGCTTCCTCGATGGCCGGACCGAGCCCGGCGTCGGAGGTGACGCTGATGCCGCGCCCGCCGAGCAATCTGGCGTACTCGGCAAAGTCCGGATTGCCGAGGAACACGCCGTTGTAGCGGCCCTCGTGCGCGAATCGCTGGCGGTCGCGGGTGTTGCCGTAGGCGTAGTTGTTGACGATGATCGTGACGACGTCGATGCCCTCGCGGACGCAGGTTTCGAAGTCCTGGGCCACCATCCAGAAACTGCCGTCGCCGCTGAGCGTGACGAGCCGCTTGTCCGGCCTTGCCAGCGCCATCCCCATCGCGGCCGGAAAACCCCACGCCATCGCGCCACCGGCCGAGCCGTAGTAACTGGCGGGACGGTCGACGTGCACGTAGCGCTGGACCCAGGGGCCGAAGGTGTGCACGTCCTGGGCGAGCACGACGTCCTCGCGTTCCATCAGGTTCCGCACGAGCCCGGCGAGCGCGACCGAGCCGACCTTGCCCTCCACAGTGGATTCCCCGGCGGGCAGAACCGAAGCCTCGTCGAGTTCCTCGCGCAGCGCCACCCTGCGCGTGATCCGCGCGGCGGCGGGCCCCTGATCACCGGCGACGAGCGGGCCGAGCGCGGCCGACAGTGCCATCGCGGCGGCACCGGCGTCGGAGACGAGCCCTACCGTCGGCGGATACACCCTGCCCAGCTCGTCCGGATCGATGTCGGCGTGCACCAGCCGCGCCGAAGGCGGCACGAGAGTCCACCGTTTGGTCGTGAACTCGGAGAACCGGCAGCCGAGCGCCACCACGACGTCGGCTTCGCGGACGATCCGGTCGGTGACCTCGTGCGCGCCGTAGCCGAGTGAACCGAGGAACGCGGGATGGCTGTTGGCTACGACGTTCTTGCGCAGCCACGTGCTGACGACGGGTGCCCCCGCCGTTTCGGCCAGCTCCAGGACAGACTCGGGCGCGGCGGCGCCCCCGCCGCCCACCACGATGACCGGACGTCGCGCCGTGGCCAGCAGCTCGGCGGCCTCGGCGATGCCGCGTGGATCGGGAGCGGGCGGATGGATCCGCACCTTCGGGCCTGGCTCCGCGTGTGCGGGAGCTTGCAGCACGTCAAGCGGTAGCGACACGACGACGGGGCCCGGCCTGCCACCGACGGCGGTCCGGACGGCCCGTTGCAGCAGTTCCGGAATCCGGTCCGTTTCGGTGATCTCCACGGCCCATTTGCACATCGTCCGGAAAGCGCCGACGACGTCCATGTCCTCAAAGGACCGGCGGTGACTGATCGATCCCGGCACCTGCCCGATCAGGGCGAGCAGCGGGACCGACTCGTCGTGGGCATTCTGCACCGCGATCGAAAGGTTCGCGGCGCCGGGGCCCCGCGAGGCGAGGCACACGCCGAGCGGCCCGCCCGCGCGGGAGAAGCCGTCGGCCATGAAACCGGCCACCTGCTCGTGCCTCGTCGAAAGGTAGCGCAGGTCCTCCCGTTTTCCGAGCGAGTCGATGAGTTCCATGATCGTGGTTCCCGGAAGACCGAAGACGTGCGTTATTCCCTCGGTGGCAAGGGTTTCGGCGACGAGGTCGGCGCCGGTCGGCTGTTCAGACGACAACGTTCACCGCCTTGAGTTCGGTGTAACTCAACAGTTCCTCGATGCTTTCCTCGCGCCCGACGCCGGAGGATTTGGTGCCGCCGAAGGGAACTCCCCAGAAATGCCGTGACGAGTCGTTGATCCAGACATAGCCTGCCTCGACGCGGTCGGCGAGGCGAAGTGCCTCCGACACGTCGCGGGTCCAGATGCTCGCGGTGAGCCCGTAATCCACGTCGTTGGCGATCGCGACCGCCTCGTCGGTATCGGTGAACGTCATGACGGACATGACCGGGCCGAAGACCTCTTCCTTCGCGATCCGCATCGAGGGCTCGACTCCGGTGAAGATCGTCGGCTCGACGTAGTAGCCGCGGTCGAAACCCTCGCCCTGTGGGCGTCCGCCGCCGTGGAACAGCCTCGCGCCCTCGGCCGAGGCGATGTCGATGTAGCGCAGAGTCTTGTCGTACTGCGCGCGGGAAGCGAGCGGGCCCATCTGGGTGGCCGGATCGACGGGGGAGCCGATCGTGATGCGGGCGACCCGATCGCGGACGTGCCGCAGTACCTCGTCGGCGATGTCGGCGTGCAACAGCACCCGCGAGGTCGAGCCGCAGGACTGCCCCGCTGACCACGCGAAGTTCATGCCGCGCACGATGCCGTCGGCCGCGGCGCTGAGATCGGCGTCGGGGCACACGATGAGGGCGTTCTTGCCGCCGAGTTCGAGGCTGATCTCCTTGACGCCGGTGTCGGCCGCGTCCCGCTGGATGATCCTGCCGACGCGTTCGCTGCCGATGAAGCCGATCCGGCGGATCAGCGGGTGCCGCACGAGAGCCTGGCTCGCCGACGGCCCGTCGCCGGTGATGACGGAAAGAACACCCGCGGGGAGCGCGTCGGCGGCGAGTTCCGCGATACGCAGCGCCGAAAGCGGCGTGATCTCCGATGGTTTGAGCACCACCGCGTTGCCCGCGAGTAGCGGCGCCGCGATCTTGGCCGCAGCGAACATCGCGGGATGGTTGAAGGGCACGATCCTCGCGACGACGCCGAACGGGGCGCGACGGGTGAAGTGCAGATTGCCCGCGCTGGCGGGAATCGTGTCGCCGCCGAGCCCGCCCGCGTAGTCGGCGAACAGCTCCAGTACGTCGGCGCCCCAGTGCGCGTCGGTACGCATGGCGGTGACCGGGTTTCCCGAGTCGAGTGCGTCGAGCAGGGCGAGTTCGTCCGCGTGTTCCCTGATCGTCGTGGCCAGCTCCCGCAGCCTGCGCCCGCGTTCGCGGGGTTGCAGTTCCCGCCAGCCGGTTGCCGCGTCGGCTGCCGACCGCACCGCTTCGTCGACGTCGTCCTCCGTGGCGTCCGGCGCGTGAGCGAACGGCTGCTCAGTGGCAGGGCATTCCACCGGGTAGGTAGCGCCGGTACCCGATGCGCGCGCGTGCCCGCCGATCGCGAGCAGCCACTCGCGATCGGCGGCACCCGCCGCCTCGGCGATCGGATCGTCCACCACTGACATTCCGTTCCCTCCATCCTGGGGAAGCCGACTCTGCATGGCAGAACGTAGCTCGTGATCTGGCTCGTGGTCAACGAGCGAGAGCCGGAGGTTGACAACCAGGAGCGCTCCGTCCATGCTCCTCTCTGCGTATGAGATTAGTACTCTGGAGAGCAGAAAGTAGGGCTGGGAGCCAGTGATGACCGATCAGTCGCGTCTTCTTGAGGAAGTGCGGCGGGGCATGATTCCGGCGCACATCTACAACGACGAGGAGGTGTTCCAGCTCGAGAAAGAGCGCCTGTTCGGCCGAGCCTGGGTGTTCGTCGGGCATGAGTCGGAGATCCCGCAACCAGGCGACTACGTGGTGCGCAGGGTGCTGGACGACTCGTTCATCCTCTCCAGAGGGGAAGACCACCAGGTGCGGGCGATGTTCAACATGTGCCTGCACAGGGGAATGCAGGTGTGCAGAGCGGAAATGGGCAACGCGTCGCATTTCCGCTGCCCCTATCACGGTTGGTCCTACCGCAACGACGGCAGGCTGGTGGGGCTTCCGTTCCACAAGGAGGCATACGGCGGCGAGGCCGGTTTCCGCCGCAAGTCACAGACTTTGCTGCCGGCGCCCGCGCTCGACACCTACAACGGGCTGATCTTCATCAGCCTTGATCCCGACGCGCCGCCACTGCGGGAATACCTCGGCGACTTCACGTTCTACCTCGACTACTACACCAAGCAGTCGGCCGGAGGGATCGAGCTGCGCGGCCCGCAGCGCTGGCGGGTCAAGGCGAACTGGAAGATCGGCGCCGAGAACTTCGCCGGCGACATGTATCACACGCCGCAGACGCACACGAGCGTCGTGGAAATCGGGCTGTTCAGGGAACCCAAGGCGGAGAAGCGCAAGGACGGCTGCACGTACTGGGCAGGCAACGGCGGCGGCACCACCTACAAGCTGCCGCCCGGATCGTTCGAGGAGCGACTGCGCTACGTCGGCTATCCCGACGAGATGGTCGAGCGTATGAAGCAGACCTGGTCGGCGGAGCAGCGGGCCGTCGTCGGCGAGGACGGATTCATGATCTCGGCGGCATCGGCGTTTCCGAACCTCAGCTTCGTGCACAACTGGCCCAAGGTCGAGGATTCCGACGACGTACTGCCGTTCATCTCGATCCGGACCTGGCAGCCCGTCGGGCCGGACGAGACCGAGGTGCTGTCGTGGTTCGCGGTCGACGCGCAGGCGCCCGAGGAATTCAAGGCGCTGTCCTACAAGGCATATCTGATGTGTTTCGGCAGTACCGGGATGTTCGAGCAGGACGACGTCGAGAACTGGGTGTCGCTGACCAACACCGCCGCCGGTTCGATGGCGCGACGGCTGCTGCTCAACAGCAGGATGGGTCTGCTGGAGGACGACAGCCCCGTTGTGGATCCCCTTCCTCGGGAGAGATTCTCCGGGCCGGGATCGGCCTACGTCGGATACGGCGAATACAACCAGCGCCACTTGCTTCGGCGCTGGGCCGACTACCTGGAAAAGCCCGTGGAGTCCGCGGCGACGATCAGGGTCGGCGGCGACCAGGGCGAGGCGAAGGCGGTGACACCATGACCAGCGCGAGGGCGTCGCGAAGCCGCACCGGCAACGGAGGACCGTACTCGGCCGAATCGCCGCTGGGCGGTCACGCGCCGAGGACCCAGCGCACGGGCCGCTCCCTTCCGTTCTCCGACGAGCGGCATCAGCAGGCGCACCACTGGGTTGTCGAGGAAAGCTACCTGCTCGACGCCCAGCACTACGACGAGTGGCTCGACCTGCTCACCGACGACATCCACTACGTCATGCCGGTGCGGGTCAGCACCGCGCTCGGCGCCGGTTTCGACTCCGCGCCCGGCATGGCGCACTTCGACGAGAACAAGTACTCGTTGTCGCGCAGGGTCGCCCGCTTCGCCACCGAACACGCCTGGACCGAAGACCCGCCGTCGCGGCTGCGGCACTACGTCACCAATGTCCGTACGTTCGCCACCGAGGACGCGGACCATCTCGTCGTGGACTCCGCGGTGCTGTTGTATCGCAGCAGGGGAGACGTGCGGGAGGCCGCGATCGTCTCCGCCGGCAGGGAAGACCTGTTGCGCAGGGATCCCGGCGGGCAAGGCTGGTCGCTGGCCCGGCGGACGATCCTCGTCGACGATTCGGTGCTGCGCACCCAGAACCTGGCGATATTCCTGTGACCCCGCGCTGGCCTGGAGAGGAGGACGACGCGGTGGCCGCCGCCCGCGCCGCCGCCGAGTTGCGCGCACTGCGGGAACACCGTAGTGGCGAGGAGATCGTGCTCGGCAACGAATTCGCCGAGATCCGGGTGTGCAGAGTGGAGACTCGCAACGGCTCCCGGTTGCTGATCGAGGCGCCCAAGTCGGGGCAGTGGGTGGCGTTGTGCCCGCTGGAGCTGGAATCACTGACGTGGCAGAACGCCGCGACGTTCTCGGCGATGATCGGCACACCCTTCGGCCCGCTGCTCGGCCACGACGAGGAGGCAACGTGACCACGTGGCTTGCCGGGCGCAGCGCGCTGATCGTCGGCGCGGGCTCGGGGATCGGCAGGGCGGTGGCGGACACGTTCGTCGCCGAAGGCGCGCGGGTCGCCGTACTGGAACGAGATCAGGCCAAGTGCGGAAAACTCGCCGCCGAGCTTCCCGGATCCCCGGTCGTCGCCGGTGACGCCACGACGAGGCAAGCCAACGAGGAGGCGGTGGCGAGCGCGGTGTCGGCCTTCGGCGGGCTAAACATCCTCGTCAACTGCGTCGGGATTTTCGACTTCTACCGGGGAATCGGTGAGCTCGACGCGGGAGAACTCGACGACGCCTTCGCCGAGATGTTCGCGGTCAACGTCAAAAGTCACCTGCACTCGGTGAAGGCGGCGCTGCCCGCGCTGCGGAAGGGCGGCAACGGCAGCATCGTGCTCACCGAGTCGACCTCGGCGTACTACCCCGGACGCGGCGGCGTGCTGTACGTGTCGTCGAAGTTCGCGGTGCGCGGTCTGGTGACCGCTCTGGCCCATGAGCTGGCACCGGATGTCAGGGTGAACGCCGTGGCACCGGGAGGGACGGTCGGCACCGACCTCAGAGGACTCGACAGTCTCGGACTCGGTGAGCGAAGCCTCGGCGCGGCGAAGGACAGGGAGTCCGAACTGGCCGGACGCGTGCCACTGCGCGTCGCGTTGTCCGGCGCCGACCATGCCTGGAGCTACGTCTTCCTCGCCTCGGAACGCTCTCGCGGCATCACCGGAGACGTCGTCCATCCCGACGGCGGCATGGCCGTCAAGGCATGAGCGGGAAACGACGGAACAAGGAGGAATTCACATGGCGGTCGTGAAGGCCGATCCCGGACTGTGCCAGGGATACGCCAACTGTGTCGTCGCGGCCGACGACGTGTTCGACCTCGACGACGACGGGGTCGTCGTCGTGTTGAGGGACGAGGTCGAGGAGTCTGAAAAGGACAGGGTGACCGATGCGGCGAGAAGCTGTCCGGTCTCCGCGCTGGTGGTCGAGAGTTCATGAACCCTGTCACGGTGATCGTCGGCTCCTCCATCGGCGGAGTGCGGACGGCGCAAGCACTGCGCGCCTCAGGATACGACGGCGAGGTGCTGCTCGTGGGGGAGGAGACCGCGCTTCCCTACGACAAGCCTCCGCTTTCGAAGGGATTGCTCGCCGGAAAGTCCACTGTGGAGGACATCACCCTGCTCACGGAGGAGGCCGCTGCCGAGGCCGGGATCCGGCTCGTGCCGGGCCGTGCGGCGACCGGGCTCGACGTCGCCGGCCGGTGGATCGAACTCGCCGACGGCGAACGGCTTCGCTTCGACGACCTCGTCATCGCCACCGGCGCGCGGGCAAGGCCCTCGCCATGGGGCGGCATGCCGGGCGTGCACGTGCTGCGCACGCTCGGTGACGCCGAAGCGCTCGCTCGTGACCTCGGCAAAGGCGGGCCGCTGGTGGTGATCGGCGCGGGTTTCATCGGCGCCGAGGTCGCCGCGACCGCGAGGGACATGGGGGTCGAGGACGTGACTCTCGTCGACCCGGCACCGGCGCCGCTTCACGGGGTATTGGGTCCCGAACTCGCGGACTGGTGTGCGCGCCTGCATGCCGGAAACGGGGTGACCACGCGGTTCGGCGTCGGCGTCGACGGAATCGACCGCTCCGCTGAGGGACTGCTCGTGCGGCTCGCCGACGGGAAACGGTTTCCCGCCGCCACGGTCGTCGTCGGCATCGGAGCCGTGCCGTGCGACGACTGGCTGCGGTCGTCCTGTTTGCGGCTCGACGACGGCGTGGTGTGCGACGCCTATGGCCGCGCGGCCGAGAACGTATACGCCGTCGGTGACGTCGCCCGCGTTCCGCATCCGCGCAAGAACGCGCTGGTGAGAGCCGAACACTGGACCAGCACCGTCGAACAGGCCGCCAGGGTGGCGCACAACATCGCGAGGAAGGAGTCGCCGCGCGCGCACGAGCCGGTCGAGTACGTGTGGAGCGACCAGTACGACAACACCATTCAGATCACCGGCCACACCGGGGGACCCCTCAGTGCCGTCACCGTGCCGGGGCCCGATCCCGGACGCGCGTTCGCCAGGCTCTACGCCGAGCCGGACGGAAGCTTCGCCGGTGCCGTCACCGTCAACTGGCCCCGCGCGCTCATCACGTGCCGCAAGGCGGTCGGCTCGGCGGCCTCGCTGGAGGAGATCCGAGGTTCGGTGTCGGCGAAACGTCCCGTGACCAAGACTGGAGCCCGGCCATGACCACCCCGCCACCGAGCGTGGAACTCGCACCGCTGCGCACCCACATCGCCGCCGCCTGCCGCGTGCTCGCCGCGCGGGGCCTCGCCGACGGAATTCTCGGGCACATCAGTCTGCGCGTCGACGCGCGACGGCTGCTGGTGCGCTGTCGTGGTCCGGAGGAACGCGGACTCGCGTTCACCACGGCCGCCGACATCCGGCTCGTCGACCTCGATGGGCAGGCCGGTGCCGAGGGTGAACTCGACGGCGGTTACGCGCCGCCTAACGAGCTTCCGCTGCACACCGAGGTTTTGCGCCGAAGGTCCGATGTGGACTCCGTCGTGCACGCGCATCCTCCGGCCGTCGTGGCCGCCGATCTGGCGGGCCTGGCGATCCGGCCGGTCGTCGGCGCCTTCGACATCCCGGGAACCAGGCTGGCAGCCGGTGGTGTTCCGGTCTATCCCCGTGGCGTGCTGGTCCGCGACCGGCGGCTTGCCGGGGAGATGGTGACGGCGATGGGCGACCGGCCGGTCGTTCTGCTGCGCGGTCATGGACTGACCAGCGCGGCGGAGGATGTCGCCATGGCCGTGCTGCAATCGGTGAGCGTCGATCAGCTCGCCTCGCTGTCGCTGCGGGTCGTGTCCGCGGGCGGGACGCTCACGGACCTGCCGGAGGCCGATTTCGCCGAACTGCCCGACCTCGGCGCGGGCTTCAACACGACGACGGCGTGGCGCCACGAACTCGCCCGGTTGCCCTGAGTCATGACCATCGCGAATGTATGTCCTTTGTGCTCACCAGAATCACGAAGAACCTTACCGTGGAACGGTTGACACTCCCGAGTGAATGAAAGAAAGTAATTCTGCATTGCAGAGGCACTGCAAGAGGTACTTCATCGTGTAGTCCCGATGCCCCGCACGGTGGGCGCGCCCAATGAAGCGCGCGGAGAGGAATCACTGTGTCCATCCACGTCATCGGAGTCGTGGCGCTCGTACTGGTGTTCATCATCGGCACCCTCAGACCCGTCAGCATCGGCGCGCTTTCGCTCGTCGCGACCTTCCTCATCGGAACGCTCGTCGCGGGCGAGAGCGTGGACGAATTGCTCGCCGGGTTCCCCGCCGAGTTGTTCGTCCTGCTCGTCGGCGTGACCTATCTGTTCGGACTCGCGTCCGTGAACGGCACGATCGAATGGATCATCGACAGGGCGGTGGGACTGTTCGGCGACCGGCCCGCGCTGGTGCCGTGGCTGATCTTCGTCTTCTCCGCCGTGCCGACCACCGCGGGGGCGCTGGGACCCGCCGCGGTGGCCATGCTCGCGCCGCTGTGCCTGCGGCTGGGCGAGCGTTACGGCATCGACCGGCGCATGTCGGCGCTGATGGTCATGCACGGTTCGTGTCTCGGCAACTTCTCCCCGTTGAACGGCCTTGCCATCATCGTGCAGCGGGCCGCTGCGGCCGGAGGGGTGGAGGTCTCCTCGGCCGCGCTGTTCTTCGGCAACGCCGCCTACAACATCGTGCTCGCCGTGGTGATCTACCTGTGCTTCGGCGGGCGGAAACTGTTGCGCGAGCGGCACGGCCGGGTGGCAACGGCACACGCGACGGTCACCGCGAGCGTGGCCGCCACGACCTCCACCGGCGGCGTCTCGACCATCACCGGGGGTGGTGGCACCGGTGAGCCAGGAGCAAGCGGCGGTACGGAGCCCGCGTCCGGCTCCGGCAACGCGGAGCGGAAATCCGTGGCGCTGCGCGCGGATCAGGCGATCACCCTGCTGGTCATGGCAGGCGTCGGTGTCGGTGCGCTCGTCTTCGACATCGAGATCGGCTTCCTGGCCCTGATCGCGGCCGTGGCGCTGCACGTGGTGTTCCCGAAGCGCTTCGACAAGGCCGACAAGCAAATCGTGTGGTCGGTGGTGTTGCTCATCTGTGGAGTCACCACGCTGGTCGGCGCCATGGAGCGTTACGGAACGGTCGATGTCGTCGGCAATGGCATCGCGGGTATCGGCGTCCCGCTGCTCATCGCCTTCCTGCTGTGCGTCGTCGGTGCGTTCACCTCAGCTTTCGGCTCCAGCGCCGGATTGCTCGGCGTGCTGATCCCGCTCGCGGTGCCGTTCCTGTTGCAGGGGCAGATCGGGGCCAGCGCGATGATCGTCGCGCTGGCGATCTCGGCAACGGTGGTGGACTCGACGCCGTTCTCCTCGGTCGGCGCGCTGACGCTCGCCAACGCGCCGGAACGGGAACGTCCCGCGTTGTTCCGCACGATGCTCGGCTGGGGGATGGCGATGGTGGTGACGGCTCCCGTGCTGACGTGGCTCGTCTTCATCCTGCCGAGTTCGGTGTGACTGACAGTCTATTGAGGATCGGAGAGGACATTCATGTGTGCTGACGTCAGGGAAACGGTGGCGACCTCGTCGCGGGTGCTTGCCGCCTCCGGGCACGGGGACCTGATCTGGGGTCACGTGTCGGCCCGCGACCCTGGCGGAAGGGGAGTCTGGCTGAAGGCGGCCGAATGGGGACTCGACGAGGTGACCCCCGAGCGGGTCCACCTCGTCGACGAGAAGGGAACCCTGCGCGAGGGGGAGGGAACGCCGCACAGCGAGTACCCGATCCACACCGAGATCATGGCCGCGCGCCCCGATGTGGGCGCGGTCGTCCACACGCACCCGCCGCACGCGGTCGCGCTGGCCGCCACCGGGCAGCCACTGCGCCCGGTCAGCCACGCGGCCAACTATTTCGTCCCGCCCGAGGTGCCGCGCTTCACCGACACCGCCGACCTGGTGCTCACCCCGGAACTGGGGCGGGCGCTGGCCGGTGTTCTCGGCGAGGCCCGCGCGGTGTTTCTCGTCAACCACGGGATCGTCGCGGTCGGCAGGGACGTCGAGGAGGCGACGGTGGCGGCGATTCTGCTGGAACGCGCGTGCGCGCAGCAGTTGCTGACGCATACGGGCGGCGGCTGGCCTTCCTGGTCGCCGATCGAGGAGTCCATGGCCAAACGCGAGCACATCTACCATCGGCGCGCGGTGTCGGCGGTGTGGGACTACCTGGTGCGGAAGCTCCCAGCCGTGAGCTGACCGGGGCAGCCGCAATCGTGCCGGGGTGTCGCCGCGCCCGGGCACGATGCGGCGACACCCGGTGGGGCACTCGCGGGAACGGGGGGTAGGGACTCGTGCCGGAGTCGACTAAGATTTCTGCTGTGAAGAACGTTTCTGCGCTAGACGCGATCGAAGTCGGCCCGCGCCCGCAGTACCCGATCGAATCCGTCGACAACGCGCTGAGGATTCTGCTGCTGTTGGGGGACCGCAGTGAACTCCGGCTGACCGAGGTCGCCGACTATCTCGGCGTCGCGTCCTCGACGGCCCACCGGTTGCTGGCCATGTTGCACTACCGGGGCTTCGTCAGGCAGGACAGCCGGTCGAAGGCGTACGTGCCGGGAACGACGCTGACCGGTGTCGCCTTCTCGATCCTGCAGAAGTTCGACGTGCGGCAAACTCTGCGGCCGTTTCTGGAGCAGCTCAACGACGAGACGGGCGAGACCGTGCACGTGGCCACCCTCGACGGTACGACGGTGCGGTTCATCGACGCGATCGAGAGCCCGAAGGCGGTGCGGGTCGCGTCGAGGCTGGGCAGGTCGATGCCGGCCAACTGCACGTCGACGGGCAAGGCGATGCTGGCTTTCCTTCCGGAGGAACGGTTGCACCAGCTCTACCCCGCCGACGAACTGCCGGTGCTGACCGAGAACTCGATCAGCAGCAGAACCGCACTCGAACGCGAACTCGCGGGAATCAGGCGCCGTGGTTACGCGACCAGTTCCGAGGAAAGCGAAGAGGGCGTGTCGTCGGTGTCGGTGGCCTTCCCCGCCGACCGGTCCGCCTTGCGGCTGTCTTTCAACACGGCGATGCCCGTGAGCAGGGTGCGGCGCACCGAGATCAAGCGCATCGCGGAGATGATGATCGCCACCGTCGAACGGGCCGCCGCGTTGCTGCACTGACCAGGCGCGCGGGTTCGGCTGTCACTCGGTGATCCAGCCGAGGTTCACCGCTCGCTCGTGCAGGAAGTCCTCCGCCGCGGGCAGCGTGGCGAACGAGACGGCGTAGAGCGCGACGACGAGCCCGGCCGCGACGGCCCATGCGCGGCGGCGTCGCGGTGGCTGGTCCTTCGCGGCGCGGGTGCCGGACAGCCTGCGGTCGGCGGGCCTGCTGGCCCACGACACGATGCCGAGCACCGCGAACATCAGTGGCACGCCCCACGACCCCGCGCCGTCGCCGAGGACGAGGTGCGACACCACGGCACCCGACCACAGGAAGAAGCAACCCGCGTAAGCCCATTCCTTGAGCAGGCCGAATCCGGGAGCGATGATCGCCAGCGCCGCGCCGACGTGCCAGCCGCCGAGAATGTAGGCGAAGTAGTCCGGGTATTCCAGATGACGAAGCTGGGCCTCAATCCACTCGATCGACATCAGGTTCCACACCGATCCGGCGATCAGCTCGAACACGACGACGACGGTGGCGGTCCAGAAGACGAAGGGGCGGATTCGGCTCCGGCCGGTGTGGGTGCTCTTCTCCAGTGGGCGGCGGTCGGCCGCTGTCGTTTGCAAGTGCATCTCGGTCTCCTCGGTCCGCTGTGGTGGTTCTCACGGTTACGACAGCGCAGTCGGCCACGATGTGAGATAAGCCGAGTACCCGGCGTGCCCGCGCGAGCGTTGTCAGGGGTTTGCTTCCCTGTTAACGATGGACATCGTTATGTCCACAGTGGATCCGCTGGCGGAAAAGTTGCCCGCCGGATGTTCACTGGGGCTGTCCGGGTGTTTCGTCAGGTCGTATGTGGCCCGAGAAGGATGCCCGAATTGTCTCGGTGAGGTTTGCATAAGTTACCGTGACCAGCGCACTTGTTGAGAACTTGCGGAGGAGACGTCATGTCACTGGGGAGCCGGCTCGGTGTTGCCGTGTCCACGTGCGCATTGGTGCTGTCACTGGCAGCGTGCGGCTCGGAGGAAGAGGGCTCGCCGGTGAGGGGGTTCGAACCGAATGCGGAAGCGGGTCAACCACCTGCTCAGGCTGGCAACGACGATGACGACGACGACAGGGCGGCGACGCTGCGGATACCCGAGGCGTTCGACGCCGAGACGGGCTGGATCGCGGAGGACGACGAGGGCAGGCCGCTGAAGCGCTTCCACCCCGCCCCCGAAGCCGGCGCGCTGGTGTTCGCCGATGTCGACAAATACGACAAGATCACCGGGTTGGTAGCCCGCGACGCGCGCACCGGTGAGCAACGCTGGACCAGCGAGGTCTTCGAGTTCCCCGGGAAAGAAGAGGTCGAAGGTGCCCGGGGGCGGGTGCTGGTCACGAAGGGCGGTGACGGCAAGGAATACGCCGTTCTTGCCGCGACCGGAAAAGAGGGTGGCGACGGGGTGAACAAGTCCACCGACCTCACCCAACTCGCCGTCTTCGACACCGCCACATCGGGGGAGGGTGTCGCGCCGGTACGGCTCATCGACATTCCGGAGCGGGCGATCGAGTACCGAACGCAGGGTGATGGTCGCGTCCTGGTCAACATCCAAGGTTCAACCGCCGTGGTCGACGTCGCCACCGGTGACTTCACCGTGTACGAACACAAGGGCTCGGAGCTGGATCCTCCGAAACCCTGCATCGAGGAAACCCGTAACTGTGACCAGCGCAGGTCTGTGATGGGCGACACCGGCAAGGGCCCGCTCGTCCAGGGGCGGGACGTGTTCTGGGTCGCCGGTGGCTGGATCAGCACCGATGTCATTCCCGAGGGTGCCACCTACAGGGGCAGCGTCACCGGTAGTCAGACCTTCGGCTCGCCTGACGGCGCTGTCGCGATCGCGTCTTGGCCGACGGTCGAGGAGGAGAACATCACCCAGCGCGTCTTGGCGGCGCATGACATGGCGACCGGCAAGCCGCTGGCGGCAACCAAGTGTGAGACGTCGGGTGCGGCGATGATGTCCACGCCACCCGGACCGATGACCCGGTCGGTGGACGGGCGCTACCTGTTCGGGGCGACACTGGTGCTGGACCTGGAAACCGGCAAGGGGCACTGTTTCACCGCGACCGACGAACGCGAGCGTCTTGAGGTCTCCTCCGTCGACTCCCAGGGTGGTTCCGCCGCAACCGCCTACGGCGAGGGCGGGGGCAATGCCGGAGTGACCATCGACCTCAACACCGGCAAGGCGACGGCGCTGCCGGAAGGCACCGAGGTTCCTTCCTACATCGGCGCCGACTATGCCGTCGTCGAGGCCGCGAAGTGGACCTTCGTCTACCCGAGGGCGTGAGGCAGCCGCCGGGCGTGACCTCTGTCGTCACGCCCGGCGCGTCGCCACGGCGAGTCCACTGTGGATTTCCGGGTCGGCCGCGGGTGCCCGAGTGCGGAACCCGGCGGCCGGAGGTTCATGCCACCACCCGTTTCTCGACGCGCAGCACCGCCGCCATCGCGCCGTACACCAGCAGTGCCACCGTGTCCCTGTCGCCGTGACCGCCCGCTTCCTGCCACGCGGCGACCCTGGTGTCGGTGATGCGAGCTGGCGCGAGCGCGGCGAGGACGGCCAGTTCGGCCGTGGCGCGATCGATGAAGGGGAGGTCGGCGAGCAGCTCGCTGACAGGCACGCCGGGGGCCCAGCCCTCGTGTTTGGCGATCACCGTCGCCACGAGGTCTTCGGCCCGTTCGCTCAACAGCGCCGCTCCCTCCGTCGCCGCCGCGACGAGACCGGCGAAAGCCGCACCGGCCGGGGTGTCACCCGCCCACTCCGGCAGCAACTCCTCCGGCGGCTCGTCCAACAACTCCAGTCCCGCTCCCGCCGCCCTTTTCCGTAGTACGTCACGGAAAACCGGCGCATCCTCGAACGGTGGCGGCTCGTCACCGGTGAGCGAGCCGGGCAGCAGTCCCTGCGGAAGCATCGCGTGGGTGAGCCGGTCGATGAGGTGAGTGAACAGCAGGGTGCCGACGAACTCGGCGGTCAGTTCGGAGGGGAACGGCCGCGCGGGCACAGGGCCTCTCGCGCTCGCTCTCGCCCACTCCAGCAGCGCGCCGACGTACTCGTCGGCCGGTGGCCTTCCCTCGCGAAGATCGGCCGCGAGCCGGGTTTCTCCGGCCAGCTCCAGTGCGGCGATCCAGCTCACCGAGTCGTAGTCGCAATCGAGTGCCTGCGCCACTCCCAGAGCCACGATCGCCTTGTCACGCATGGGCGCGGATCCGGTCAGCTGGGATTCCCTGATCATGGCCCAGCCCGCGGCGAGAGCTTCCGGCATGGGCGACATGATCCGCACGGCCGGGCCGATGCTGCTGAACTCCTTGTCGACCTGGCGATACACCTCCGCGACGATGCCGGTCGCCAGCTCGGGGCGTACCGGTGTGACATGACGAACCATCGACATGAGCGACCTCCATGATTTCGGTGTCGCCACGAATCGTCGGTGGGCGAGGGGGTCGCCGTCGTCCCGCCAGCGATGACATTTCGCGTGCCTCGGAGGGAACCGGGACGGGCCTGGACTACCTCCCGGGTAGTACTCCGCGCACCGAAACCGCGTCGTTCGTCCAAAGCGGTCGGCTTTCGCCGAAGTGTCGCTTCTGCCGTCGTCGTCTGTGACCATCGATGGCCGGACTGGGGAGGGCGGACACTGATGGCCTGGCGACATCAACCGCGCGACAACAAGGGCAGATTCGCGTCGAAGACCGGTGTGGCCGCCGTCGTGACGGCCAGTGTCGTCGCCTTCGGCGCGACGACCGGCGGCGTGGGCGGTGGCACCGGGCCGCTGGGTACCGGTGCGGGTACCGGCAAGAATCTTGTGGCGCGCAAGGCCGAGAGCAAGAAGTCGGCTCGCGCTGGGCGGGCCGATGAGGCATGGCATCGTCTCGGCTTGCGTACTGTGCGCAAGGCGACTCGCCAGCACACTGACTGCGTCCGTCATTCGTTCGGGGAGGTACGGGAATTTCTCATCCGTAATCCCTGTGCCTCGTTGAAACGTACGTTGTTCGCGGTGGGCGAGGGCAAGGACTCGGTGGTGGTTTCGGTTGCCTGGGTGGAGTTCCGCACTCGGGCGCGGGCCGTCAAGTTCCGCGAGCTCATCGACGTGCATGGCACCGGCGACATCGCACCGTTGGCAGGTGGGCTCGTCGGAGCGGCCGATGTCCGCTTCACCGGGCACAACTACGATTCCCGGCTGAACAGGGCGGTGCTCACCGTCGCCGAAACCGAGCCGCTTTCCGGAGAATTCAGCGGCGAGGACCTTGATACGGCGGCCGAGGTCGCCGCGCTTCTGCCCCGGCCGTGAGCGAATCAGCCTACCGTCCGCCGCCGAGGGCCCAGCCCTTGCGGATCGACCGGCGGGCTCGCTCCGGCCGGTCTCCGGCGGCGGTGAACAGCGCGGTGAGCATCGGTATCGCGTGGTCGAACGCCTCGGCGGGGAGCGGACCGTGAATCACCAATGACGCCAGCCCGTGCCCGATGGCCCAGCTCTGGGTGGCAAGACCGGCCGCGTCGACATCGGGGGAGAACCGGCCGCGCGCCTTGGCGCGGGTGATCGCGTCGACGAGAGCCTGGAGCGTCGTGTCGGCGGCCGCGGGATCCTCCAGATCGAAACCGGCGTCGAACATGACGCGATAGAGGTCGGGGTTCGCCTCGGCGTTGGCGACGTAGGCGGCGCCAAGCGCGGCGAGATCCCTGACCGGGTCGGCCGATTCCTCGACGGCGGCGAGCGCGGCGGCGAGCCGCGTGAACCCTTCCTGGCGCACAGCTCGCCACAAGCCGGTCATACCGTCGAAGTAGGTGTAGACCGCCATGGTCGACACCCCGGTTCCGGCGACGAGCGACCGCAACGTGACCGGTTGCCTCGCGCGCAGCATCGCCGCCGCTCGCCGGATGAGCAGTGCGCGCACCGCCGGATCCTTGGTCCTGACCACAACTCGACAATACATGGCATTGTTATGCTTTGATGGCCCGACCGAATCCCGCCCAGGAATGGAGTCCGCGATGACCGTGACCCTCGTCAACCCCGACGGCTTGCCCAAACCCGATGTGTACAGGTGTCCGTCGCCAGTGGTTCGAAGCTGGTGTTCCTCGCCGGGCAGGTCGCCCGCGACGGGGAAGGGAACCCGGTGGGGCCGGGCGACCTCGCCGCGCAGGTGGAACAGGCATACCGCAACATAGGCACCGCGCTCGCGGCGGTCGGCGGATCGTTCGACGACGTCGCCAAGCTGACCGTCTACGTCGTCGACTGGGATCCCGGCAAGATGCCGTTGCTCGGCGAGGGCATCGGCAGGGCCGCGGCCGCGATGGGAGTCGATCCGGTCAAGCCGATCACCCTCCTCGGCGTCGCGGCGCTCGGCGAACCGGATCTGCTCGTCGAAGTGGAGGCGACCGCCGTCCTCGACTGAGCACCGCGCCGTCGATCCCGGGAATGCCGTGCTTTGCCGTACGGCGCCACCACTAGGCTTCCCGGGTGATCACTCTTCGGCGGGTCCCGGAGTTGTGGCGCCGGTTCGACGGCGTTGTCTGGTATTCCACCATCGGGCTGTTGCTCTTCACCGGCTCGCTCATCCCCGCTCTGCACAGCCACGGCACGCAAGTCGGCGGGATGCCCCACCGGTCCTACGATGTGCTGGCCGTGCTGGCGATCGTGCTCCAGTGCGCTCCGCTCGCGGTGTGCAGGCGGTGGCCCGCCGTCTGCCTGGCACTGGTGTCGGTCGGTTTCGTCATCGACCAGCTGCGCGGCTATCACACGTTCGCGGGCACCGCGCTGGCCATCTCACTGCTCAACGCCGGGTCACGGCTGGAATGGCGCAGGCGCGCCACCGCGATCACGCTCTCCGTGGCGTATGTGCCGTTGGTGGCGTCGTTCCACCTGCTCGGCGGAGGCGAACCGCCCGGCGAGTTCGTCCTGTTCTATCTGGCATGCGCCCTGGTCTGGGGCATCGGAACGTGGCTGCGTTCCACCAGGGCGGCTGAGGCCGAACGGCGCCGCCTCGTCGCGGAGGAAACCCGTACCGCCGAACGCGACCGCATCGCCCGCGAACTTCACGACGTCGTGACCCACCACGTGACGGCGATGGTGGTGCAGGCGGAGGCGGCCAGGTATGTCACCGCCTCCCCGGAACGCCTCGACGACACGCTGAGCGTCATCACCGACACCGGCAGGCGCGCCATCAGCGACCTGCGGACTCTGCTCGATCTGCTCGATCCCGGCCACGGCACCGAAACGAAACTGTCCACCCTCGTCGAGCGAACACGTCAGGCGGGGCAACCGGTGGAGTTCACCGAGGAGGGCACGCCCCACGGCGCGGGCAGCGCAGGGCCGGTGGCTTACCGCGTCGTGCAGGAAGCACTCACGAACGCGCTCAAATACGACCACGGCAGCCCTACCTCGGTCGAGGTGCGGCACGGGGAAAGGGAGATCACCGTCGAGGTCAGCACGGACGGTTCCGGTGCGCGGGCCGGTGTCCCCGGCGGCAGCGGAAGAGGGCTCGCCGGACTCCGCGAACGCGTCGATCTCCTCGGAGGGGATTTCAGCGCGGGCAGCGGGGCGAGCGGCGGATTCCGGGTGAGGGCCCGGATTCCGGAGAGGACTACCTCGTGATCACCCCGACCAGGGTTCTCGTCTGTGACGACCAGGTTCTCGTCCGCACCGGACTGGTCACCATCATCGGCGCCCAGCCCGATCTCGACGTGGTCGGCGAATGCGGCGACGGTCAGGCCGCGGTGGACCTGACCGCCGAACTGCGCCCCGACGTCGTGGTGATGGATGTGCGCATGCCGGTGCTCGACGGCATCGACGCCACGAGATTGCTCGCCGGTGCCGGCGTCGCACGGCCCGTCAAGGTGCTCGTGGTGACGACGTTCAACCTCGACGAGTACGTCTACCGCGCGCTACGCGCCGGAGCGAGCGGTTTTTTGCTGAAGGACGCGCCGCCGGACCGGCTCCTGCACGGCATCCGGACCGTGGCGACGGGCGCGGCGCTGCTGGATCCCGAGGTGACCCGCCAGCTCGTCGGTGTCTACGCGACCCGGATCAGACCCGCGGAGGGCGATCCGGGCGACGTTCCGTTGACGCCCCGCGAACTGGAGGTGCTGCGTCTCGTCGCGGACGGTCTTTCCAACAGCGAGATCGCCGCGACCCTGGTGATCAGCAGGGAAACCGTCAAGACGTTCGTGTCGCGCATCCTCACCAAACTCTCGCTGCGCGACCGCGTTCAGGCGGTCGTCTACGCCTATCGCCACGGTCTGGTCACCTGATCCCGCCGGGCTCTAAGCCCTTTCCGCGGCTTCGTCGGCGACGCGCTGGATCGCGGCGACGGCGAGTTCCGGTTCGTCGACGTAGATGTGGTGTTCGCTCTTCTCGGCCGTGCTCAGGTTGCTGCGGCTGGACACCGCGAGCCACTTCTCCTGGCCTTCGGCCCACGAGCGTTCGAGGGCGTCGCCGTACTCGGGAACGGCCGCGAGATAAGGCTTTCCGTGCTGAATGACCTCGACCGGGATGTCGCCGGCCGAACGGACCTCGCCGTCGGGAATGGTGAGCTGCTCCGGACTCTGTCCGTCGAGTACCGCGACCGTTTGATCGCGCAACTCGGCGGCCATGCCGGTGGCCGATTGGGGCACCTCCGTGGTGAGGTCGGCGCCCTGCGTCGGCGACGTGGCGTCCATGAGAACCAGGCCGGCGACCCTGTCCTGATGGTCGGGTGCGTACCTCGCGGCGATCAGTCCGCCGAGCGAATGCCCTGCCAGCACGACGGGCGCGTCACCGGCGACCTTGTCGATGACGGAGGTCAGTACGGCACCGGTGCTGTCGAGGGTCTGCGGTCCGCCGGGCTCGTCGCTTTCCCCCGCGCCGAGCCGGTCGTAGGAGCACGTTCGGTCCCGTTCTCCCAGGGTTTCCTGGAGCCCGGCCAGTTTTCCGAGGTCGTCACCTCCTCCTGCCAGCAGGATGACGACCGGCCTGCCTTCCACCGGGTCGCCCGTGCAGGAGACGTTCACCGAGCGGCCGTCGATGTCGATCTTCTCCGTGCCGATGAGCACGTCGTCGCCGGTGCCCGTGGTGGTGACGCTCGCGGGCGGGTTCGCCTCCGCGCTCGACCCTTCGTCGCAGCCTGCGAGGCCCACGCCGGCCACCGTGCAGCACAGTGCGAGCACGGCGGATGCCCTGACGTCGCGGAACATAGTAGAAACCCTTTCTGGAAACGGAATCGAAGCGAGAACGGCGATGCGCCGGTAGTGGATGTGGTCGTGAACGCTACGGATCCCGGACGGCGAAATCGTCACCTCGCGGTGGACACTCGCGCGTAGCTCCCATGGGGGACAGAGGTGTTCTGTGCGGAGTCGTCGCCTGGCCGCGGCTTCAGGCCCACATTGAATCGCGTGACCGAAACACCCGCGCGGCCCGCGAAACAGGTCGAGGCGAACGACTACGACAGCTTCGCCGAGGGGTATGCGGCCGGAGCCGAGAACGACATCATGACCGCCTACCTCGCGCGGCCCGCGATCGTGGACCTTGCCGGGGACGTGTCCGGGCGCCGGATTCTGGACGCGGGCTGCGGCAGCGGTCCGCTGTTCGCCGCGTTGCGCGATCGCGGTGGGATCGTGACCGGCATCGACTCCAGTGCCGGGATGCTGGCGCTGGCCCGGCGGGAACTCGGCGAGGAGGCGGACCTGCGCGTTGCCGACCTTGGCGATCCCCTGCCGTTCGGCGATGGCGAATTCGACGACGTGGTGTCGTCGCTGGTACTGCACTACCTGGAGGACTGGGGGCCGACGCTGGCCGAACTGCGGCGCGTACTCCGGTCCGGCGGCAGGCTGATCGCGTCGGTGCAACACCCCTTTGTGGACTACGCGATCCAGGATCCCCGGCCCGACTACTTCGCGACCGCCAGTTACACCACCGAATGGACGTTCGACGGACAGTCGTTTCCGATGCTGTTCTGGCGCAGGCCGTTGCACGCGATGACCGATGCCTTCACCACAGCCGGTTTCCGGCTCGCCGCCATCAGCGAACCACAACCGGACCCGGCCGCGCGCGAACTGTTCCCCGCCGAGTTCCACGATCTTTCCACCAGGATCAGTTTCCTGTTCTTCGTCGTGGAGGTACCGGATCGGCGCGACTAGCTCTCGGGACGTGGAATACTGCCGGTGTGGCATTTCGCGACGATCCCGACGGCGATCAGTTTTTCGCGTTGCGCACGTTCCGCGCGGATGGCTCGGCGGCTTCGACGCCGGTGTGGCTGGCTCCTCGCGAGGGCCGCTGGTACGGCTACACCCCTGGCCGTTCGTGGAAAGTAGCCCGGATCCGCCGCGATCCGCGCGTCGAGGTCGCGCCGTCGACCTTCGAGGGAGTCCCGACCGGGCCATGGCGGTCCGGTTCGGCGCGAGTGCTGCGAGCACCGGAGTCGCGCACGGCGAAGCGAGCGATGACCGGAAAGTACGGCAACAAGTTCCGGGTGTTCGTCCTCACGACCCTGCTGGGCAGTCTTCGCCGCCGTGGTGGGCGGGCGGTGGGGCTGGAAATCAGCCTCGGCACCGGCGTTGCCGCTGACCAGGTCAGTCCGGGCGAATGAGCCGCCGGATGCCGGTGTGCAGGGCGGCATCGGCGGCCTGAGCGTCCAGTTGCCCGGTGCCGGCCAGTTCGGCCGCGGTGTGGGCGAGGGAGATGATCGCCGAGGCAAGCCAGGTAGAGGGCTGCCGATCGGTGAACTCGCCTTCGCGTTGCGCGCGTTCGATCACCTCGGTGAACCGGCTCATGATCGGGCGATGCAGGTCGCGCGAGCGCTCCGCGCTGATCCGGCTGTCCTGGAGGAGCAGTGGGTGCCGTTGAGCAGCGCTCCGGCTCGCGTCGAGCAGGCGCAGCAGGGTGGTTTCGGCCGCTTCTCCGTCGATCGCTGCGGCGTCCATGGCCGCGACGACTTCCGAGGTCACGTGGTCGAGGACGGCGTCTACGAGGGATTCCCTTGAGCCGAAGTGCGCGTACACCGTCTGCCTGCTGACCCCGGCGGCCTTGGCGACGTCGTCGAGTCCCGCTTCGGGGTGCGTGCCCAGCACCTGGGCGGCCGCCGTCAGGACCGCGGATCTGCTGCGTTGGGCGTCGGCGCGGCGGCGACGCCGGGGCGGTTCGTGGTCCCGGGCGGTCATGGTCGCCAACCCTACCAACTTTGACAGCATTGTCAGAGTTAATTACTTTGACAATGCTGTCAAAGTTACGAAGGGAGTCGACCGTGGAGTTCGCGCGATGGCTGAGGCAGGAGGCGTTCACCGCGAGCGCGCTCGACCCGGAGGCGCCGCTGGACGAGCTGGAATCCCTGCGCGCGCTGATCGGTGAGGCCAGGGTGGTGGCCATCGGCGAGAATGCCCACCATGTCAGGGAGTTCTATCTCCTGCGGCACCGGTTGCTCCGGTTTCTGGTGGAGCGGTGCGGATTCACCGGGTACGTCTTCGAGGCGCCGCGCGTCGAGTCCGAGGCGATCGATTCCTGGGTGCGAGGTGCTTCCGGTGACCTCGCCGAGCTGACCGGCACCCCCGCGATGGCCTTGACCCGCCACGGCGAAATGCACGCTGCGCTGGCCTGGATGCGCGCGCACAACGCGGTGGCGGAGCGCCCGGTGCGCTTCGCCGGAGCCGTTGCCGATGTGGTCCCCGAACTGCGCCGGGTGCGCACCCACCTGCGGCACACCGATCCCGGCGCGCTGCCGCTGCTGGAACGCGCGCTCGCCGCCGCGTGCGCCTATCAGGACGAATATCCGATGCGCGAGTTGTTCAACTACGCCGCGCTCGAACAGTCCACAAGGGACGCTTTGACCGCGGATCTGAGTCGTCTGCTCGGCAGGATGGAAGCCACGTCGGCGCGCACCGAAGCGCTGGCCCGTGTGCGCGCCGCGTGGCACGCCGATCATCTGTACCGGGACTTCTCCGGAAGCGGCCTTTCCGTGGGAACGACCGCGCTGGACACCGCCATGGCCGAGACGGTGCTGCGGCTGCTCGACGAGGATCCCGGCGCCAAGATCGTTCTCGCGCTGCACAACGTCCACCTGCGCGCGACACCGGTCGAGCACGGCGGCCCCGCCGACATCCTTCCCGCCGGGTATCACCTGCGCGCCGCGCTGGGCGAGGACTACGTCGCGATCGCGGCGACAGGCAATCACGGGAGCGTCGCGTGCGGCGAACTGAACCCGGGCCAACCGAGTGGAATGGATGTCGTCCAGCGCCCCCTGCCGCCACCGGAACCCGGCAGCATCGAGGCCGCGTTCGCCGAAGCGGCCATCGACGACACGGCCGCGCTGGCGATCGCGGATCTGCGAGCGGCGAACGTCGAGGACGCCGGAACCTACACGAAGTTCCGCTCACAGGAAGAATTCCTTGGGGCGCCGGTCTTTCGGGCTTTCGACGCCGTCGCCTACGTCCCCCACCTGCGACCCGCGAGCTAGCGAATTTCTCCACCCGGCATCGACCGTCTGCTTTCCTCCGGCTGCCAGGCCGTCCGACTTTGTCCCGGCACTCACCGTGAACGCTTCGCGCGTGCTCGTCGCGCGGGCGATGCGGTCCGTGGCTCACGGTCATCGCGTCGGTTCCGACAGGAGATCGGATCGTTATCGCAGGTCCGGCTCATTTCGGGGCGGTCTCCTGCGGATGTCGGCGATCCTCGCGAATGACGTGTTGACAGTCGCTATGTGAACAGCGATGCTGTGATGCGCACAGAGCAGTGGGGTCGATCCGGCCCTGGAAAGACAGCGAGGTCGCAGCGTGACGAGCAGTCCACCCATCGCAGAGGTACTTCACGGAGCCGTCGATCTGCATTGCCATTCAGGACCGAATCCCTTCGCCCGCGAATTCGACCACGTCGAGGCGGCACGGGACGCGGAACGGCTCGGCATGCGCGGCATTCTCGTGAAGTCACACCATCACAACACGGTGATGGACCTGCTGGCGATGGAGCGCGACCTCGCGAAGATCGGCACGCCGGTGTTCGGCGGGATCGCACTGAACGCCCAGATCGGCGGCATCAACCCCTACGCCGTCGCGATGAGCCTGCGCATGGGCGGGCGTGCCGTCTGGTTCCCCACGTTCTCCAGTCGCTGTCACTGCGAAAACGACCACCACGGTTTTCCCGAATCCGACATCGAGATCCCGAACCGCATCATCGACGTGACCACTGCCGACGGTCGGCTCGTCGATGAGGTCTACGAGGTCGTCGACCTCATCGTGGAAAGCGACGCGCTGCTCTCGGCCGGTCACGTGTCGCCACCGGAGGCGCACAAGATCTTCACGGCGGGCCGGGATCGCGGTGTGCGGCGGATGATCATCAGTCACCCGAACTTCGTCATCGACGCCGATCCAGGTGAGTGCTCCGAACTCGTCGAACTGGGTGCCTACATCGAGCACGAGGTCGGCATGTACGACCCGATGGGCTACCGCAAATGGGACCCTTCGCTGCTGCTGGACTGGATTCGCAAGATCGGCCCCGATCACACGGTGCTGTCGTCCGATCTCGGACAGCGCGGCAGGCCCATGCCCGTCGACGCGTTCATGCGGGTGGGCAAGGAATTGCTCGACCGAGGGCTGAGCGTGGAGGAACTACGCCAGGTCGCCTGCCGCAACGCCGCGTTCCTGCTGGGACTCGACGCCGAGCGTCCCGCTCCGGTCGGGGGGTGAATCCCGCCATGCCTTACGCGCCAGATGATCCCCGTGCCCAGCTCGCGCCTGCCGCCGCCCGGCGGCCGGAGGGGGAACCACTGCCACCGCAAAGCTTCGACTTCACCACCATCGAGCCCGACGCCATCACCGGCGAGGGCGGCAGGTCCTGGATCGTCAGGGCGACGAACGTGGTCTTCGTCTACACCGAGCTGGCCGAGGGCGACCTCCTCGAACGCACCGAAACCGACGAGACACTCGCCGTGGTGCTGGGAAGCGGCGGTGCCGTTTCGTTCGAGGCGGGGGGTGCCAACGCCGTGGTGGCAGGACGCTCGGTCGTGGCGATTCCCCCCGGCCACAGCAGGATCATCGCCGAGGAGCCTGCCAGGCTGGTCCGGCTGTTCGCGACCACAGCGACCGAACTGGCCGCGCGCAGCCGCAACGCCGAGGTCTACCAGCCCTTGCCGGACACCGTCGCGGTGACGCCGCCGTGGCCGGAGCCTCCCGGCGGACCAGCGCTGCGCGTATACGACGACGTCGAGCGGATCGAGCCGTCCCCTCGGCGGATGGGACGGATCTTCCGCAACCGGCACGCGATGGTCAACGTGCTCTATCCGAGAGTGGGGCCCCGCGATCCCGGCTCGCTTTCGCCGCATTCGCACGAGGACTTCGAACAACTCAGCTTTGTCGAGGACGGCCGCTACACCCACCACGTGCGCACCCCGTGGGGCACGGACCGGCGCACCTGGCGGCCCGACGAGCACCTGACCATCGGCGGCCCCTCGCTCACGATCATCCCGCCGCCGCTGATTCACACCAGCGAGGCGGTAGGGGAGGGCGAGAACAGGATGCTGGACATCTTCGCCGGTCCTCGCGCCGATTTTTCGGCAAGGCCCGGCTGGGTGCTCAACGCCGAGGACTACCCCGCTCCGGCTGACGGGGAATCAGCATGAACCCGTTGCGCCGCACCGGCGGCGGCTCCCTCGGTCCCGCGTGGGGCTCGTGGATCAAGCTGTCCTCGGTCGAGAGCACCGAGATCATGGCGAAGGCGGGATTCGACTTCTGCGTCGTCGACCTCGAACACACCCTGATGGACCTGAACGCGGTCCTTGCCCACATCGCCGTCGGCCAGGGCAGGGGCATGCGGATGCTGGTGCGTGTTCCCGACCTGCGGCCCTCGCTGATCCAGCGGCTGCTCGACGCGGGCGCCGATGGCATCGTCGCGCCGCACGTCGACGACGCGGAGACAGCCGCCCGGCTCGTCGAATGCACCAGGTTCCCACCACACGGGGTCAGGGGATCGGGCGGGACCTCGCGAGCGGGCGGCTGGGGAACCGCGCCACGAGCGGAGTACCTGTCGCGGACCGGTCTCGCGATCGGGCAGATCGAAAGTGTCGCCGCCGTAAGGGAAACGGGACGTATCGCCACAGTGGACGGTCTGGGCGCGCTGATGCTCGGCCCGGCCGACCTCGGCATCGACGCGGCGAGCCTGCGGGGCGCGCCGCCGGTCGCG
Organism: Prauserella marina; assembly: GCF_002240355.1. GTDB lineage: Bacteria > Actinomycetota > Actinomycetes > Mycobacteriales > Pseudonocardiaceae > Prauserella_A > Prauserella_A marina. The sequence goes on from NZ_CP016353.1 coordinate 2,733,184, forward strand.
GAATTGACGGCGACGGCGCGCGCCGCCGCGAAGGCGGCAGGGATGCTCGTCGGCACGGCCGTCGGCGCCGGCGCGATCGCGAAGGCGGCCGAAGAGGACTACGACTTCATCGTCTGCGGCAACGACACGACGACGCTTGCCGTGGGAGCCACCGGGTTGATCGAGCGGACCCGGCGGCTCGCGCCGAGGGCTGCCACCGAGCACGAGGAGCACCTGACATGACGAACACGGTGATGCGCTTCGAGCACGTCTCGAAGCGATACGGAGAGAACACCCTCGCCGTCGACGATTTCGACCTCGGCGTCGGCGACGGCGAATTCGTGTCCATCGTCGGGCCGAGCGGCTGCGGGAAGAGCACGCTACTCAAGTTGATCATGGGGCTGGAACCGTTGACGGGCGGTTCCCTCGAATACCACGCCCACGCGCCTTCGGTGTCGGCGATGACCGGAATGGTGTTCCAGCAACCATTGTTGCTGCCGTGGCACACGGTGCTCGACAACGTCCTCGTTCCGTCCACGTTGCAGAGCAGGAGCCGCCGCAGGACCGACAGGGGAAGGGCACTGGAGCTGATCTCCATGCTCGGCCTGACGGACTTCACCGAGAGCTACCCGTATCAGCTTTCCGGCGGAATGCAGCAACGCGTGGGAATCGCGAGGGCACTGCTGCATGATCCTCGCATTCTCCTGATGGACGAACCGTTCGGCGCGCTCGACGCGATGACCCGCGACCAGCTCACCATGGATCTGCTGACCATCTGGGAACGCGACCGCAAGACGGTGCTGTTCATCACGCACAGCATCTCGGAGGCGGTGTTGCTCTCCGACCGGGTCGTGGTCATGACGCCGCGCCCCGGCCGTATCGCCGACGTCGTCGGCATCGATCTGCCGAGGCCGCGCACGCTGGCCACCATCAACACCCCGGAGTTCGGCGAGTACGCCCGGCGGATCCGGCGGGTCCTCGACGGAACGGAAGCGGTGACCCCCTGATGAGCATCCACGACCTCCCCACGGACCTCGAACAGGCTCCAGCCGAGGACGAGCGGGGCAAACTCACCGTGCGCAGGGAAGCCTCGGCGACGCGAAGGCGTAAGCGCCTTTCGGACCTGCCGGGCTGGCTGCTGGCAGGCAGCACGGTCGTTCTTCTGCTCGCGGTGTGGGAAGCGATCGTGTCCGCTTTGGACATCTCCGAAATCCTGCTGCCCGCGCCGACCCGTATCGTCCAGGGACTGATCGACGGGTTCGGCTCGGGTTCCTTCGGACACCACACCCTCGTCACGTTGCAGGAAATCATCTACGGGTTCGGCATCGCGGTCGTGGTCGGCATGCTCATCGCGATCGTGATCAGTTCTTCGCGCCTCGCCGAGAAAACCCTGCTGCCGATCATCGTCGTGTTGCAGACCGTGCCCAAGGTCGCGCTCGCGCCGCTGTTTCTCGTCTGGTTCGGCTTCGGCATGGAATCGAAGATTCTCGCGACCGCGCTGATCGCGTTCTTCCCGATCCTCGTCAACTCGACCCTCGGGTTCAATTCGGCCAGCAACGACCAGATCAACATGATGAAGTCCTTCGGTGCCACCAGAAGGCAGGTGCTGACGCGGCTACGGCTGCCGAGTGCCGTCCCGAGCATCGTGGCAGGGCTCGACGTGGCCGTCGTGCTCTCGGTGATCGGCGCGGTCGTCGCCGAATTCGTCGGATCGCAGGCGGGGCTCGGGTATCTGATCCTGTCCAGCAACACCTCGCTGGACGTGGCGACCATGTTCGCCGTGCTGGTGATCCTGTCGGCCATCGGGCTGGTGCTCCACTACGCGGTCGTGCTGATCGGCCGCAGGCTGACCTTCTGGTCGGAGGAGAACCGGGCCCGCAACGTGACTCCCTGACCTGACACGCCGGATTTCGGCCTTGTACCAACGTTTTCGCCCGACAAGAGGAAGAACGATGACCATGCACAGTCGCATGCGACCTCTGCTCGCCATGACCTCGGCAGCCGTGCTCGCCGCAACATTGACCGCCTGCGGTGCCGGTGCGGGCGGGGACGGAAGGGCGATCTCGATGACGCTCGCCACGCCGACCTGGAACGCCGGTATCGCCAGTATCGCCGTCTCCCAGGAACAGGGGTACTTCGAGCAGGAAGGTCTGGATATGAACGTGATCCTGACCGACTCCGCCACCACCCAGGCCCAGCAGATCGCCACGGGCAAGGTGGCGACGGGGGCGGTCAGCCCCGAACCGGTCGTCATCGGGAGGCAGCCGGGCAAGAATCTGGATCTGACGTATTACATGTCCTATTACCGCGACAACATCTACGGCCTCCAGGTTCCCGAGGACTCCGGCATTTCCTCGATCGCCGACCTGCGCGGCAAGACGGTCGGCGCCATCTCGCTGGCGAGCGCGTCGGTCACCCAGGCCAAGATCGGTCTCGAAAAGGCGGGCGTTCCGGCGGATTCCGTCACGTTCATCGCGATCGGCACGGGCGCTCAGCAGGCGGCGGCGGTGAAGGACGGGCACGTCGACGCGCTCGCCCTGCTGGACACGTCGTTCCAGGTATTGCGGAACCAGGGCATCGCGCTGCGGCCCATCGAGGTTCCCGGCACCGAGAACCTCACCAGCGGCGGGCTGGCCGCCCGCGCCTCCGAACTGGAGAGCAATCCCGAGCTGTTCGAGAAGATCGGCAGGGCGGTCGCCAAGGGCGTCGTGTTCACCTCGGCCAACCCCGAAGCGGCCATCAGGATCCTCTACAGGGCCCACCCCGAGAGCAAGCCGACCGGCATGAGCGACGAGGAAGCGATCGCCACCGGCGTCAAGGTCCTTGAGTCGCGGCTGGCGAACCTCGGGGCCGACGACGAGCCCTACGGCGAACTCGACCCCTCGGCGATGGAGGCCAGCGTGACCTATCTGCGCGAAGCCGGGCTCATCGACACCGAGGTTCCCGCCGACGATCTGTTCGACAACTCGCTGATCGAGAAGATCAACGACTTCGACGCGGCCGCCGTGCGCACGAGTGCTGAGGAATACCAGGGATGAGCGGACCCGGTCACACGGCGATCGAGGCTTCCTCGCTCGACGCGAACGCCGCCTACCGGCTGCTCACCGGAGTCATCGTGCCAAGGCCCGTCGCCTGGATCACCTCGATGGACGCCGACGGCGCACTCAACCTCGCCCCGTTCAGCGCTTTCACGATGGTGTCGAACGACCCGCCCATGATCGGCGTCAACATCGGAAGGCGGGCAGGCCGTCGCAAGGACACCGCGCACAACATCGCGTGCACGGGGGAGTACGTCGTCAACATCCCTTCGTGGCGGTCGAGGAACGCGGTCCACGAGAGCGGGCGGGCGCTGGAGGCCGATGTGGACGAGATCGCGCTGCTCGGGCTGGAGACGACCGCGAGTGACAAGGTCGCTCCGCCCCGGCTTTCCGATGTTCCGGTGAGCATGGAGTGCAGGCTCGCGAAGGTCGTCAGCTTCGGAAGGGCCGGTTCGGAGTTCACCGTCGGCGAGGTGCTGACGTTTCACGTCAGGACGGATCTGCTGAGCGACGGCAAGATCGACACGGCCGAGCTCGATCCGGCCGCCAGGCTGGCCGGGCCGACCTACGGCAGGCTCGGTGAGGTGGACACGCTGGCCCCGCTGGCGATGGTGGTGTCGTCGCGTGCCGATCGCGAGGCGGGTACGCCTCAGGCGTGACCCATGCTCGTCGAGATCGTCTCCGCGGTTTTCAGCAGTGCGGACAGTTCCGAGGAATCCGCGGAGAGGTCGAGCACGTCGCGGGTGCTCAGCAACGCCAGCGCGGCCACCATGCCGCCCGCTTCGTAGACGGGCACTGCCATTACCGCGATGCCCCTCGGGCTGGTCTGGGTGGCGAATCCGCGCTCGCGCACGGTGTCGCGTTCGATGCCGGATTCCGAGGGCTCGTCGGCCTGCAGGTTCCGCACCGCGCGTCGCACGCGTGGGTCGTCGTCCTTGAAGGCGTGGAAGATCCTCGTTTGCGCGGCCGACGGCGACAGTTGCATGCCTACGCGTACCGTCACGACGATCTCGCGGTGAGCGGGTTCTTCCACGTGTGCCACCACGGGGGAGGCTTCGCCCCACAGCGACAGGACGGTGGTGACACCGGTTTCCCTGGCGAGCTGCGCCATCGGTTCGGCGGCAAGCCGCAGGATCTCCCTCTGACCAAGCGCGAGCGCCCCGAGCTGGATCAACGTCGGGCCCGGAACGTAGGTGCGGTCGGGCCGCAGATCGAGTACGTTCGCCGCCACGAGCGAGGACAGGTACCGGTAGGTCGTCGTCCTGTTCAGGCCGATCAGTTCGGCGGCCTCCGACGAGGACACCGACGTCCGGTGAGGGCCGAAAAGGGCGAGGATCTTCCCGACCCTGTCGACGGCCTGGATGTCCATCCGGCTCCCACCTCCACTGAGCACACTGTGAACAGGATGTTCATATCATGTAATCCAGTGGCTGGCTACCGAGTGCGGAGCGCGCCACTCAGGAGGCCGGTTTGCGCGCGGCGAGACGTTCCACGATGCCGAGCTTGAACCGCTCATGGCGCTCGATCGTGAATCCCTTCGCCCGCACGTCCTCGATCGGCCTTCGCCGGAAATGCTCGCCTCCGACCGGGATGCTGACGAGTTCGACGAGCCGCTGGACACCTCTCGCGTACCAGGCGGTGCTCACGACGTGGTCGGCGAGCAGGAGCAGGCCGCCAGGACGCAGCACCCGCCACATCTGGCCGATCGCGGCCTTCTCGTCGGGGATCGCGCACAGAGCGAACGTGCTGACGACCGTGTCGAACGAGGCGTCGGGGAACTCCAGCCGCTGCGCGTCACCGGTGCGGGCGTCGATCGCACGCCCGCGCCCGCGCGCCTGCTCCAGCATCGCCGGGCTCAGGTCGATACCGGTGAGTGTGACGTCGGCGGGATAGAGCGGCAGGTTCAGACCGGTGCCTACGGCGACCTCCAGTACCTCGCCCTCGGCCTGCGCGCACACCCATTGCCGGGTGTCGCCGAAGAACTTGCGGTCGAGGAGGGTCATCTGCCGGTCGTAGGAGCCCGACTGTTTGTCCCAGTACCGGCGCAGGCCGTCCAGATCTTTTCCCGCCATGGGGCGAGAGTGTTCATCAGCCGCCGCGCCCGCGCAACAAGCGCGGAGCCGCCCAGAACAGGGTGCCGAGCACCAGCATCGCGGTTCCGGCGAGTACGGAACCGGCAGGCAGAGTGAAGGCCAGCACGAGACAACCGGCCAGACCGGTCACCGGGACGATCCGGGGCGGCCTGCCTTCGCCCCGGGTCAGGGTCAGCGCCGAGGCGTTGGCGATGGCGTAGTAGCCGAGCACGGCGAAGGAGGAAAAGCCGATGGCGCCGAGCACGTCGACGAAGCCGACCACGATCGCGACGACGACACCGACGGCGATCTCGGCGTGATGCGGCACCTGGAACCGGGGGTGGACGGCGCCGAGTGTCCGTGGCAGGTGCCCGTCCCGGGCCATGGCGAACGTGGTGCGCGAGACACCCAGCACGAGCGCGAGCAGTGAACCGAGCGCGGCGATCGCCGCGCCCGCCCGTACGGCCGGGGTGAGCCACGACCACGAGCCCGCCTCGACCGCGCTCGCCAGCGGATCGGTCGCGGCGGCCAGCGCGGCGGGACCGAGCGCGAGCAGCGCGGCGACCGCGACGAGCGTGTAGACGGCCAGCGTGATCCCGAGCGAGAGGAGGATCGCACGAGGAATCGTGCGCCGGGGTTCGCGGACCTCCTCGCCGAGGGTGGCGATCCGGGCGTAGCCGGCGAAGGCGAAGAACAGCAGCCCCGCCGATTGCAGGACCCCGCCGAGGTCCGCGTCCGGAAACGGGCGCAGGTGTCCCGTGCTCGCGGTGCCGCCGGTGAGCGAGGCGAGTACGACGGCCCCGAGTACGAGCAGCGTTGCCGCCACGATGACCGCGCTCAGCAGTACCGACTTCCGCACACCCCGGTAGTTCAGCGCGGTCAGCGCGAGCACCACACCCACCGCGAGTGCCGTCCGCGCGGGCCGGTCGGCGTGCGGCAGGGTGTACGCGGCGACGGTGAGGGCCATGGCCGCGCACGAAGCGGTCTTGCCGACCACGAACCCCCATCCGGCCAGATAGCCCCAGAAGGGGCCGAGCCGTTCCCTGCCGTAGACGTAGGTTCCGCCCGACTCCGGGTACAGCGCGGCCAGCCGTGCCGAAGAGGTGGCGTTGCAGTAGGCCACGATCGCGGCGATCGCCAGCCCGATCAGCAGTCCGGTCCCCGCGGCGCGAGCTGCAGGGGCGAACGCGGCGAACACCCCGGCTCCGAGCATCGAGCCAAGGCCGATCACGACCGCGCTGCCCGTGCCGAGCCGTCGTGCGAGCCGGGATGACGCGGGCTGTCCGGAATCCGGTCCCATCGTCATCGTGTGTCCTCGCTTCACCAGGCCGTGCCACCGGGATGTGGGTCCCGCCGGACGCACGCTACCCGGAGACCGGCGGGGTGCGCGGCGTGCCAGTGGAAGGTCCGATGTGGACTGACCGGGACGGCGCTACAGCTCCAGTTCGCCCCGCACGTGAATGCATGCCTGACCACCGGTCCAGATCTGCCCTTCGGCATCGCGGTGGACGTGGACGCGACCGCTGCGGCCGAGGCTGGTTCCCTGTGCCGCGACATAGGGCCCGGCGACGACGCCGGTCGCGTAGAGCCACTGCCCGATCGAGGCGTTGAGACTGCCGGTGACGGGGTCCTCGACGATGGCCCCCAGTTGGTCGCTGAAGAACGCCCGCACCTCGAACGACGTGTCCCTGCCCGCCGGATGCGGACCGACGACGCCGATGTCGACGCGGCCGGGCCAGCGCGGCTCGGGCGAAAGTGACAACACCGCCTCGGCCGATGCCAGCCGGATACCGAGCCATCCTGGGCCGTTGTCGATCCACGACGCGTCGAGGACGTCGGCGACGCCGAGGCCGAGGAAGCGGGTGGCCTCGCTCAGTTCTTCCGCCGTCGGCCTGCCCGATTTGAGCAGTGGCGGGGCGGCGAAGGACAACAGGTCGCCTTCCCGGCGCACCCGGACCAGCCCGGCTCCGCATTCCTGGACGAGTTCGCCCCGGCCGCGCGCCGCGCCTGCCGTGGCGAGCCAGACCCGCGCGGTACCGAGCGTGGGGTGCCCGGCGAACGGCATTTCCCTGTCCAGCGTGAAGATCCGGACCCGGTAGTCGGCCTCAGGCTGGGTCGGCGGCAGGAGGAACGTGGTCTCGGAGAAGCCGAACCACCGCGTCAATCGCTGCATGTCCGTTGTTTCCACGTCGTCGGCACCGGTGACGACGGCGAGCGGATTGCCGGTCAACGACCCCGACGCGAAAACGTCGACGAGGTGGACGGTGAATGTCACGGCGGTCCTTTCGTCATCGGAACGCCGCGCGGTCCGTCAGCGGCGGATGAGGCCGAGTTCGGTCGCGGCGGCGACGGCGGCGGTGCGCGAGTCGACACCGAGTTTGGTGTAACTGCGGGCGAGATGGGATTTCACGGTGCCTTCGGTGAGCTGAAGCCGGTCCGCGATGGCCCGGTTCGAAAGACCGCCCGCGACCAGGGTAAGCACCTCGGCCTCACGCCGGGTCAGCGCGGTGCCGGGCATGCGCATCCGGTTCATGAGCCGGTCGGCGACGCTGGGTGCCAGTGCGGTTCCGCCGCCTGCCGCGGTGCGCACGGCCGAGGCCAGGTCTTCGGGTGGGGCGTCCTTGAGCAGGTAGCCGGTCGCTCCCGCCTCGATGGCGGGCAGGGTGTCGGCGTCGGTGTCGTAGGTGGTGACGATCAGGACCCTCGGCGCGCCGGGACGCGCCGTGATCGCGGCGGTCGCCTCGGCGCCGGTCATGCCCGCGCCGAACTGGAGGTCCATGAGCACCACGTCGATGTCGCCGAGTGCCGCGCGGGCGACGGCGTCCTCGGCTGTCGCGGCTTCGGCGACCACGACGAGGCCGGGTTCGGTCTCCAGCACGGCACGAAGCCCCGCGCGCACGATGGGATGGTCGTCGGCGAGGAGCAGCCGGACAAGAGTGCCGGTCACGGGCCTGCCTCCGCTCGGGTGCTCGCGGGCTGGGGGAGTGGCAGGCAGGCGGCGAGCGCGGTGCCCCGGCCCGGCGCCGACTCGATGGTGAGGGTGCCGCCCAGCGCCGTCGCGCGGGCGCGCATGGCCGCGAGGCCGAAGCCTCGAAAGCCACCGCCTTGCGGGTCGGGCTCCGGCAGCCCCGTTGGGTCGAAGCCGGTGCCGTTGTCGACGATGTCCAGTGCGACGTGGTCGCCGAGATGGCTCAGGGTCATCTCGGCCGTGCTGGCCTCGGCGTGGCGGACGGTGTTGGCGAGCGCGGCCTGGGCGATGCGCAACAGCGCGACCTCGTGCGCGGTGGGCAGCGGTACCGGGTCGCCGGTGCCGTGAAAGCGCGCCGTGATCCGGTGTCGCGTGCTGGTGGTGGCGCACAACCGTTCCAGCGCACCGGCCAGTGTCGTGTCGTCGAGCGCAGGCGGGCTGAGTGCCGCGACGAAGCGGCGGGCTTCGGCGAGGTTGTCAGCGGCGGCGTGGCGAGCCTGATCCACGTACCCCGCTGCTTTCGCCGGGGTCTCCGGAAGGGACCGCTCCGCGGCACGCAGCAGCAACTGAATACTCGACAACCCCTGTGCCAGGGTGTCGTGGATCTCCCTGGCCAGGCGTTCCCGCTCGGCGAGCACACCGGCCGTGTGCTGAGCCTCGGCGAGGTCGGCGCGCGTGACGGTCAGTTCGTCGATCAGGTGTCTGCGTTGCTCGCTCTCTCGATACAGCGCTTGATATCCCCGCACGACGGCGACCGCGACGGCCGCGCCGAGCGCGGGGCCGATGGCGACGGCGGGGCTGAGCGAACCCTGGTGAGCGGCGAAGGCGGTGATCGCGGCCAGCGCGGTCGCCGTCACGGCTACTGGTCCCGCCCGGCGCGGCAGCAGGTGGAGCTGGAGGAAGTACAGCGGAAAGGCGACCCAGATCCCGTCGGGGGTCAGCACGATCAGGACCAGCCACCCAGCGCTCACCGCGCCGAGCCACGCCGCCGCGGCCCATCGCGAGGTGCGGACGCGCGGCAGGAATGGCCCTGCCGCGTACACCGCGCCGCACGCCACGGCCACGGCCACGATCGCGCCGGTCAATGGCAGGTTGCCTGCGACGGCCCTTACCGCGGCCAGCACGAGCAGGCCGGTGAACAGCAGATGCACGCACCAGGTTAGGACCCGGCTGGTCGGGGTCAGGGCAGGAGCGGTGACGTTCACAGTAAGTCCAGGTTACGGAGCGGCCCCGGGAGTACACCTCTATCGAAAGGTGGAACCGGAGTGCCGCCTTCCCGCTCGCGAAGTGCCATCCCCGGGGCGATGCCCTGCCAGGGCGCGAACGGTGACCGTGGAGGGGTACCAGTCCCCAGCCGAGAGGGCAGGCCGAAGTCGTGTTCGTCGCATGGAGAGACCTGAGATTCGCCGCGGGGCGCTTCGCCCTGATGGGAGTCGTCGTCGTCCTGATCACCCTGCTGGTCGGGCTGCTGTCCGGGCTGACGGCGGGGCTCGGGCAGCAGAACATTTCCGCGATCACCGGCCTGCCTGCCGACCGGATCGCCTTCGCGGCGCCAGGCGAGGGCCAGGAGCTGGCGTATTCCGGCTCCACCGTCACCGAGAACCAGTGGCGGCAATGGGCATCGGCCCCCGGCGTCGGTACCGCCGAACCGCTGGGCATCACCAGCCTCAACGCCACGGCGGGCGACCGCAGCTCCGGCATCTCCGCCTTCGGCGTCCGGCCCGGATCGGCCCTCGCCCCCGACAGCGAGACGCTGACCGGGCACTCGGCGGTGCTCTCCGGCGCGGCCGCGGAGAGCCTGGGTGTCCGCTCCGGCGACACCATCACGGTGGCCGGACAGGAACTGGCCGTGACCTCGGTGGCGGGCGACGCCTTCTTCAGCCACACCCCCGTCGTCTGGACCAACCTCGACGTCTGGCAGCACACCGCGCCTCCTGGCAGCGGCGGCGACACGGCGACGGTGATCGCCCTGACCACCTCCGACGACACCTCCGACGGCGTCATCGAGGCCACCGACGAGGCGGCGGGCACCGTGACGGTCTCCACGGAGGACTCGCTGGCCGCCATCGGCTCCTACACCTCCGAAAACGGTTCCCTGCAACTGATGCGCGGCTTTCTGTTCGTCATCTCGGCGCTGGTCATCGGTGCGTTCTTCACCGTATGGACCATCCAGCGCAGCGGCGACATCGCCGTGCTCAAAGCGCTGGGAGCCACCACGGCCGGACTGCTTAAGGACGCTCTCGGTCAGGCCGTCGTCCTGCTCACCGGCGGCACCCTCGTCGGCACCGGACTCGCGGCCGGGCTCGGCGCGGTGATCTCCGGCTCCACCGTTCCCTTCGTGCTCGATCCAGCCACCGTTCTCGTCCCCGCCGCCGTGCTGATCCTGCTCGGTGTGCTGGGCGCGGCGGTGGCCATCCGCCGCATCACCTCCGTCGACCCGCTGACCGCATTGGGGAGCGCCCGATGAGCCTGAATCTGACCGGCATCACCCTCACCTACCCTGACGGCGACTCCCGCCTCACCGCGCTTGACCAGGTCAGCCTCGACGTCCCACGGGGCAGTCTCACCGCGATCGCGGGTCCGTCCGGCTCCGGAAAATCCAGCCTCCTCGCCGTCGCCGCGACCCTCATCACCCCGGACACCGGCACCGTCACGATCGACGGCACCGACACCACCGGCATGACCCGGCGTCAACTCACCGACCTTCGCCGGCACAAGATCGGCATCGTGTTCCAGCAGCCCAACCTGCTGTCCTCGCTCACGGCGGCCGAGCAGCTTCAGGTGATGGCACAGATCGACGGTCGTTCCCCCGGCAAGGCACGCGGCAAGGCGCTGGACCTGCTCGACGCCGTCGGTCTCGCCGGTGAGGCGCGCCGCCGCCCGCACCAGCTCTCCGGCGGTCAGCGCCAGCGCGTCAACATCGCCAGAGCCCTGATGAACGACCCGACCGTCCTGCTGATCGACGAGCCCACCAGCGCGCTCGACCACGACCGGGGAGCGGCGGTCATCGACCTGATCACCCGGCTGACCCATCAGCAGGCGACGGCAACGGTCCTGGTCACCCACGACCGCGCCCACCTCACCGCGGTAGATCAGATCGCCGAGGTCGCCGACGGGCGGCTCACCGAATCTCGCCGACTCCAGCCCAGCCGACTCGCTTGATGGTGTCCAGCTCGGGTGTCAGCTCGACGTCCCCCCACTGGGGCAAGTGCACCAGGCCCGGCGGGATCATCCGCAGCCCCTCGAACCAGGTCTCGATCTCGGACCGGTCGCGCACGAACACCGGATTCGGGGTGTCGTCGTAGGCGGCCCACAGCCTGCGCAGGGTCGCGGCCTGTTCGGGTTCCTCGTCGTCGACGGAACTCAGATAGCTGATGGCGTGCCAGCTTCCCGGCGCCATGCGGTCCCGGTAGCGGCGCAGCAGGGCGGGAATGTCGGTCTCGTCGCCGATGAAATGGAGCACGGCCACCATCAGTACGCACACCGGCTCGTCCCAGTCGATCAACCGCCGGGTCTCGGGGTGCGCGAACAGCAGGTCCGGGTCTCTGATGTCGACCTGCGCGCCGCCACACCAGTCGTCGACCTCGTCGGAGAGCAGCTTGTCCTCGATGTGCGCGCGAGCAACCGCTTCGTAGTCGACGTAGAGCACCCTGCCGCCTTCGACGCCGGCCGCGCGGACGCGGTCGTGGACCGCGCCCGCGGTGGGCAGCCCTGAACCGAGGTCGACGAACTGGCGGATTCCGGCGGCCAGCGCCGCGTCGACGGCGCGCCACAGCCACTGCCTGTTCATGACCGCCCCGGCCCTTGTCAGCGGGAAGGTCTTGAGCAGTTGTTCGCCGAACTCGATGTCGACGGGGTCGGCGGCATTGCCACCGACCAGCCAGTCGTAGACGCGGGCCGCGTTCGGCCTGCGTGAGTCGATACCTCGCGGGGCGCCGGGCGCCTCTCCTTCGACAGCCATCGTCACCCAGCCCTCCGCATCGTGTGCGCCGAGTGTAGAACGTCGTGGGACACCTGGCGAGGAGCCGAAAGTGGGGCTCGGACACGCGCACCTTGGAGTCCACATGGGACAGACACGTCGGAGAGATGGCGGGCGGCCGGATGCCGCGTAGAGTTGGTATTACTATACCGGCACATGCTAAGGTTTGCGGTATAGTAATACCGCTTACCTGGTACGTGAGGTTCTCGTGATCGAACTGAAGACACCGGCCGAGATCGAGCGCATGGCCGTCGCGGGGCGTTTCGTCGGCGAGGTGCTCACCGAGATCGGCCGGATCGCCGACGTTGGAGTCAATCTCCTCGACCTGGAGCAGCATGCCAGGGGCATGATCAAACGGCGAGGGGCGCTGTCGTGCTACTGGGATTACGCCCCTTCCTTCGGCAAGGGGCCCTTTCGCAACGTCATCTGCCTTTCGGTCAATGACGCCGTCCTGCACGGTTTGCCCCACGACTACCTGTTGCGCGACGGGGACGTGCTCAGCGCCGACCTCGCGGTGACCATCGACGGCTGGTCCGCCGATTCGGCGCGCACGGTCATCGTCGGGACCGCGGCCGGGGAAGATCTGCGGATCATCAGAGCCACCGAGGAAGCACTGGAGGCGGCAGTCGAGGCCGCGCGCCCCGGCAATCGCCTCGGTGACATCTCGGCGGCGATCTGGACCGTCGCCCGCGACTACGGGTATCCGGTCAATACCGAGTTCGGCGGTCACGGCATCGGCCGCACCATGCACGAGGATCTTCACGTTCCCAACAAGGGCAAGGCGGGCCGCGGCCTGAAGCTCCGGCCGGGACTGACCCTCGCGCTCGAACCGTGGTTCGCCCGCACCACCGACCGCATCGTCTTCGACGCCGACGGCTGGACCATCCGCTCGGCCGATGGCTCGCGCACGGCCCACTCCGAGCACACCGTCGCCGTCACCGAGGACGGTCCCCTCGTGCTCACCCGGCGGGAATGACCGCAACGGACGACCGCTCGCATGCGCTGACGGCGACTCCATATGTCCTATGAGGACAGTTCATTGCGAACCGGAACCGATTGACACGCGCATACGCTCTGCTGTTGAGTGGAAGCTCATCGTAGGGAAGGGCGACCGGTGAACAGTGCCGAGCTGCGAATGGGTCTGTGTCCGTTGCGGTTCCTGGACTCGCAGGGCAAACGTGCGGATGGCTACGTTCAGCTCCGGAGCGCCCCGAGAGCCAAATTCCTGGTGTGGCAAGCGGATGCCCTGAAGTGGCTGTTCAAGACCGATTCCTCGCTCGATCATCCGGGTAGCCGCTCGCTGAGTTCCGTACTCGGCGTCAACTCTCTTCTCTGGGCCGACGGCGAGCGGCACGAGCGGTTTCGGCGAGTCCTGGCGCCTCCGGTCAGCGCACGGCAGCTGCCGAGGTGGCATTCGATGGTCGCGGCCACGGTCGATCGGGCGATCGACCGGCTGAAGCCGGGCATGGTGTTCTCGCCGACCGCGATGGCCCGCCAGGTGGCATTGGAAATCGCGGGGGCGATCGTCCTCGGATCGCGTGCTGACGTGCTCGACGAGTTCGCGACCTGGCTCGACCGGACGATCGGCTCGGTTCCGCGCACACTGGCGTACCGGTTGTTCCTCGGCGGCTTCCCTCGGTCGCCCGAGTCCCTTGACCGCAGGCTCGTCGCGGCGGTCAGACAGGCCGCGGCCGAGGGGCGGCCGAGTCTTGCTTCGCTGCTGGCCGATGGGGAGTTCGCCGGGATCGAGGACGGCGAGCTGCGAGATCACGTGGCCTCCTTGCTGTTCGCGGGCCACGAGACGTCCGCCTCCGCCGTTGCCTGGACGCTCCACTGGATCGTCGAGAACGACGACGTACTGGCGAACGTGCTGGCGGAGTTGCGGGGGAGTACGGCGAACGGCTCGACCGCCTCCGGCCTGCCCTATCTTCAGGCGTGTGTGCAGGAATCCTTGCGTATCACGCCGCCGGTGCCCAACGCCGCGAATCGCCAGGTCGGCACGGACACCCCTTTGCTGGGTACGACCATCCCGGCGCGGGCCGTGCTCGCCCCGAGCATTTATCTCGCACACCGGCAACGCGACGTGTTTCCGAACCCCGGCGCCTTCGATCCCGGCCGCTTTCTCGAACGCAAACCTCAATCGCACCAGTACTTGCCGTTCGGCAGCGGAACTCGCCACTGTATCGGCAGCCAGCTGGCTCAGCTCGAAATGCGGCTGTTCGTCGCCTCCCTCCTGCGCCGCCGAACGCTGCGCAAGGTGCGCCCCGGCCGCGCGCGGCTCAGAGGCCACACGCTGACTCCTTCCTCTGCGTTCAGGATGCGGGTCGTCGCTTGCCACGATTGACCGCCCGCGGTAGCCGGTGGCTATCCTCGGGCCGTGGACGCGATGGGCGCAGCTGTTCGTGGACTGTCCTTCGGGTTGCCGTCACCGCTGACCGAGCTGCGTGACGAGCGTCTTGACCGGCACGGTGTCCGCGTCCATCTGAAACGAGACGACCTGGTTCACGCCGAGGTGCCTGGCAACAAGTGGCGCAAGCTGAAGTACAACCTCGCCGAGGCGAGCGAGCGACGGCACACCAGGCTGCTGACCTTCGGCGGGGCGTTCTCGAACCACATCAGGGCGACGGCGGCCGCTGGGCATTACCTCGGGTTCGAGACGGTCGGCGTGATTCGCGGCGAGGAACATTCGCCGCTCAACGCATCGCTGGCTTACGCGAGGAGCCGGGGCATGACGCTGACCTACCTCGACCGCGCGACCTACCGGCACAAGACCGAGCCCGCCGTGCTGGCCGCGCTGACCGGTGAGTTCGGCCCGTGTCACGTGCTGCCGGAAGGCGGCGGGAACGGGGCGGGAGTTCGTGGCTGCGCCGAGCTTCCCGGCGAGATCGGCGTCGACTTCGACGTGATCTGCTGCGCCACCGGCAGTGGCTGCACCGTCGCGGGGATCGCGGCTGGGCTCGCCGGTCACCAGCGGGCACTGGGTTTCGTCGTGCTCAAAGGCGCCGGGTACCTCGATACGGAGGTGCGGCGGCTCCAGCGTGCGGGTTTTGGCGAGCGGACCGGTGACTGGGCGCTTGACCACGACTTCCACTTCGGCGGCTACGCGAAGCGCACGCCGGAATTGGACCGGTTCATCGCGGATTTCGCCTTCCGGCACGGCATCACGCTCGACTGGGTGTACGAAGCGAAGATGCTGTACGGCCTGTACGCGCGGATCGCCTCCGGTAGGTTCGAGCGCGGCTCGGCGATCGTGGCCGTGTTGAGCTGAGCGGCCCTGCCACATCACGGAAACGGGGGAAGGCGACATGCGGCGCGGTGTCTGTGTCAAGTGCGGGGGCGGCGAGATCTACGGCGTGCAGGCGCACAGCGCGGTGTATCAGGATCTGTGGCTCGGCGGGCAGACCAAATGGTCTCGTCCCAGCACGTATTTCCTCGCCTGCGCCGGATGCGGGTACGTCGAGCGGTACGTCAACGCCGACAAACTCGACGAGCTTCGCAAGCGCGGTACACCCATGAGCGACTGAGCGGGTGTCCACAATGGATCTTCGGAGGTAGTCCGCCAGGCTTCGCGCGCCCTGGGCGTCCCCGGCCGGACCTGCTTGTTACTATCTCTTGTAGTTTTTGTCGTCTCGACTGTCGTCCCCCGTCAGCGGTGCCGCATCGAGGAAGCCGCCGGAGGTGCGTTGGCGATGTCGGCCATTCCCCAGTGGGTGCTGTACCTGCCCGTCATGGCCGTGTGGATCACGCTCGTGGGAGCGCTGATCAACAGGGAAGGACCGTGGGTGGTCGTGCCACTCGTACTGGCCGCCGGCACGGCCGTCGCGGCGCTCGCCACCAACCTGCCCTTGCTGTTGGTGCCGGTGATCGTGTTGTGGCTGACCGGGTTGCTGACGATGGTCAGACTTCACAAGGGCGAGCCGCGCTGAGGTCAGCGGCGGTGGGGCCGCTTCTTGCGCAGCGCGCCCCGCAGCAGCTCGGTCTCCTCGTCGGAGACCGAGGCGACGAAATGCAGCAGCACGGCTTCGGGGTCGGCCGAGGAGCCGAGAACCTCGCGCAGAGCCCGGGTCGAGGCTTCCTCCCTGCTCGACGCGGGGGTGTAGTGGTACGCCTTGCCATGCTGCTCGCGCGCGGTCCATCCCTTGCGGTGAAGATTGTCCAGCACGGTCATCACGGTCGTGTAGGCGAGCGGCTTGCCCGTGTCCAGTCGTTCGAGCACATCCCTGACCCTGACCGGCTCTCCCGCTTCCCAGAGCACGTTCATCACGGCGCTCTCAAGCTCGCCAAGACCGCGCATGGCCACCTCCCCCTTCGGCGGATATCGTACGCACCGCGGACTCTGGGTCGCTTGTGGAAGGGCATGGGAGGTCAACCCCGGCTGGCCTCTCGTGCCCCGATTCCCCGCACTCTGCCGAAACCCGGAACGAGCCTGCCGACCGAACCGGCGTAGGCGCCATAGGAATCCGGGTGTGCGCGTAGAAGGTAGGGCTCTTCGACGGCGCGCACCTGAATCTCGATCGCGGCGATCAGCGAGCCGACGCCGAAGAGGGAAACGGGATTCGGTGTCAGCAGGCCCATTCCGGCGAAAGCGGTGATCATGCCGGTGAACACCGGATTGCGGACGAGCGCGAACGGCCCCGCCGTCACCAGGGTGGTGCGTTCTCCCGGATCGACGCCGACTCGCCACGAGGTGCCCATAGCGTGCTGGGAGGCGATGGTGATCGCGATTCCGGCGACCGCGAGTGCCGCGCCCGTCGTCCGGAACGCGCCGCCGTCCAGTGCGGGGAAAGGCATGAGTACGCCGGCGAGCTGAAGGGCCGGTGCGGTCAGAGCCGCGAGCAGGGCCGCCCTGAACAGGATTCCCGCGTTCCACTCGGCGGACCAGCGTTTCCCGCTCAGGCGGTTGAAGCCCCATGACCCGGTGTTCCGGTGGTGGATCACGGCGCGCAGCCCGAAGGCCAGCGCGAGAAACAGTACGACGACCGCGAGCGTCAGCCCGCCCCAGAGCCGGACCACATTGCCTCCAATTAATGTTTATATTGCAATCTATGCATATGTTGAGCGAAGCGTCAAGCGGCTCGCCCGGTCGCTTCGCGCACCCTCGCGAGCATGCGCGGAGCGACCGGGCTTCGCGGGAACTCAGCCCGCGATGCGGCGTGCCCCGATGAGGTGGCCGTCGCCTTCCATGGACCGCACGTCCACGACCTGGCCCTCGGTCGGGGCGTCGACCATCTTGCCGTTGCCGACGTACATGCCGACGTGGTGAATGGTGTCCGGATTGCCGGTTCCGTCGTCGTAGAACAGCAGATCACCGGGTACGAGAGCGTCGAGCGAGACGGCTCGTCCCGCGAACCACTGCTGCCTGCTCGTCCTGGGGATGTCGACACCGGCCTGCGCGTAGGCCCAGGACGTCAGACCGGAGCAGTCGAACGTGCTCGGTCCTTCCGCGCCCCATTCGTAGGCTGAGCCACGCATGGAAAGCGCGGCCTGAAGCGCGTCGTTCGCCGCGCCGGGTGGTCCGGCGTAGGAACCGTTGTCCTGCACGGTTTGCAGCGAGACCTGCTCGGCATCGCTCAGCGCGCCAAGCGCCTGCCTGACGTCGGCGATCTGCCCGTCCAGGTCTTGCCTGCGGCGTTCGAGTTCGTCGACGGCCTTTCGGGCGGCGGTCGTGGCCTCGCCTGCCGCGCGACGGGCCTCGGCCGCGGTCGACCGTGCCGCGTCGGCCCGGCCGGTGATCGCGCTGAGGCGGGTCAGGTTCTCCTCGTTGTTGTCGGCCAGTACGCCCAGTGCCGACATGCGGTCGAGGAAGTCCCGGCGGGAGTCGCTGGTCAGAACCGCGTTCCAGCGGCTGACGCGGCCACTCTGGAAGGACGCGCCGGTCAGCTCGTCGGCTTCGTCGCGGAACCGCTGTTCCTCCCGCTTCGCGGCGTCGAGCACCCTTGTCGCTTCGGCAAGCGCCGCGTCGGCTTCGTCGCGTTCCCGTTGCTTGCCTGCCAGTTCCTCTTCGGCCTGGAGCATGTCCTCGTCAGCTTTGGCCGCCTGGGCGCCCAGTTCCTGGTAGCGCTCCATCGCGTCCGAGGTGTCGCCGGGTGGCTGCGCGGAGGCGGAAAGGGGCGTCAGCGACGCGGCGAGCGCGAGCGTGGCGACGGCCAGTGTTCGAGTGGTCCGGGGGCGATGCGCGTTCACGACTGGTGCTGCTCCTCGAATGTCCGGGAATTACCGTGGCGACCGCCCCGCCGGTCCGCAGCCACCTTAGGGTGATCTTGCCGAGCTGTCCACTATGCAAGTTAGTACTAAGGATAATAAGAGGTCGCGGGCGGAATACGAGACGTTGCCATCGTGCGCCAAGATGTGGTCGTGACAGGCATCGAACGTCCCACCGCCCTCGCGAAGTTGTCCGAGGGCGTGGTCGAGTACCGGCACGAGCGGCGTGACGGGCCCGCGGTCCTGATCTTTCACGGCGGGCACATGCGAGCGGGGATCGCGCTCGGTGAGGAGGTTTTCGCCGACGCGGGGAACTCGGTGCTCGTCCCGTCGAGGCCGGGCTACGGTCGCACTCCGCTGGAGACCGGTACTTCTCCCGACGGGTTCGCCGACGTGGCTCGCTCGTTGTGTGAACGACTCGGCATCACCCGCGTCGCCGCCGTCGTGGGTATCTCCGCCGGAGGACGCACCGCGATGGCCATGGCCGCGCGGCATCCCGGCCTGGTGGAACGCGTCATCCTGATGAGTGCCGTCGGCCCGCTGCCGTGGCCCTCCCGTGCCGTGCGGATCGCGGGCAGGATCGTGTTCGCGCCGGGGAGCGAGCGCCTGACCTGGAGCGTGATGCGCGCGATCCTGCGCGGTGCACCGGAAACGGGGCTCCGGCTACTGCTTGGCGATTTGTCCACTTTGTCGGCTCGGACGGTGCTGTCGGCGGTGCGGGACGATCATCGCGAGACCTTGATCGGCTTGTTCGCGAGCATGCGGTCGGGCCGGGGTTTTCTCAACGACCTCACCGGCACTCCGGTCCGCGTGGGGGAGCGGCTGACCCAGCCCGGGCTGATCATCGCCAGCCGTCATGACGGGGCCGTCGGTTTCGCGCACGCGGAGGTGATCGCGGATGCCATCCCGCACGGCCGTCTCGTCGAGAGCGCGGCGCCAGGCCATCTGATCTGGTTCGCCGACGACTGGCCCGCGATCAGCGGGACCGTCCGGGATTTTCTCGCCACGTGAGATCCGCCCGGAACGGGTAGCGCGTGCCCCGGGGCGCGCTGATCGTGGTTATGCTGCGCTGTCCGTCGGCAGTGGACGTGACCGCCGCCTTGCGGCAGGGGGCAGGCACTCGGGGCACGAGATGGCAGGGTCTCGTGCCTGGTGGAGGCAGTGGCATTGCGCAGTGCGATCTCGTCGGCGCGCAGGCCGGCGGTCACCGTGGTGCTCGGTTTCGCCGTGGTGGTCGTCATCGGGACGGTGCTGCTCACGTTGCCGATCGCGAGTGCCCGTGGCCAACCCACCGACCTGGTGCGTGCTCTGTTCACCGCGACGTCCGCCGTGTGCATCACCGGACTCGCCGTCGTCGATACCGCGCAGCACTGGTCCCTTTTCGGCGAGATCGTGATCCTCGCCCTGGTGCAAGCGGGCGGCCTCGGCATCATGACGCTGGCTTCGCTGCTGGGACTGCTGGTGTCGCGCAGGCTCGGTCTGCGGATGCGGCTGTCGGCGCAGCGGGAGACCAAGAGCGCCGGTCTCGGTGACGTGCGCACCGTCGTCCTCGGCGTGGTGGTGCTCAGCCTGACGTTCGAGTTCGTCGTCGCCACGATCCTGGTGACCCGGCTTTTCACCGGCTACGACCATTCCTTTGGTGAAGCGCTGCATTCCGGTGTGTTCCACGCGGTGTCCTCATTCAACAACGCCGGATTCGCCCTGTTCGACGATGGCCTGACGGCCTTCGTGTCCGACCCGTGGATCTGTCTCACGATCGCGTTCTCGGTTATCGCGGGCGGTCTCGGGTTTCCGGTATTTCTCGAACTCGGCAGGAGGCTGCGCGGTAAGCAGGCGTGGTCCGTCCACACCAAACTCACCGTGGGCACGACCCTGTTGCTGCTGGTTGCCGGGTTCGCGTTCATCACGATCAGCGAGTGGAGCAACGAGGACACGCTCGGAGCACACGCGCCGCCGACGAAGCTGCTCGCCGGGTTCTTCACCGCCGTCATGCCGCGCTCAGGAGGGCTCCACGCGCTCGACATCGACGCGATGAACTCCGAAAGTCTCCTCGTCCAATCCGCGCTCATGCTGATCGGTGGCGGGAGCGCGAGCACGGCGGGCGGCATCAAGGTCACCACCTTCGCGATCCTCGCGTTCGTCATACTGGCCGAGATTCGCGGCGAACCGAGTGTGCACGTCATGGGCCGCAAGCTCGCGGCAAGCACGCAGCGGCAGGCGCTGACGATCGCGCTGCTCACGGTGGCCCTGGTCATCGGTGCCACCGCGGCGCTGCTGAGCATGACCGACTTCGCGCTGGAAGCCGTGATGTTCGAGTCGATCTCGGCGGTGGCGACGGTCGGTCTTTCCACGGGCATCACCCCCGATCTGCCTCCCGCCGCGCACGTTCTGATGTCGGTACTGATGTTCATCGGCAGGCTCGGCCCGATCACCCTCGCCTCGGCGCTCGCCCTTCGCGACCGGCCGCGCCGGTTCGAATTGGCCGAGGTCAGGCCCATTGTCGGCTGAGGAGGAGTTGCCAGGGCCACCCGGGACTTGACGCCCGTGTGGAAGGGGGTAGCTTGAGCCTAGGTGTGCCGGGAAGTCTGGTCGGCGAATAGTGGTCGGTTGGAAAGGAAGCTTCCCCGTGTTGATGTCGTTTGTCTCCATGACTCGCCCTCGAAGTGGCGTGACCTCTCCCCAGCAGAGACGCGAGGCGCGGTCCATGGCGCCGCCAGGTGCGCCGGTTTCTCCTCGCCCGTAATGTCCGGGCCGTGGCGCCCGCCTGCCACCTGACGTTCCCGGAGATCGTTTCCAGGGAACGCTGAACTCGGCTACGTTTGTCTTTCCTGGCAACGGAATCACACAGGACACTGTGGACCGTTGACGTCCCGTTCCGCTCCATTCATCGATGGGTCAGTGACCCACTTCCGACCGAAAGTGATCCATGCCATGGGTACCGTGGGCGCCGTCGCCGGCACCGCTGTCGGCCCGATGACCATCGTCGCGATCGAACAGTACGAAGCCACCCCGCTGGTGCGGAACCAGTTGGCGCGGTCGTTTCTCCCCGCGACGGCAAGGACGCTGGCGTCCTTCGGCCGGTTCGGGTGGGCTCGCCGCCTGTTTTTCACCGCCACCGAGAGAAAGCTGCCCGGGCTGTGGGCGAGTATCCTGTGCCGCAAGCGTCATCTCGATGACGACATCGTGACCGCGATCGAGTCCGGGTGCACCAGCGTGGTCGTACTCGGAGCCGGTCTCGACGATCGCGTCTGCCGGATTCCCGCGCTGGCGACGACGGCCGTGTTCGAAGTGGACTTGCCGTGCAACATCACGACCAAGTACCGGCGGTTGCACGCGCTGTGCGGTGATGTTCCCGCAAACCTCACGCTCGTGCCGATCAATCTCGCGACCGAGGACCTTTCCAGGGTGCTGGCCCGGCACGGCTACGATGCCGGGCAGTCCACCTACTTCCTGTGTGAAGGCGTCACCCAGTACCTGAGCGCCGAGGACATTCGCCGCACCCTCGACGCGCTCGCCTCGGCCCCGGCGGGAAGCAGGCTCGGCTTTACCTACATCCTCGACGAGTTCGTCACCGGCGAGGCGCTACACGGTGGCCACCGTGCCCACCGCGAGTACGTGGCGACAGGCAAGCTCTGGCGGTCGGGCATGAATCCTGAGCGGGTGCGGAGCCTGCTGGTGGAACGCGGCTGGCGAATCCGTGAGGACGTGGGCGCCCAGGAGCACACCGAGCGCTACCTCACACCGAACTACCGTGGTCTGCGCGCCACCGCGATCGAACGCACCGTCACGGCTGAGAAAACGTCCTGAGATCGGGAACTTCCGATGTGGCCGGACACAATGGAGGATCCGGATCCCGGCTCATTGGCCGGTCGTGCTCAGGAAGTCACGAACGATCCGGACGACGTCCCGGGGGTGATCCTGAGGCACGAAATGTCCCGCGCCCCTGACCACTTCCAGTCTGCCGTCCTGAACCCGGTTCGCGGCCTCGCGGGCCAGTTCGACCGGGACGGCGTCGTCGTCTTCACCGTGGATGAACAGTGTCGGACAGGACACTTCGGACAGTCGGGACAGGTGGTTGGTCCGCATCCGCCGAGGCCCGACCTCGAACCGGTTCCAGTCGCTGAACAGGTGGCCGCCGTGCCGTCTCTTCGCCTCGTACTCCGCGACATAGGCCGCCGCGAGCCGGTCGATCTCGGTCTCGGTGACGTCGTCGGCGAAGGGGAGCTTCGTGCGGGCGAAGCGCTCCAGTTGCTTCGCCGACTGCATGCGGGTGAGTGCCCACGAAACGGGAGTACGCAGCGAAAGGTAGGCGAGTTCGTGGGCCGTGACTCGCTCCTGGATTCCGCCGCACGAGGTCAGCACGAGCCGCTCGACCCTTCTCGGCTCCCGCAGGGCGGTCCCCAGGCTGACCGTCGCTCCCAGCGAAAGCCCCGCCAGCGTGGCGGAAGGCAGTTCCCAATGATCCATCAGGCGCAGCAGGACGTCCTCCAGCCCGCGCTGGTCCGCGCGTGCTCGCCACGGCCAGCTTCCGCCGTGCTTGGGCAGGTCGGGACAGAAGACACGGTGGTCGGCTGCAAGATCGTCGGCCACATTTCGCCAGGTGATGGAGCCGTTGTCGAGGCTCGCGCCGTGCAACAGGACGACGGCCGGTCCTTCCCTTCCGGCGACCCGGTAGGCCAGATGTCCCTGGCCGAGGTCCACTCCGCCGTGCTCGACGTCGTGGCGGAAAGGAGGGTCATGATGATTCGTCACGGGGATTCCTCCAGTGTGGTGAGCTGGTCGTCGAGTTGAGCGAGCAGCGCCAACTGGGCTTCGCGCGCGGCGGCCGGATCGGCGGGCCCTTCGGGGGCGAGGCCACGACTGACCAGATCGGCGAAAAGGCCAACGGTTGTTGACAATTGCCCGGCGGTACCGGGTTCCAGAGAGCCGGGCGCGTGAACGAGCCCGACGGTGAAGGTGCTCAGCATGCGCACGATGTCCTGCGCGGGAACCGTGGCGTCGAGGACTCCCGCTTGTTGCAGGCCGGTCGTGTAGTCGGTGAGCCACTGGAACCGTTGTGAGTACCTGTCGTCGGTCACGGCGCGCACATGGTCACCCAGCACGGAATCGTCGCCGAGAAAGAGGGCGCTCATCAGGGGGTCCGCGAGTAATGCCTCGACGCCGAACCGGTAGACGGCGCCGAGGCCGGCCACGCCTGATGCGTCGAGGACGCGCCGGTGCACGCGCGCCGTCAGCTCTCGCGTGCTCCGGTGCAGAACGGCGTCGAGGATGGCCCGCTTGTCGGGGAACTCCAGGTACACGGCGCCCTTGCCGATACCGGCTCTCGCGGCGACGTCCGCGATCGTCGTGCGGGGCCAGCCCCGGTCGAGGACGAGCCCGTGGGCCGCTTCGAGTATGCGGCCGCGCCGGTCGGGAACGAGTGGTCTCGGCATGGTGCCACCTCCGCTGTAGTGACCAGATTATCGTATCAGGTCACTACAGCGGAGGTGGCGTCGGGCGGGTCAGTGTGCGGCGGCTCGCCACCAGAGCGCGTGGGCCCCGGCCTCGTCGACCGGCTCGATGATCTCCCAGCCCTCGGTGATCAGCCCCCGTTCGAAGCGCCAGATCTCGACCACCGCGATCGTGGGACCACCGGTACCCAGCCGCCGGTGTGAGTAGACCGCGACGGTGTCGCTTTCACCGAGGATGTGCAGGATCTCGACGTCGAGGTCGCGTAGCGGCACCGCCGTCACGGCCGCGAGCCATTCGGTTTTCGTCGTGCTCGTGCCGTCAGGGCGATGATGGATGAAATCGTCGTGGAGTGCCGACGCGAGCGCGTCGACGTTGCCCGTTTTGACGACTCCGGACAGTGCGTCGACGACGATGGTCTTGTTGTCGGTGGTCATGGCATCGAGTCTTTCGGGCAGGGGTTCTCGTTGTCGATGAAATCCGATTTCATGGATTCCGGCGGAAATCCTCGTACGATCGGGATCATGTCGGCTGTCGGTTCTCTCTTGCGCGAATGGCGAAATCGACGGCGGCTCAGTCAGTTGGATCTCGCGAACGCCGCCGAGGTGTCGGCAAGGCACGTCAGTCTGGTCGAGACGGGGAACTCGCGTCCGAGCGCGAACATGATTCTGCGCCTCGCCGAGAAACTGGACGTTCCGCTACGGGAACGCAATCGGCTCTTGCGGGCAGGCGGGTTCGCGGAGCGGTTTCCAGAGCGCCCGCTGGACGACGACGCGTTGGCGACCGAGAGCGGCGCGTTGCGGCGGGTGTTGCACGCGCACGAGCCCTATCCGGCGGTGGTGCTCGACCGCGGTTGGAACGTCGTGATGGCCAACAGGGCGGTCACCGCCTTTCTGGCCGACACCGGCTCCGAGCTCACCGAGCCTCCGATGAACCTGGTGCGTCTCGGCCTCGACCCGCGAGGGCTGGCCGGACGCATCGTGAATCTCACCGAGGTGAGGTCCGTGTTCCGCCGCAGAATCGCGCGCCAGCTCGCGATCGCACCGGACCCGGAACTGAGCGCCGTCTACGAGGAATACCTGGCGGCAGAGCCGGGACAGCCCCTGGCCGAGTCCGAATCGGACATCGTGATCCCCATGATCATCCGTGCTGGTGGGCGGGTGTTGCGCCTCTTTTCCACCATCACGACGTTCGGTACCCCGATGGACGTCACCTTGGCCGAAATCGCGGTCGAGTCGTACTACCCTCAAGACGACGAGACCGACGACTACTTCCGCGGACTGATGTCCCAATGAAGTCCGTGGCCGGTCAGAAATCCGAGAAACCCGGCCGCGTCGTATGCCTGGGCGGGAGCCAGTACGCCGGGCTCGGCGCCGTGGGCGGCGAGCCTGCGGGCCGCCTCGACCGCGATGATCGCCGTTGTGCCGTAGGTGTCGGTGCCCTGGACGAGCCCCCGGACGACGTGACCGCCGGGGGTCGTGGCATCGACGAGGTAGCTGAACCGCTGGGCACGGCGCTCTTCGTCGGTGGGTCCTTCCGGCAGGGCGTCGATGGTCGTCGTGGTGAGCGGGGCGCTCAACCGCGCGCTGAAACTCGCTTCGACGAGGCTTTCCACTCGGTTGGCGCGCACATGCCGGGGGATGGTGACGACCTCGGCGAGGGGCAACTGGGCCATGTCGACGGGCTCCGGGACGCCGGGAAAGACGACGGAGCCGCGGCGGGCGGGAATGCCGGTGTGCCACTCGCCGCGTTCGTAGGTGAGTCCGCCGCTGACCAACGAGTCGACGGTCCGCAGTGCCGATCGCAATGACCCCCGCGACGGTGCACCGCCGCCGGTGATCAGGTGGCTGACGGTGATCTCGTCGAGCGAAGGGACTTCCTCGGCCATCAGGTGTGCGATCAGGTCGCAGGGAAGGCAGCCGTCATTGGTGGCAGGCACGATGGTCACCCCGGCGTGTTCGGCCTTGGCCGCGAACGTGTCGAAGATGGTCTTGAGGTAGAACTGTTCTCCCGCCGTGTCGACGTAGTGGCAGCCCGCGGCGATCGCGGCGCGGACCACGGTATGTCCGGTGGCGGTGAACGGCCCGGCACAATTGACGACCGCGTCGCAGCCGGCCAGGCTCGCCACGAGTGCGTCGTGATCGCCGAGGTCGGCGACACGCCGCGGACTCATGAGGAGGCCAGTCGCCGCCGCGGCTTTGCCGAGACGGTCGGCGTCCCTGCCCGCGAGTACCACGTCGATGTTCCGGCGGGACAATTCGGTGAGCACAAGTCTTGCCTGGTAGCCGCTGGCTCCGTAGACGGCGATGCGCACGTCGGTCTCCTGCTCGATGAGGGGCGATGTTGCATGATGACGGTATTGCGGCGCCGGATGGCATTCCATGCTTTCGCGTCTGCCGTTCCTGCGTGATCGTCTTTTCCGCGCGTCCGAGGCGATACGCTGAGGTCGTGGATGTGCTCTCCGACGCGGTCACGGCGATGCGTACCGGCCGCCCGCATTCCGCGCGCGTGCGGCACAGGGCTCCGTTCGGCCGCTGGTTTCCTCGCGTGGCCGGAGCCGGATTTCACGTTGTACTACAAGGGAATTGCTGGCTCGTTCCGGCTGAGGGGGATCCGATGGGTATCGCGGAAGGCGATATCGTGTTCCTGCCGAGGGGACGCGAGCACGGGCTCGCCGATTCGCCGTCCACACCGCTGGACGAGCAAACCGCGTCGCTGACCGAGATCCGTACCGGCGACGGCGACGAGGCGGCGGACACGGTCATGGTCTGTGGCGCGTATTTACTGGATCAGACACGCCCACATCCGCTGTTCGGCGAGCTTCCCGACGTGATTCGCCTTTCGGCGCGAGCGGGGCGGTATCCGGCGCTTCGCGCGACACTGGACCTGCTCGACCTCGAACTGGAACGGGTTCGCCCTGGCTCCGAAGCGATGCTTCCGGCACTGCTGGATCTCCTCCTGCTGCACGGTCTGCGGGCCTGGCTCGGCGAGCAGACCAGTGCCGGTGGCTGGGTCGCGGCCCTTCGCGATCCGGCGGTCGCCACCGCGCTCGACGCGCTGCACCGGCAGCCGAGTCGACAGTGGACGGTCGCGAAGCTGGGTTCGCTGTCCGGATTGTCGCGCGCGACCTTCGCAAACCGGTTCAGCACGTTGGTCGGGAGACCGCCGCTCACCTACCTGACGTGGTGGCGGCTGACGCTGGCCGCACGGATGCTACGTGAAACGGATCTACCGCTGTCGACGGTTGCCAGAAAAATCGGCTACGCCTCGGAATTCGCGTTCGCTCATGCCTTCAAGCGCCAGTACGGCGTGCCACCGGGCCGGTTCCGGCGAGGTGCGCTCGCGCGAAACAGCGAGCGAATTCCCGAGCCTGACGACGGGTCAAGGTGGACGCGGTGACGCGGATCCCGGAGGAGGTTCCGTTCGCCAGGGCCAGAAACGGCGCACCGTCCCTTACTGACCAGCCGTTGTCGCGCAACACCGCGACCGTGGCGGCGGAATCACCCGGCACTGGCACCCAGACGTTGAACCCGTCGGAGGGGAACGGGGTGCCGATTCCCACGTCGGCCAATTCGGCTCGCAGCGTGTCGACCCGCTCGGCGTAGGTGTCCCTCGCGTGATCCAGTTGCCCGGCGACGGCATCTGATTCGAGCAGATTCGCCACGAGCCGCTGGAGAAGATGACTCACCCAGGTGACGCCAGGTCGCAATCGCCTTCCCAGTCGGTCGGCCGTTTCCTCGTCGGATGCGACGACGGCGACTCGAAGGTCCGGCCCGAGGAACTTCGCCACCGACCGCACGAGGGCCCACCGCCGCGTCGTCGGAGGGCAGATCCGGTGATAAGGATGGCGGGAGATCGCGGATAAATGGTCGTCTTCGATCACCAGTACCTGGGGATAGCGCCGTAACACCGCCCTGAGTTTCCGTGCCCGCTCGGCCGTGAGGCTCACACCGGTCGGGTTGTGTGCCCTGGGGGTGAAAAGGATGGCCCTCGCGCCCGCGTCCAGCGCGGCCCGCAAGGCGCGCGGCTCAGGACCTTCGGCGTCGACGGCGAAGGGAGCCGCGCGGAATCCGTTGAGCCGCACCGTCCCCTCGCTCGCGTAGAAGCACGGATCCTCCAAGGCGACCAGGTCGCCACGCGTGAGATGCGTGGTGAGCAACCGCTCGACGGCATCGACGGCGCCATGGGTGACCGAGACTTCGAAGGCACGACCGACGTCGGGTGTGAGCGAGTCGCTTGCCCATCGAGCCAGTCCCGGATCGACGGCAGGGCTTCCGTAGAGCCGCATCCGGTAGTCGAGACCGGACAGAGCAGCCGTGATGTCGGGAAGCAGGGCGGGATCGGGATTGCCGCTTGAGAGATCCGCGAGCGCCGTGTTCACGACCGCCTCGCCCGCCAGGTCGGGCAGCGAGGTGATGACGGTGCCGCGCCGCCCCCGGGTTTCGGCGACGCCCGCGGCGACCAGTATCCGGTAGGCGGCCGCCACGGTGTTGCGATGGACTCCGAGAGTATTGGCGAGATCGCGGATCGGCGGGACCGGATCACCTGGCCGCAGCAGGCCGGTGTTGACCAGGTCGCGCACACTGTCGGAGATCTCGCCAGCCGACGCGCCTGTGATCGGCGGGCGCCGCCCGGCCACTTCTGTCACCGCGTCATTGTATGGCACGTGACAGTTCTCGCCCGGACCTGTAGCGTGTGTTTGTCACATGACAATCCAGGTTCGGTTGGCAGGCAAGGAGATCAGCGGTGTTCACCGGTCTCAGCGCGTTTCCACTCAGTCCGGTGGCCGAGGAATCGATCGACGAACCGGCCTTCGCCGGCCTCGTGTCCCGGCTTCACCTCGCCGGTGTCGACTCCATCGGGGCACTGGGCTCGACGGGCAGTTACGCCTATCTCAGTGGTGAACAGCGCAAGCGGATCGCCGAGCTCGCCGTCGACGCGGCGGAGGGCACTCCCGTGCTCGTCGGCATCGGCGCGTTGCGGACCGTGGACGTGCTGAGGCACGCCGAGGACGCCCAGAACGCTGGCGCGAGCGCGGTGTTGCTCGCTCCCGTGTCCTATCAGCCACTCACCGACGACGAGGTCTACGGGCTCTACGCCGATGTGACGGCGCGGCTTTCGGTGCCGTTGTGCGTCTACGACAACCCCGGCACCACTCGGTTCACCTTCAGCGACGAGCTCCACGGCCGCATCGCGGAATTGCCGAACGTCGCGTCGGTGAAGATCCCGGCGACGCCGGAGGATCAGGGGGAAGCTCGCGCGCGAGTGCGGAACCTGCGGCGGCACGTTCCCGGACACGTCAGCCTCGGGGTCAGTGGGGACTCGGCTGGGGCTGGCGGCCTGCTCGCGGGCTGCGAAGCCTGGTACAGCGTGCTCGGCGGGTTGTGGCCTGGGGTGTGTCTCAGGATCACGCGGGCGGCCCAGCGGGGCGATGCCGACGAGGCTCGCCGCTTGTCCGGTTTGCTCACTCCGATATGGACACTCTTCGGCAGGTACGGCAGCGTCCGGGTGGTCGCCGCGATCGCCGACCACATGGGACTCACCGGTTCCCTGAATCTGCCTCGTCCGCTCCGGGAACTCGCGGGCGAGGAGCGGACACAGGTCGAGGACGCGGTCCGGACTGTCCTGCCCGCTGTCGAGAACTGAGGCTGGGGGCCGATTTTCATGAACGCATGGAGCGGGGAAGTCCGGGCGGTCTACGCGACCGAGGCCGCGGGGGCCGAGATGCGCGAGCTGGCCTCGGGACACCTGGTTGCCGGTGTCGGCCTGGCCGGGGACAGATACGCGCTCGGTACCGGCCTGTACTCACCCAAGTGGCATCCCGACCGGCAGCTTACGGTGATTGCCAAGGAAGTGATCGACGACGTCGCCGTCGCGCTCGGCAAGCCGGTGGACGGCGTCGAGCTGCGGCGCAACGTCGTCACTCACGGGGTACCGCTCAACTCGCTGGTGGGAATCCGGTTCGCGGTGGGGGAGACGATCCTCTACGGCGGCAGGCTCAACGTTCCGTGCCGGTATCTGGAACGGCTGACCGGCAAGAAGGTGTACTCGCCGCTGCTCGGCCGCTCGGGGCTCAACTGCCGGATCCTGCGTGGCGGCACCATTCGTGCCGGTGACGTCGTGCGTCCTCTCAGCACAGCCGAGGCGGCCGAGGTTCCCTTCGAGGAAATCGGGTAAGCGAGCTCAGTCGAGGGTCGCCGTCAGTTCGATCTCGATGCACGCGTTCCCCGGCAGCGTGGCGACGCCGACGGCCGAACGGGCACACCTGCCGCGCTCGCCCAGTACCTGAATGAGCACGTCGGAGGCCGCGTCGGCGACGAAGGAATGATCGGCGAACCCCTCGGCGGCCGCGACGTAGACGGTCATCCGGAGGATCCGAACCCGTTGCAGTGATTCATCTTCGATCGTGAGCGCCATGAGCGCGTTGCGGACCGAAACGCGTGCCGCTTCCCTGGCATCGTCGATGGTGACGTCGGCGCCGACCCGGCCCGGGTGGCGCATCTCGCCCCGCAATCGAGGCGTCATACCGGCCGTCGCGACGACTCCGCCGTTGCGCCGAACGGGCTGATAGTGCCCTTGCGGTTGTGGAACGGGCAGCCCGGCCAATTCGGGATGGATCATCTTTTCCCTGCCTTGTGATCGTTGGTCGCGGCTCCGGCGACCCGTGGGGTATCGAGGATTCTCGTCATTCTCTCGCGGGCCGACTGAATGATCTCGGCCTCCCGCGACCGCAGCCTTCGCGCGGCGGCGACCGTGATCGGGACAAAGCGGATCGCCGCGCCGGGACGGGTTTGGGAGAGTACGTTCATCGACGAGGTGCAGATGACCCCGACGACGGGATACCCGGCCGACAGTCCGCGACCTCGGTTCAACACCAGTAGCTCCTTGCCGCCCGGAACCTCGATGGACCCGATCGGCAAGGCACGCGACAGGATCTCGGCCGTGTCGCGACGCCGGGGAATCCGGCCTTCGAGTCTGGACCCCACGGCGTCGGTCTTGTCCGTCATGACGTAATCGCCGTCGAAGATGTCATCGGCGTCGCGTTCGAAGAGGTCGCGATTCTCGCCGGGAAGAACGCCCAGTTCTCCTGCGGCAGGTGACTGCGGGCGGGGAGGGGAGAGGACGGGAAACGGGTACTCCCTGCCGGAGACGTCGAGACGACCGGCGGGACCGCAGCCCAGAGTGAGCCCCGCGACGAGATCGAGGCCGTATCGCAGGGTCCGGTCAGGCGCGACGCTGCCCAGAAACGCGCGCCCGCCGCCGAGTTCGCCGAATCCGCCGAAAATGCTGACGTAGCACCGGACCCCGTCCCTGATGTCCCGTACCGCCAGTTCGCCACCGGCCGGTACGACGAGTGCCTGGTTCATTCGTGCCGGAAGCCCGCCGACCGTCACCTCGGCTGACGCGCCGGTGACGGCCACGATCACCTCGTCGCTGAACGCGACGGCCAGATCCGTCATCACCGTTTCCAGCGACGGCACACTGACCTGGTTTCCCACGAGAGCGTTGCCGTAGTGATAGGAAAACTGGTCGAGCGCCCCGTTGGCCGCGATGCCCCACGAGGCACCTGATGGGCGCCCCTCGTCCTGTAGCGTCGCGAATGTGGCCTCGACGATGGTGGCCGTGCTAGTCCCGCTCGACACGGCAGTCCTCCATGGTCAGCCCTTCGTACCCGGACCACTCGCCGTCGCTGACCGGGAAGTAGCCCAGGTAGTCGCCTGGGCGGTAGGCGCACAACTCGTCGCTGTGGGCGGAAACCAGTTCGGTGGGGGTGTGCCCGATGAGCTGCCAGCCCGCGGGAGCGCTCACCGAGTAGATCAGCGACTGGATACCGGCCAGCGCGACCGAACCACTGGGAACCCGCACGCGCGGGTCCGCGCGACGGGGAACGGAAATGTCGCCGCTCAGTCCGTCCATCATGGGCGATGCCGCAGGCGCGCCGTAACAGCGGATCAGATACCACGTTCCACTGTGCAGCGCGACCAGTTCTTCCTCGGTCTTGCCCAGCCGTTGTGCCACGAAAGCGAGATCGGGGCCGTGCTCGCCGCCGTACCGGACGGGAACCCGGAAGTACCGGGGCTCGCGTGTGGACTCGGGGGAGGCGGAGCTTCGAGTGCTCACATACCGCAGGAGCGCTTCGAGTTCTTCCAGCCGTATGCTCAGACTGTCGAATTCCACCAGCGCCGAGTCGTAGGTGGCGGCGACGCCGGTGATCGCGGGAAGTCGCACCTCGTCGAGGTTCGCGACCAGCCGCCTGACGTTTCTCCACCGTTGTTCCGCGTCGTCATCGGTGAATCGCACCCTGACGGCGGCGTCGCCCTGTGAGGTGATCAGGACTCCGCTCTCCATGCCACCTCCCTCATGGCGTGATCAGTTCCGACTCGCGAATGTCGGTGATGGCCATCCTCCCAGGCGCGTGCGCGATCGCGAACTCCGGACGCGATTGCATGACCATGGCCTGAGGCGTCACCCCGCAGGCCCAGAAGACCGGCACGTCTCCTTCTCGCAGGACCGGCGGGTCACCCCAATCCGGCTTGTCCAGATCCGTGATCCCGATCAGGCCGGGGTCCCCGACGTGAACCGGCGCGCCGTGCACGGCAGGGTAACGCGCGCAGATCCGCACGGTGTCGGGGACGCGATCGGCTGGAACACCGCGCATGGAAACGACGGTGGAGGACGCGAACATGCCGGCGGGCTCGCAGTCGATCGTGGTCCGGTACATCGGCACGGTGGTGCCAGCCGCGTTGTGCCGCATGTCGATACCGGCTTCGATCAGTGCCCGCTCGAAGCTGAAGGAACATCCGAAAAGGAACGCGACGAGGTCGTCGCGCCAGAGCCCCGAGACGTCCGTTTCCTCGGCGACCAGTGTTCCCCGCTCGTAGATCCGGTATGCGGGAACATCCGTGGTGATGTCGCCCTTGAACCGGCTGCTGCTCCTGGCTCCCGGATCGAAGACGTCGAGCAACGGGCACGGTTTCGGGTTCCGCTGCGCGAAGAGCATGAGGTCGAAAGCCTGCTCTCGGGGGACGGCCAGCAGGTTGGCCTGCGCCCATCCGTCGCTCCAGCCCGACGTCGTGCCGGTGTGTCCATTGCGGATCGTCGTCCGAGCCTGCTCCGGAGTGAACGAGCGCCACGTTTCGAGGTTCATCGGTGTCTTTCCTTTCACCCGATCACGTTCTATTGCAGCAGGGCGAAGACGGGCTCGAACGCCAGCACCGCGAGCACCCAGGACAGCGCGAGGCCCAGTACTCCCACGACGATGAGCCACCTCGGATAACGGTAACCCCTCAGAAGGTCGCGCCTGCGCCACGCGATCCACATGGTCACCGAGAACCCGAGGGGGAGTACGAGACCGTTGAAGCCGCCGGAGAAGACGAGCACCGTGACCGGAGCCTGACCGGCGAGCAGGAACACCGTGCAGCAGGCCACGACGAACGCCCCGACCGCGATGCCCTCGCGTTCCCTCAGGTGCCGGGAATAGGTCGAGATGAACGAGACCGAGGTGAAGGACGCGCCGATCACCGAGGTCATCGCCGCGGCCCAGAGCACGACACCGAAGATCTTGAACCCGATGTCGCCTGCCGCCGCCTGGAAGGCGTCACCGGCGGGGTTGTCGGTGACGTCGAGTACCGCTCCGGTGGACACGACACCCAGCACGGCGAGGAACAGCAACCAGCGCATGACGCCGGTCGCGATGACGCCGAGCGCCGAGGTGCGGGCGATTTCGCGCACCCTGCCCGGCCCGGAGATCCCGCTGGCCAGCAGCTTGTGCGCACCGGCATAGGTGATGTAACCACCGACGGTTCCGCCGACGATCGTCGTGATGGCAAGGATGTTGATCTGATCGGGAAGGACCGTCTGCAACGCCGCTTGATCGACCGGCGGCGAACTGACGATCGCCACGAACAACGTCAGGGCCAGCATGATCAGCCCGAGCGGAATGGTCGTCCGGTCCATGATGGACACGAAGTAGCGGTTGACGAAGATGACCAGCGCCAGAACGGTCGTGATGACCGCTCCCCAGCGGGGATCAAGTCCGAAGAGGACATTGAGCCCGAGCCCGGCCCCGGCGACGTTGCCCATGTTGGCGATGAAGCCGCACACGAACACGATGACGCTCAGCACGATGCCGAGTCCCGGAAGCACCCGCTGGGCCAGTTCCTGCGCGCGGAGGCCGGAAACACCGACCACCCGCCACACGTTCATCTGGATCGCGAGGTCCAGCAGGATCGAGATCAGGATTCCGAACGAGAACGCGGCGCCGAGCTGCTGGGTGAAGGTCGCCGTCTGGGTCAGGAATCCCGGTCCGATGGCGCTCGTCGCCATCAGGGCGATGGCCCCGAAGAACGGGACGAGGCGACTGACCGGCTTCGCCTTCGGCGATGTGGACGACGCGGCCGGAGTGGTCGTCTCGTGGGGCTCGACGTCACTCATGAGCGATCCCTTCTGCGGGAAGAGCGGAGGATTGAATCTCGTGACCTGACCACGCGGCGACACGCACGCCCTCGGATTCGAGGCGTTGCCGGACGGTGGTGGCCACGGATACGGCGGCTGGGCTGTCGCCGTGGAGCAAGATGGAGTCACAGGACATAGGCAGGGGAGTGCCCGTCACGCTGGTGACGACGCCCTCGGTGGCCATCCGCACGGCACGCGCGGCGACCTCGCCAGGGTCGGTCACGAAGGCGCCGGGCAGGGACCTGGCGACGAGTGTGCCGTCGTCGGCGTAGCCCCGGTCGGCGAAGCCTATCCGCGCGACCGGCAGCCCTTCTTCCTCGGCGGCCCTTGTCATCCAGCTTTCCTGGTAGGCAACCGTGAGCTGGGGGTCGAAGGCCCTGACCGCGCGGGCGACGGCGCGCGCATAGTCCTCACGAACCGCGGTCATGTTGCCGAGGCTGCCGTGCGGGGTCACGTGGTGAAGGCGGCGGCCGTGCGGCCGGAGGAAGGCGTCGAGAGCGCCCAGCTGGTACAGGACGTCGGCTTCGAGGTCGGGAAGCGGTAGCTCGATCGGGCGTCTGCCGAACCCCCGCAGGTCGGGGAAGCTCGGATGGGCACCGACGGCGACACCACGATCGAGACACAGCGCGACGGTGTCCCTGATGGTCGAGGGGTCACCCGCGTGGAATCCACATGCGACGTTGGCCGAGGTGACAATGCGCGTCAACGCGTCATCCTCTGTCATCGTCCATGCGCCGAACCCCTCGCCGAGGTCGGCAATGAGATCGATGGACCTCGACATGATCCTCCTTTGCCTGCGAACTGCCCACGCGACCGGACCGAGACGCGAGGAGCCGGTGAGGACCCATGGGCTACGGCATCGCCGGCCTCGATGGGTGCCATCCGGAGAAGCTGGGCTTGAGTGAGCACACCTTCACACTGTCAACGTCGAATGTCAACATTTGAACACGCGTGGCGGTGGGGGCACGGTTTCTTCCTGGTCAATCGCCCAGGCGGCCAAGCAGACCTTCGAGCGCCGACTCCACGTGCAGCTCGGCGTAGCGGCCGGCGGCTTCCACGTCGCCCGAGGTCAGGATCTTCGCGTACTCCGCGTGCTCGCTGACCAGCGAGCGGTCGTACCCCTTCTCGGGTTCGGTGCCGCGCAGAAGCTGGTACAGGCGGATCTGGGAGCGGATGGCCTGCCATGCGCTGGTCAGCGGGTCGTTGTCGGCCATGGCGTACACGGCGTCGTGGAATTCGAGGTCGGCTCGCACCACCTCGCTGCGCGCCGCTTCGTTGGTGACCGCGGAGCGCAGTCCCTCCAGTGCGGCGGAGACGCCGTCGCGCCGCGCCTTCTCGGTGGCGCCCTGTGCCGCGATGCGGTCGAGGCCCGCGCGCAGCCGGTAGAGGTTCCCCGCATGGTCGCGGGAAGCGGGAATTACCATGGCCGGCCGGTGCCAGCCGGTGCGGATGATCCCCTCGCGTTCCAGAATGGACAGTCCTTCCCGGACGGAGCCGCGGCTGACGGCCAGCGATTCGGCCAGCGCGCCCTCCCTGAGTTCCTCGCCGGGGCGGAAGGTCCCGTTCATGATCGCCTCGCGAATCATGTGGGCGGCTTCGGCCGCGATACCGCGGGTGCTGACGGGCCCGAGCGGAGCTGGCGTGCGCATGGCACGCAGTATGCCATGCCATTGTCAATGTTGAATGTTGACATTCGGGGCTGGTGATCGCACACTGGCTTCCACAGGTGAGCGGTTCTCGTGTTCGCTCCCGGATCGACCCGCGCGGCGGGCGAAGCGTCGAAAGGATGGATGACATGGCCGTGGCCTCGTGGCCTGCCCCGTACCGTTTCCAGCGTATGAGCGCTGACCACGCCCCCGGCCAGGAACGCAGCGAGGTTCCGGAGGGCCTGCGCCACGTGGACTTCTCCCACGGTGACGTCAGCGCGTTCCCGCCTCCGCCCGAGGTCGTCGACGCCGTCACCGCGGCGCTGCGCGACGGCGGCCGCTACGCGTACTCGCCCTACCGGGGACACCTGTTCGCCCGCGAGCTCATCGCGCCGCGACTGAGCGCGTTCCTTGGCGAGCCGGTCGATCCGGGTAGCGAAATCATCGTCACGCCAGGCACCCAGGGTGGGCTGTTCCTCGCACTCTCGTCGCTGGTCGAACGCGGCGACAAGGTGGCGGTCGTGGCGCCGGACTACTTCGCCAACCGCAAGATCGTCGAGTACCTGGAAGCCACGCCCGTTCCCGTCGAACTGGGATACCGGACGGCTGCGGGTGAACCGGCACTGCTCGACCTCGAAGGGCTCAGGGCCGCTTTCCAGAGCGGCGCGCGGCTGCTGGTGTTCTCCAACCCCAACAACCCGACCGGCGCGGTGTACACCCCGGGCGACATCGAGGCCATCGCGGGGCTCGCTGCCGAATTCGACGCTTTCGTGGTCGTCGACCAGCTCTATTCGCGGCAGATCTTCGATGGAAGGGCCTTCACGCACCTGCGCGCACACACGCGCGAGCGGTGCCTGACGCTGCTCGGCCCTTCGAAGACCGAATCGGTATCCGGTTGCAGGGTCGGTGTGGCGGTCGCTCCCGGCCCTGTCGTCGAACGTATGGAGCAACTACAGGGCATCGTCTCGCTGCGGGCGGCGGGCTACACGCAGGCGGCGCTCGAACCGTGGTTCGCCGAGACCGAGGGCTGGCTCGATCAGCGGATCGCCGCCCACGCACTGATCAGGGACGAACTGCACGAGGTCTTCACCGGCAGTGGTGACGTCGCCGCTCGCCTGACCGAGGGCGGCAGCTACCTGTTCCTCGACGTGCCTGCCGCGAAAGGTCGGATCGACGAGTTCGTCGCCCGGCTGCGGACCGAAGCCGCCGTCACCGTGACCCGCGGCCCGGAATTCGGGGACTTCCCGGCGTCGGTGCGCCTGAACTTCTCGCAGGACCACCAGGCCGCGGTCGACGCGGCGCGCCGCATCGCGGCGGTCGCCGCGCGCTTGTGAGTCGGCCGCCGCGCCGCGAGGCTGACACATCGTCGCCTTGCTTCGTCGCTGCCGCTGTAATCGTCCAATATGGATGAATAAGCCGCGGGTGAACGTTGCCGACGGCGGTGGCGGCAACGTTCACTCCTCGCGGGATTTCGAATCCGGATTCGTCACCAGGTGAGCTGGTGGCAGCCGCGCGCGTTCTCCGCTACCGGCTCGATTTGCAGCGTGGTGTGTTCGATGTGGTACTTCTCGGCGAACAGTCGCCGCGCGGCCGCGAGCACCTCCGTGTGGGCCGCCTCGTGGTCGGTGGTGAGGTGGGCGGAGGCGACGTCCATGCCCGAGGTCAACGTCCACACGTGTACGTCGTGCGCGTTTCTGATGCCGGGCAACGCTTCCAGCGCCGAACTCAGCTCGGCGAGGTCCAGTCGTTGCGGTGAGTGCTGGAACAGGATGCGCAATGCGTTGCGGCCGAGCCGCCATGCGCGCGGTACGACGAAAAGCCCGATCGCGGCCCCGATGAGCGGGTCGGCGTAGGTCCAGCCGGTGAACAAGGTGATCGCGCCGCTGGCGAGTACCCCGAACGAGCCCAGCATGTCGGCCATGACTTCGAGGTAGGCGCCGCGAATGTTGATGCTCTCCTTGGCTCCGGAACGCAGCAGCAGAAACGCGATCACATTCATCGCCAGTCCCACGGCCGCGACGACCATCACCGGCAATCCGGGTACTTCCACCGGTTCCCTGAGCGCGTCGATCGCCTCGTACAGGACCCAGGCCGCGACGGCAAGCAGCAGGATCGAGTTGGCCAGGGCGGCGAGTACTTCGCTTCGGTAGAGGCCATAGGTGTGCCCGGCCCTGCGGCGCGCCCGCCGGGCGACGGTGATCGCGATCGCCGCGAGCGTGACGCCGAATACGTCGGTGAAGACGTGTGCCGAGTCGGCCAGCAGTGCCAGTGACGAGGTCAGCAGGCCGACGGTCAGCTGGAGGACCAAGGTGACGGTGCCGAGCCCGACCGCGATCCACAGCCTGGTCAGGTACCGGCCGCCCGCCGAGACGGCCTGATCCGGCGTCAGTCCGTGTCCATGTCCGTGTCCGCTGTCGCCAGGCACGCCGGGCTCCTCTCCAATATTCATTCATGCATGCGAATGTGACTATATGTTGTGGAGGGTCGTCTGTCGAGAGCCGCTTTCCGGAATATCGGCACTCGGTGGCAGTTGTCACTCCGGGTCCTCTGATCGCGGTCCGCATGAGAATGTTCTGGGAGGTGAGGCCGTTGGTGAGGAGAGGAGCATTGCGTGCCGGGTCTGGATGAGAAGCTGGGTGAGATCTACGCCGAGGTCGTCGGGCGTAACCCGGGCGAGGCCGAGTTCCACCAGGCCGTGCACGAAGTGCTCGACTGCCTCGGCCCGGTGATCGCCAAGCATCCCGAGTACGCCGACAGCGCGGTGATCCGGCGGCTGTGCGAGCCGGAACGGCAGATCATCTTCCGCGTGCCGTGGGTCGACGACGCGGGCGTCGTGCGGATCAACCGCGGATTCCGGGTCGAGTTCAATTCCGCGCTGGGCCCCTACAAAGGCGGCCTGCGGTTCCACCCGAGCGTGTACCAGGGCATCGTCAAGTTCCTCGGCTTCGAGCAGATCTTCAAGAACGCGCTCACCGGACTGCCGATCGGCGGCGGCAAGGGCGGGTCGGACTTCGATCCGAAGGGCCGCTCAGACGGCGAGATCATGCGGTTCTGTCAGGCATTCATGACCGAGCTGTACCGGCACATCGGCGAATACACCGACGTGCCTGCCGGCGACATCGGGGTCGGTGGAAGGGAAATCGGCTACCTTTTCGGCCAGTACAAGCGGATCACCAACCGGTACGAATCCGGTGTGCTGACCGGTAAGGGCCTTGCCTGGGGCGGTTCCCAGGTGCGCACCGAGGCCACCGGCTACGGCACGGTCTTCTTCGTCGAGGAGATCCTCAAGGCGCGCGGGGATTCCTTCGAGGGCAAGCAGGTCGTCGTTTCCGGATCGGGCAACGTGGCCATCTATGCCATCGAGAAGGTCCAGCAGCTCGGCGGTACCGTCATCGCCTGCTCGGACTCGGGTGGATACGTGGTCGACGAGAAGGGCATCGACCTCGACCTGCTCAAGGATCTCAAGCAGGTGCGCAGGGCGCGGATCCAGGAGTATCCAGGGGAACGCGGCGGGGTCGCGAGGTATGTCACCGGCCGCTCGGTCTGGGAGATCCCCTGCGGCATCGCGTTGCCGTGCGCCACGCAGAACGAACTGAACGGCGCCGACGCCACCTCGCTCGCGGGCAACGGCTGCACCATCGTCGCCGAGGGCGCCAACATGCCATGTACCCCCGAGGCCGTGCGGGTCTTCGGCGAGGCCGGTGTGACCTTCGCGCCGGGCAAGGCGGCCAACGCCGGTGGCGTGGCGACCAGCGCGCTGGAGATGCAGCAGAACGCCTCGCGCGACACCTGGACCTTCGACCACACCGAACAGCGCCTCGCCGACATCATGCACGGCATTCACGACCGGTGCCTTGCGACCGCTGACGAATACGGTGCTCCCGGCAATTACGTCACCGGTGCCAACATCGCCGGGTTCAGCCAGGTCGCCGACGCGATGCTCGCGCTCGGCGTCATCTAGGACTTTTCCGGTTCCGCCGATGGTCGCGGCGGCGCCTCGGCTCGCCCGGTGGCGCGGCTGGCGAGCAGGTCGTCGACCCAGCGCGCCCTGGGATCGACGTCGACGAGCAGCGCCTTGGCCAGCAGGGTCAGCGGAATGGCGAGGATCGCCCCGAGCGGCCCCAGTACCCATCCCCACAGCACGAGCGAGAGGAAGGTCGCGATGGTGGAGATGCCGACGGCCTGGCCCACGAATCGGGGCTGGATGACCGACTGGATGACGAAGTTCAGCGCGCTGTAGACGACGATGACGGCGAGAAGAGTCTGCCAGCCGCCTTCGAGCAGGCCCAGTATGGCGGGCGGGGCGAGGCCGAGGATGAAGCCGACGTTGGGGATGTAGTTCGTGATGAAGGCCAGCACGCCCCACAGGAGAGGGAGTGGAATCCCCATGATCTCCAGGGCGATCGTGTCGAGCACGGCCACGATGAGTCCGAAGACGGTCGTCACGAACATGTACCGGCGGGTGCCGCGGACGAACCCGGAGATCGCCGACCCGATCGCGGGCCGGTCGGATTGAAGGGCGAGCTGCCTGGCTCCCGCTCCGGATGCCTCGATGCAGAAGAACAGCAGCAGCGCGAGCACGAAAAGGATGCTGGTTCCGATGCTGGTGACCGAGCCGAGCAGATTTCCGACGTAGCCGAGCAGGCGGTCGAAATCGAGTTGATCGGTGGCGGGGCGAAGCTGCTCCGGTGAGATGTTCCAGTGGGCGAGCAGCGACTTCAGCCCATCGAGGAGATCATCGGCCCGTTCCGCGTACGCGGGCAGCAATGAGGCCAGTTGCGCGATCGACACCACCAGGATGACGACGAGCGCGGCGACCAGGGCGTAGACGAGCAGAATGAGCAGGGCGGTCGCGATCCCGGCAGGGACACCGTGCCGCCGCAGCCACTGCGGTACCGGCCTGAGCGTGATCACGATGACCATCGCGAGGAACACCGGGGCGATGAGCCAGGCCCCCAGTTTCAGCCCGGCGATGATCACGACGAGGCAGGCACCCGCGATGAGGATGACCAGCGCGCGCGGCATGCCACTGGCGAGGCGTTCGGGCCCCGGGTTTCTCATCGCGACAACGCTAGAGGGCGCGGCTGGCTCGCGCATGGCAACCGGCCTCGCGAACATGGGAAATGAGTTGCGGTTCGATGGTGTGTTCGGCGAACATCATGGGCGTGCGAGTGGGTGTGGTGGGACTCAAGATGGGGCTCTACCTGGCGACGTGGGGCAGCCGGGTGGGCATGGACGTGGTGGTCGTGTGCGATGTGGATCCCGGTCTGCGCGCCGCCGCGAAGGAGCGATTTCCGGAGGCCGAGGTCACCGGGCGGTGGCAGGACTTGCTGACCAGCGGCCTCGACGGTGTCGTGCTCGCCAACGACTTCGACGCCCACGCCCCGATGGCCGCCGCGTTCCTCGATCGTGGCGTGAGCGTCCTGTCGGAAGCCGCGGCGTGCATCAGCGAAGAGGAAGGTCGCGGGCTCATCGAGGCGGCGGAGAATTCCTCCGCGAGTTATTCCTTCGCCGAGAACTACGTCTTCCATCCGCATGTCCGGCTCATCAGGGAGGCGATCGACTCGGGCGAGGTCGGGCGGGTGAGCCTCGTCGAGGCCGATTATCTGCACGGCATGTCACCGGACACGGTCGCGGCGCTGATCGGCGATCCGGCGCACTGGCGAGGCCGCATCGCCGCCACCGCCTACTGCACGCACACGGTCTCTCCGGTGCTGGCGCTGACGGATGCCTGGCCGACTGAGGTGACCGCGTTCTCCATCGACGAGGCCGACCCGAGGGCCGCGGTCGTGATGACGGTGCGCCTTTCCACCGGCGCGCTTGCCGTCACCCGCCACGGTTTTCTTCAGGGCGAACCGGACAGCCACTGGAGCTGGCTTTCCGTGCGGGGCAGTCGTGCCCTTGCCGAATCCGTCAGGGGACAAGGGGAGCAGGCGTGGTCGGTCAGGGTAAGGGCAGAGGCATGGGCCACCCCTGACGGTGTGACCCGCGACGAAATCCGGGTGCCGCCCGCGTTGTCCCTCGACGGAACGAACGTGGAGCGCTCGGCGGAGGGAACGGTGCGGATACTCCGGGCGTTCCGCGAGTCCGTCGAACGGAAGGCGCCACCGCTGATCGGCGTTCGCGCTGCCGTCGCCGCCTCGCTCGTCGGGGTGGCCGGTGCGCAGTCGCTGCGGAAGGGGTCCTGCCCGGTACCGGTGCCCGACCTGGGGTGACCGGCACCCGCCGGGTCAGGAACCGCGCTGCCGTGCCCGCACCATGCGCACGACCAGCGCCAGCAACGCGGCCAGCACCACGCCCAGCAGTACGGCGGCGTCGGAAACGGCGGAGGCGACGTCCCGCAGCCACACCTGCATCGAGAACTGGGCGTCCACACCGGACAGTCCACCGAGGCTGGCCGTGCCTTCGGTGAGCAGGAAGAGCAGGCCGACGCCGATGAACAACAGCCCGGAGATCAGGCTCGTGGTGTGGGTGTTCAGCGGCCCGATGCGCAGCGGCCGCCCGCGAAGCCAGCGTTTGCCGCCGAGATCGAAGCGGTCCCACGCCAGTGCCAGTACGAACAGTGGCACGGCCATGCCCAGCGCGAACAGTGCCATGAGGATCCCGCCGTACACCGGGTCGCCGCCCGCGGCCGAGACGGTGAGCACGCTGCCGAGCAGCGGCCCCGAACAAAAACCGGCCAGCGCGTACACGGTGCCGAGCGCGAACACCGAGGCGTTGGAGGAGACCGTGATCCGGGCGCTCGCCCGCTGTGCGGCGGCCGAGCCGAATCCCAGGCCGAGGATCGTCGCGATGCCAAGCAGTACGAGCAAGATTCCGCCCACCGTGGTGGCGATTCCGCGGTATCGCGTGAGCAGCGCGCCGATCGCGCCCACTCCCGCGCCGAGGGGAACCAGCACGACGAGCAGGCCCGCGTAGAACACCGTCGTGCGCCGCGCCAGCGTCCCCAGCCGGTCGAAGGCGTAGGCGAAGAACGACGGCAACAGCAGCGCTGAACAGGGGCTGAGCAGGCTCAGCACACCGCCGAGAAACGCGCCGAGCAGCCCGATCTCGATCATGGTGTGGTCGCGTCGATGACGGACACGAACGTGTCGAGTGGCTGGGCGCCGAGGATCGGCTGACCGTTGATGACGAACGTCGGCACGCTGGAGGCGCCAATGCCGGTGCCTTCTTCGACGTCGGCCTGGATTGCCGAGTCGTAGCGGGTCGAGTCCAGGCCAGAGGAGAAGCGGTCGAGGTCGGCGACTCCGGCCTCGGCCGCGAACTCGCGCAGCGCCTCGGGAGTGAGGTCGGGATGCCCTCGGTCGGGCGCCGCCGCGTGGACGGCGTCGACGAATTCCCAGAACCGGCCCTGCTCGGCCGCCGCGTGCCCGGCCCTTGCCGCGATCAGCGATTGTTCACCGAAGATGGGCAGGTCCCGCCACTCCATGCGCAGCACGCCCCTCTCGACGTAGCGCTCGACGAGTTCGGGGGCGATGTCCCTGGTGAACTTGGCGCAGAACGGGCAGCGGTAGTCTTCGTACATGATCATGATCACCGGCGCGGTCTCGGCGCCCAATGCCATGGGATCTCCCGGTTCTCGCCTGGCGAGGCCGGCGAGCGGGTGGGCGCTCGCCTCGGCGTTCGGGACTTCCGGTCCCGACCGCGGCGTTTCCGCCGCCGTGCTGTCGTCCGACCGTCCGATGGTGAGATAGAGGATCAGCCCCAGGGCAGCCAGTACCAGTGCGCCGACGAGGATTCCGTCGCGTTTGGACGTATCTCGCCGCGTTCGTGCGGTCATCGTTCTCCCACTCTGTTCGACCAATTAACTACTATGTAGGATAGTAGTAGATCGAGTTGAGGCGGGAGTGAGCCCATGTCCACAGTGGTTCAGCCGAACCGGTCGAGTGGCCTTCGATTCGCGCGAGCAGCCGCGATGGGAGTGCTGGCACTCGCGGTGGTGGCGGTGCCGACCGACATCATCGACACACCGTTGTTCGCCAGGGAGATTCCCGTCCGCTGGTGGGAATATCCCGTC
Source organism: Prauserella marina (assembly GCF_002240355.1). GTDB lineage: Bacteria > Actinomycetota > Actinomycetes > Mycobacteriales > Pseudonocardiaceae > Prauserella_A > Prauserella_A marina. Next base: position 2,776,987 of record NZ_CP016353.1, read on the forward strand.
GTCGGGCTCACCGTCGCGCTCACCGTCATGTGGTTCGCCCTTCCCGCGACGACCACGCGCGGGCAGGGGCGGCCGCTCGGCGGAATTCTGCTGACCGTGTTCGCGGTGGGCTGCCCCGTGTGCAACAAACTCGTGCTCGCCGCGCTCGGTACGTCCGGCGCGCTCGGCCTGTGGGCACCCTTGCAGCCCTTCCTCGCGGTCATTTCGCTGGCACTGCTCACGTTCGCCGTCATTCAGCGCCGCAGGCAGAGCACGTGCGGCACTGGATCCTGCGCTGTGGAGTCGCCGGAGTCGCCGGAGTCGTCCGATCCTCAGCCCGAAACGGCGAAGCAGTAGAGGGTGACCAGCAGCGCGACGGTCGCGATCGACACGACGGCCGGTACCGCCGTCAACGTCGCCGCGACCGCGTAACCCGCCCGGGCCGGGAGCTTCGTCAAGCGCGGGCGATGGCTTTCCAGCCACAGCAGCCGGACGCTGACCGCGTCCCGCGACATCGCGAGCGCCGTGCGGGGCGTCTGCCCAGCCGTCACCGCCAACAGGGCCGACCGTACCGGCGCCGCCCCGTGACCGCGGGCCGCTGCCGCGTCGGCTGCCAGTTCCACCAGTACGCGCACCGCGCCGGGTGCCCTGCGGCACAAGGGAATGAAGGGCAGCGCGGCGGCGATGACGTCGCAGGCGAGTACCAGCGCGTGATGGTGCCCTCGCAGATGCGCCTTCTCGTGTGCCAGCACCGCTTCGCGTTCACTCGCGGGCAACTGTCGCAGGCCGTGGGTCGCGACGATGACGCCGCGCCGTCCGCCGACGCTGTAGGCCATGGGGACCGATCCGTCAAGCCACAGCACGGGGCCCTCGGCGCGGGTCAGCGAGCGCAGCAGCCTCACGTGGTCCCTTCGTTGGCGCCGGGACCGCCGGACCCTGACCACGGCGACGATGATCGTCCTCCCGGTGAGCGCCAGCAGAACCGCGGCCGTGCCCAGCCGCGCGACGTCCGCCCACGCCACGCCGTCGCGGACGAGGATCGCGTTCACGCAACTGTCGGCCATGCCGACGAGGCCGTCCAGTCCCGAATCTCCAGGGATGGCGAGGAGGAGACCGGCAACGGGAAGGGCCAGCGCCACGACGAGTACCGAACTCGTCCAGCCCGTGAGCGCGAGGCCGGGCCGCACCAGGGGAGTGGCGGCGATCCGGAGGTAGAAGGGCGCGAGGAAGCCGATGAGGAAGGCAGCGGCCAGCAGCCCGAGCGCGAGTGTCACGAGAGCTTCCCCTTTCGCAGCGCCCTGCGCAGGATGTCCGTCTCCTCCGGCGTCGCCGACTTGGCGAAGTGGAGCAGCACCTGCTCGGTGTCACCGCTGGAATACAAGACCTCGCGCAACAACCGGGCTCCCGCTTCCTCACGCGACTCCGCGGCGGTGTACTCGTACGCGCGCCCCGACTTGCCGCGCAGCACGTATCCCTTGCCGTGCAGGTTGTCCAGAACGGTCATCACCGTGGTGTAGGCCAGCGGGCGAGCAGTGCGTTCGAGCACTTCCCGCACTCGCAGCGGTTCGTCCGCCGCCCACAGCACATCCATGACCTTGACTTCGAGTTCTCCGAGACCGTGCACGTGTCCGTCACTTCCCGTAGGCGATGTAGTCGGGGCCTTCTCCGGCGGTGCGGCCGGACGGTCCTGCCTCCGGCCGTGGTGGCAGTGGCGCGATCAGCACGTCGGCCGCGGCCGCCACCGGAACCGGCCAGTCGCCGCTGGCCAGCGTGTTCCCGGTGCGGACATCGATGGTGACCGAACGCCCTGAACGGGTGCCGTGCGCGGTGCCGTCGTGAACGAGCGTGATCTCCAGCGGTTTCGCGTCGTCGTCCCGCCACAATTCGGCGCCGGTGCCGATGTCGAACGCGCGGATCGTCCGGTATTGGTCGAGCCCGGAGACCACAACGGCGCCTGCCTGGTGATCGACGCTCGTGCGCGGCTCGGCCTGGTCGCCGAGATCCGCGATCAGCCTGCCGGTGCCCAGGTCGTGGAGTGCCGTACTCGCGGAGCGCTCGTCGGGGTGGGTCCAGCGCAGGGCGACGACGTTCGCCGACGAGGCCGGAATGGAGTCGAGCAGTTCCACGTGGCGCGGCCCGGTACCGAATCCCGGTGGGGCGGGGATCCTGTCCGAATTCCAGGAAACCGACCCTGCCGCCGTGTCGACCGCCGTGACCGCGCCCTCGCTGCCGAACAGCCCGGTGCCGTGGTGTTCGTAGAGCGGCCGCGCGTCCTCGGCGGGGGGCCGCACGGGTTGTCCGGAACGGGCGGCGAGCATGACGCGCTCGCCCTGAGACCCGCCGACGACCGACGGTGTGGCGGTGCCGAAGATGAGCCCTGGGCCGAGCAGCGACCCCGGCACCGGCGACGGCCCCCAGAGCCGCCTTCCGTCGCGTACGTCGTAGGCGTTGGCCGTGATCCGGGTGGCGAGTGTGCCGTCGCGGGCGTCGGCGTCGCTCGCGAGTATCACCGCGGCGGGGGTCCCCACGACGTCGGTCACGCCATAGCCGACGCAGGAGGGATTCGTGCGTACCGCCCACCGGGTTTCCCCTTCCGGTGACACGCCCGAAATGGAAAGGTCGGCGTTGTCGTCGGCGGGAAATCCGAGACCGATGAACGTCTCGCCCGCCGTGCGGGGGACGTCGTCGAAGGGCGCCGTCCATCGCGGCCGTTCGTTGTCGGGGCCGTCCGGGGCGCGGGGTGAGGGTGGCTCGGCGGCCGTCGGCAACGTCACCGGGGCAGGAGCGGGAAGGTCGCCCTTTTCCTGCCCGCCGCAGGCCGCCAGTACGATCGTCGCGGCCGCCACCGCGACGGCGTGCCAGGTCCCGCGATGCCGCATCGTGCCTCCCGCTCTCTTCTACTATCTAGCTTAGTAGATGAAATATGTCCGGCCGCTGACGGGGAGCACGTCGCCCGCATTCACCTCGGCCGCCCTTCCCGGTACCCCCACTGGGGCTTCCAGTCGTGCGGAAGCCGTGACGTCGTGTTACTGAGGGAGGGAACCGAACGTGAGGAGCAGCCATGCGCGCCGTCGTGTTGCACGCACCTGGCGATGTCCGCGTCGACGAGGTCGAGGACCCGGAGATCATCGAGCCGACCGATGCGGTCATCCGCGTCACGGCCGCCTGTATCTGCGGCTCCGATTTGTGGCCCTACCGGGGAATCGAGAACGTCGACGGCCCCACCCCGATGGGGCACGAGTACGTCGGCGTCGTCGAGCGCGTCGGGGACGCCGTGCGCGAGGTCGGGGTCGGCGATCTCGTGGTCGGTTCGTTCGTCGCCTCGGACAACACCTGCGAGATCTGCGAGGCGGGGTTCCAGTCCCGCTGCGTCCACCAGGTCATGATGGGCTCGATCGGCACCCAGTCCGAGTTCGCCCGTATCCCGCTCGCCGACGGCACCCTCGTCAAGGTCCCCGGCGAGCCCACCCCTGAACAACAGCGCGGCCTGCTGGCCGCTTCCGACGTGCTCGGCACCGGCTGGTTCGCCGCCGTCGCGGCCGAAGCCGGTCCCGGCAAGACCGTCGCGGTCGTCGGCGACGGGGCCGTGGGCCTGCTGGCGATCCTCGCGGCGAGGCACCTCGGCTCCGAGCGCGTCATCGCCATGTCCCGCCACGCCGACCGGCAGAGACTCGCCAGGCGGTTCGGCGCCACCGACATCGTCGAGCAACGCGGCGAGGCGGGCGTCGCGAGGATCAAGGAACTCACCGGCGGTTACGGCGCGCACTCCACCGTCGAAGCCGTCGGCACCCAGGAATCGATGACGCAGGCCATCGGAGCGACGCGTCCCGGCGGTCATGTCGGTTACGTCGGCGTCAGCCACGGCGTCGAACTCGACGGGCTCGATCTGTTCTTCGCCACCGTGAACCTGCTCGGTGGCCCGGCTCCGGTCCGGCGGTTCCTGCCCGACCTGATCGATCTCGTCATGACCGGCCGCATCGATCCGGGCATCGTCTTCGACCTCACTCTGCCACTCGACCGGGCCGCCGAGGGCTACCAGGCGATGGACGAACGCAGAGCGATCAAGGTGCTGCTCACCCTGTGAGTTGCCGCCCTCAGCCGGGCTGGAAGAACGCGAGCATTTTCCGCGCGGCGTCCGGTGACATCAGCAGCTCCTGAATCTCGGCCGACATCCGGGCCGCGGCACTGGTGCGCTCGAACATCTCGCGTTCGTACTCCCCCACGGCGGCTGCAACATCGCCGGGGTGCCCGGCCAGCGCCAGGCCGAGTAGCGCGCCGTCGAGCAGCGCCATGTTGGCACCTTCGCCCACCGGCGGCATCAGGTGCGCGGCATCGCCGATCAGGGTGACATCCGGCCTCGGCGGCCAGGTCAGGCCGACCGGGAGAGTGGTGACCGGCCGGGGCACGATCATGTCGTCGCAGGCGTCGATCAGCGCGGTGAATCGCGAGTCCCAGCCGGGGAGCAGGTCGATCAGCCGTGCCCTTGCCGCCGCCGGGTCGTCGAACGGGATCCCGCTGGTGGCCGGCCAGTCCTCGGCGGTGTGATAGAAGCTGAGGCCGATGCGGACCCGGCCGTCGCCGTTGCGCTGTGCCCCGAGGGACAAGCCGTCGCCGAGCACCCAGTAGTTGCCGCGCCCGACCATCGCCGCGAGGCCGGGGTGCGTGTGGTCGATGTCCGGAATGCCGAGCTCGACGACGTTCTGGCCGATGTGCGCCGGGCGGGCGTCGGTGAGCAGCGCACGGACCAGGGAATTCGCTCCGTCGGCGCCGACGAGCAGGTCATAGGTCGCCGTGGCGCCGCCTGCGAAGCGCAGCACGCCGTCACCGGCGGATTCGAACGCGTGTCCCCAGCGCACCACGCCGTCGGGAAGGGAATCCAGCAGCAGGTCGCGCAGATCGGCGCGGTCGACTTCCGGCCGCTCAAGGGGAGCGTCATCGGGGGTGTCTTCCTTGAGCAGCAGGGTGCCGTCCGGTTCGAGAAGCCGCATGTCCTGGCCTTCGCGGCGGGCGATCGCGAAGAACCGGTCGAGCAGTCCGGCTTCGCGCAGCGCCAGCTGGCCGGAGTGGATGTCGAGCATGCCGCCCTGGCCGCGCGCTTCGCGCGAGGACTCCCGTTCGTACACGACGGCGTCGATGCCGTTCACGTGCAGCACTCTGGCAAGGGCCAAGCCGCCCAGGCCGGCTCCGGCTATGGCTATGGTCATGATCGTCCTCGATTCACCGTATCCATCGATACACTGTATCAATAGTGACGTTGTATTGTCGTCAGCATGTTGGTGTGGGAGCGACCCGAGCCGCGGGACCGGCCGACGCCGGTCCCGCTGAGCAGGGAACGGATCGTCCAGGCGGCGATCGGCCTGGCCGATGCGGACGGCCTCGACGCGGTGTCGCTGCGCAAGGTCGCCGCGGCGCTTGGCGCGGGGCCGATGCGGTTGTACGGCTACATCGCCACCAAGGAGGAGCTGCTCGACCTGATGGTCGACGCGGTGTACGCCGAGATCCGGCCTTCCGGAGACGGCTGGCGAGCCGTACTGCGCTCCCTCGCCGAGGACATCCGGCAGGCCGCGGCGCGGCACGAGTGGTTCGCCGACCTGATCGGCGGGCGGCCCCAGCTCGGCCCGGACGCGCTCGCGGCGGGGGAGGCCGTGCTGGCCGCGATGGGCGACGTCGGCCTCGACACCGTCGTGCCCGCGGTCGCCGCTGTCAACGCGTACGTGATCGGCGCGGTGCGCAGGGAGGTCACCGAACGGCGCGCGGAGCGGACCTCAGGGCTGGACAAGGAACAGTGGCAGCGCGCGTTCGGGCCTTATCTGGAGCGAGCCTTCGCCACCGGCCGGTTTCCCGCGCTGGCCTCGGTCGTGCGGGATGGCCCGCATCTGGACGCGGACCAGACGTTCCGGACCGGTCTCGAATTCGTGCTCGACGGCATCGAGGCCCGCATCGCTCGCTAACTGTTATGGAGCCGTCGTCGCAGTACGGCCTGTTCCGCCGGGTTGCTGGTCAGCTCCAGCGCCCGGCGGTCGGCGGCCCGTGCCTGCGCGGGGTGGCCCAGTTCGCGAAGCAGTTCGGCGCGGGTGGCGTGGAACAGGTGGTAGCGATCCAGCGGGCCCGCCACGGCGACCAGTTCGGTCAGCGCGACTTCGGCTCCGGCCACCTGGCGCAGCGCGATGGCGCGGTGGAGCCGGGTGACCGGCGACGGCGCGCGGGCCAGCAGCAGGTCGTACAGGATCACGATCTGCGGCCAGTCGGTGTCAGCCCAGGTCTTGGCTTCCGCGTGACAGGCCACGATCGCGGCCTGTAGCTGGTACGGCCCAGGACGGCGGTGCAGGGCAGCGCGAGTGAGCAGCCGGGTCGCGCCCGCGATGGCCTCGTGATCCCACCGCCCCCGGTCCTGGTCGCTCAGGCGGATCAGGTTTCCCTCGCCATCGAACCGGGCCGCGGCGCGGGCACGATGCAGCCGGATGAGCGCGAGCAGCCCGGTCACTTCCGGCTCGGTCGGCATCAGACCGTCGAGCAGGCCGGCAAGCCATTCCGCGTCCTCGGTGAGATCCCTGTGCTCGGCCACGTCACTACCGCTTGCCAGATAGCCCTCGTTGAACAGCAGGTAGACCACGGCGAGGACTTCACCAAGCCGCTCACCGAGCTCGTCGGCGGCCGGGATCCGGTACGGGATACCAGCGTCGGTGATCTTGCGTTTGGCCCTGGTGATGCGTTGCGCGACGGTACTTTCCCGCACCAGGAACGCACTGGCGATCTGTGCGGTGGTCAGCCCGCACACCACCCGCAACGTGAGCGCGATCCGGGACTCACGAGGCAGCGCGGGATGGCAGCAGGTGAAGATCAGCCGTAGCCGGTTGCCGGGCTCGGGTGTCACCGGCCACCGCAGCTGGGCGAGCTTGTCCTGGTAGCGGGCCTGGCGGCGCAGCACGTCCATCCCTCGGCGTCTGGCCACGGTGAACAGCCACGCGTCAGGCCGCTCCGGTACGCCCTCGACCGGCCAGCGCTCCAGCGCGGCAAGTACCGCGTCGGCGACCAGGTCCTCGGCCGCGGCGAAATCGCCGAGCAGCGAAACCAGGGCGGCGGCGAGCCGGCCCGCGTGATCACGCACCACGCGGGCCAGCTCCATCTCGGCGGAACCGGACACCGGACTGTTCACGTCGGCACCGGTCACATGAGCACGGGGCGAATTTCGACCAGCGGGCACGCGGGCCAGTCCTTTGCCATGCGCAGCGCCTCGTCGAGGTCGGCCACCTCGACTTCGACGTAGCCGGAGACGACCTCCTTGCCCTCGACGAACGGCCCATCCGTGACGAGGGGTCCCTCGGCCTCCAGCCGCACCGTGGTCGCGGTGTGCGCGTCGGACAGCTTCCTGTTGTGGGTGATCTTGTCCGAGTACCTGGCAAGCCAGTCCTGGACTTTCGCGAACCCCGCGTCGCGTCCGGCCTGGTCCATCGCCGCCCAGTCCTTTTCCCACTGCTCGGTCTCGCAGAACATCAGCACGTATTTCATGCTCGAACACCTCCTTACCCATAAGACGACCGGCGAGAGGCCGGATACGACACCGCACCGGAAATCTCGGGAGCGGAGCCCAGGCGCCGCGCCACCAGGATCGCACCGGCGGCTACCTTTTCGGCATGCGCGGGGAACGGATGCGAGCGATCGTGGCCTGGCTGGAACGCCGTCAGGTACCGCTGTATCTGGGCGGGCTCGCGCTCGGCGCGGTCGCCGGGCTGCTTGCTCCCGGCATCGCGCGCCCAGCCGGGACGGCGATTCATCCGGTGCTCGCTCTGCTGCTCTACGCGACGTTTCTCGGGATTCCGTTCGGCAGGATCGGGCAGGCATTCCGGAACTGGCGGTTCCTCGTCACGATCCTCGCGGTGAATTTCGCCGCCGTGCCGGTCGTGGTGTTCGTGCTGTCGCGGATCGTCGCCCATGACCACGTGCTTCTCGTCGGTGTCCTTTTCGTGCTGCTGACCCCGTGTATCGACTACGTGATCGTCTTCTGCGGTCTCGCGGGAGGAGCGGAAGAACGCCTTCTCGCCTCGGCGCCGCTGCTCATGCTCGCGCAGATGCTGTTGCTCCCGCTCTATCTGTGGCTGTTCGTCGGTGCCGAGTTCGTCCGGTCCATCGAACTCGCGCCGTTCGTCGAAGCGTTCGTGCTGATCATCGCCATTCCGCTCGTCGCGGCTGGACTGACCCAGTTCGCCGCCGCGCGCGCCCGTTGGGGTGCGCGCGTGCGCGAGGCCATGACGGGGGCCATGGTGCCACTGATGGTTCTCACTCTCGCTGTCGTCGTGGCGTCGCAGATCGCCGGTGTCGGGGCACGGTTCGGTTCGCTGCTGCTGACCGTTCCGGTCTACGTCGTGTTCGCGGCCGTCATGGTCCCGGTCGGCGCGCTCGCCGGCAGGCTGGCGGGCCTGGATGTTCCGGGGCGAAGGGCGATCGTGTTCAGTGGCGCCACCCGAAACTCGCTCGTCGTTCTGCCGCTCGTCCTCGCGCTGCCCGCGAGCTTCGATCTCGCCCCGCTGGTCGTGGTCACGCAGACGCTGGTGGAACTCGTCGTCATGGTGATCTTCGTGCGCCTCGTCCCCCGGGTGATCGCTGAGCGGGAACAGCGCACCACCGTGAGGTAGCGACGATCCGCGGGCACGCGAAGGGTGCCTCCGGTATTGCGGTTGATCTCCGGCTGGGGCCGGCATACGATGCCGGAATGCGTTCCTGAGGCTGACCGGTCCCATGTCGGAGGCGTGCTGCCCCGTGGGGTGAAACCACTGGCACATCAGGATTCTCGTGTTCGATGCTCCTCGCCGCGCGGCTTCACGCGCACCTCCCTGACGTCCTTCTCATCCCCACTCGTTCGACTGGCCACAAACGACAGAGGAGACGCACGTGATCAATACGCGACTTGCGGGCCAGACCGTCCTTGTCACCGGCGGTGCCGGGAACATCGGGGCGGCGATCAGCCGCGCGTTCGCCGCTCAGGGCGCGCGGGTGGCGATCCATTACCTCGCCCAAGACCTTCCCGCGCCCAGCGGCGCGGAGTGGGCGCACGTCACTCCGGCCGCCGCTGAAGCGGACACGCTCGCGGAGGAACTCGGCAACGGTTCCTTCGCCGTCAGCGCCGACCTTTCCGAACCGGTAGGGGCGGAGCGGCTCGTGCGCGAGGTCGCGAGCCGGGCCGGTTCGATCAACGTCCTTGTCAACAACGCTGCCCACTGCGAGTCACCGGACACCATCGACACGGTGACGCGCGGGTCACTGGAACGGCATTACCTGGTGAACTCCGTCGCGCCCGCGCTGCTCACCGCGGAGGTGGTCCGGTCACGCCGAGACGAGGATCCGTTGTGCGTCGTCAACATCACGACCGACGCCGCGCGCGCGTTTCCCGGCCAGACCGGTTACGGCACGTCCAAGGCGGCGCTCGAAGCGCTTACCCGGTCCACCGCGCTCGACCTCGCGGCGCGGGGCATCCGCGTGAACGCCGTCGCCCCCGGCCCCGTCCAGACCGGCTGGATCGCCGACGACCTGCTGGACCAGGCGAGGGCGATCGTGCCGATGGGCAGGGTCGGTGAACCGGAGGACATCGCCGATGCCGTGGTGTACTTGGCTTCTCACCAGGCTCGCTGGATAACCGGGCAGGTGGTTCAGGTCGCAGGAGGGCACGCGTTGTGAGCGTGCTCAGCCGAGGCGCAGGCGTAGCGATTCGAGTTCGTCACGGAGCGCCGAGGGGATCTTGTCATCGCCGATGTGCTTGAACCAGTTCTCGATGAGCGGGATTTCCTCGCGCCACTCGCCGGGATCGACGTTGAGGGCGGCGTCGACGTCCGCGAGCGGCGTGTTCAAGCCGTCCAGGTCGAGGGCATCGGCGGTGGGTATCCGCCCGACCGGGGTGTCGAGCGCGGTGGCCCTTCCTTCGATGCGGTCGACGATCCACTTGAGCACACGGGAGTTCTCGCCGAATCCCGGCCACAGGAACCGGCTGTTGTCGCCCCTGCGGAACCAGTTGACGTAGAAGATCTTCGGCAGCATGTCAGGGGCGGCCCGCTCGCCGATGTTTAGCCAGTGCTGGAAGTAGTCGCCCGCGTGGTAGCCGAGGAAGGGCAGCATCGCCATCGGGTCGCGGCGCACGTTGCCCACCGATCCCGCCGCGGCCGCGGTGGTTTCCGAGGACATCGTCGCGCCAAGGAACACGCCGTGCCGCCAGTCGCGCGCCTCGTTCACCAGCGGGACGGTGGTCTTGCGGCGGCCGCCGAACAGGATCGCGGAGATCGGAACGCCTTTCGGGTCGTCCCATTCCGGCGCCAGGATCGGAGACTGCGACATCGGCGTGCAGTAGCGGGAGTTCGGGTGGGCGGCCTTGTCGCCGGAGCCCGGCGTCCAATCCTGCTTCGTCCACGAGGTCAGGTGTTCTGGCCTGTCCTCCAAGCCTTCCCACCAGACGTCGCCGTCGTCGGTGAGCGCGACGTTGGTGAATATCGTGTTGCCCTTTTCGATGGTGCGCATGGCGTTCGGGTTGGTGTGCCAGCCGGTTCCCGGTGCGACACCGAAGAACCCGAACTCGGGGTTCACCGCGTACAGCCTGCCGTCCTCGCCGAACCGCATCCAGGCGATGTCGTCGCCGAGCGTTTCGGCGCGCCAGCCGGGAAGGGCCGGTTGCAGCATGGCGAGGTTGGTTTTGCCGCAGGCGCTGGGAAACGCGGCGGCCACGTAGTGGACCTCGTTTTCGGGGGAGATCAGTTTGAGGATCAGCATGTGCTCGGCGAGCCAGCCCTCGTCCCTTGCCATGACGGAGGCGATCCGCAGCGAGTAGCACTTCTTGCCGAGCAGCGAGTTGCCGCCGTAGCCGGAACCGTAGCTCCAGATCATCCGCTCCTCCGGGAAGTGCGAGATGTACTTGACCGGATTGCACGGCCACGGCACGTCGGCCTGGCCGGGAGCCAGCGGCGCGCCGACCGAGTGCAGCGCGGGGACGAACTCGCGTTCGGTACCGTCCGGCGCGGTGAACCTTTCCAGCGCGGCGGTGCCCATGCGGGTCATGATGTGCATGGACAGCACCACGTAGGCCGAGTCGGTGATCTCCACCCCGAGCTTGGGCTCTTCGCTGTCGAGCGGGCCCATGCAGAACGGGATGACATACATCGTGCGCCCGGCCATGCTTGCCCGGAAATGCTCGGTCAGCAGGACCTTCATGTCGACCGGGTGCATCCAGTTGTTGGTTGGGCCGGCATCCGCCTCGTTCTCAGAGCAGATGAAGGTGCGGTCCTCGACCCGTGCCACGTCGCCGGGGTCGGACACGGCGAGGAACGAGTTGGGTTTTCCGGAAAGCCGCACCAAAGTGCCCGCGTTGACGAGGTCGACGCTCAACTCGCGCCACTCGTCCTGCGAACCGTCGCACCACACCACCCTGAGGGGGGTTGTCAGCTCGGCCACGTCGCGTACCCAGTCCAGCAGCGCGCGGTGAGTGGTGGGCGCCTGCTCAAGCCCGGGGACGGTGGATGCGGTCACGATGATCTCCATAACGGGGTGGGCGGGTGTTCGCGCGAGTGCCGGTACGCCGGTGGTCAGGCGGTCTCGGTGGGGTCGAGCGCGGTGAGATCGACCCAGCCTGTGGTGTCGACGTCGTGCCGGGCCGCGAGGTCGAGCAGATCCCTGAGCCGGGCGCTGTGCAGGTGGACTTCGTAGTCGTGTCCTGCCTGCTGGGCGGCGATCATCGCCTGGTGGGCGTCGTCGACGCGGCTGCGCAGAACTGTGGCGAACTGGCTCATCGTCTCCACTTCTTCCGGCGGTGAATACATCATGTTAGTATTTAAAGACTTTTGCAAGTCATGGATTGCGTGAAGCACTGCCAAGTCGGCGCGGGAGTGGGTGAAGCGGTGGTGTCCGGCTACTTCCGGCCCGGTGCCGGTGTTTTCAGGTCTTCCAGCAGCTCGACCTGCCCGGAGAGGACGCCGGTGAGAATCTGCCGCGCGACCGCGAGCAGTTCGGCGACCTGCGGGCTCGTCAACGTGTAGAAGACGGTCGAGCCTTCTTTGCGTGTGGTCACCAGTCCTGCCCTGCGCAGCACCGCCAGCTGCTGCGACAGGTTCGCCGGTTCGATGCCCACCTCCGGCAGCATCTCCGCCACCGCGTGCTCGCGCTCGCTCAGCAATTCGAGCACCCGGATCCGCGCCGGGTGCCCCAATGTCTTGAAGAACTCCGCCTTCAGCTGATACAGCGGCCTAGTCACCGGCATGCCTCCGGGCAACGGCGATCCTCATCGCACGATTCAACACTTGCTAACCTTAGCAAGTCTGAAAGCGATATGGCGGCCCGCGCCGCTGTTCCGCGAGGTGGAGGCGACCCATCCGCCGCCTCGCTCAGTCCGGGCGGGGCGTGAGGCCGTGGCGGGAAGGGAAGTCCGGCCGGCGGCGCTTGGCGAAGGCGCTCAGACCTTCGCTGGCATCGGGCGAGGTGAACGCCCTCTGCCCGTACAAAGCCTCGCTGTGAAATGCCTGATCCTGCGGGAGGTCGCCGAGCCGCAGAACGGCCTCCTTGATCGTCGCGAGCGCGGTGCCGCTCTTGGCCACGAGCTTGTGGGCGAGCTCGACGGCGGTCTCCAGTAACCGCGGCGCGGGGACGATCTCGTTGAGCAGGCCGTACCGCAGTGCCTGGGTGGCGGAGATCCGGTCGCCCTGGAGCATCAGCTCCATCGCCCACACGTAGGGAATCTGCCGCGTCAGCCTGGTGAGGGTGCCTCCAGCCGGTACGACGCCGACACCGCTTTCGGGAAGGCCGAACTCCGCGGTGTCGGCGGCGATCCTGATGTCGGTGGACAGCATTATTTCGAACCCGCCACCGAGGCACAGGCCGTTGATCGCGGCGATCACCGGCTTGAACAGCGTGGTGTGTTTCTGGTGCGCGGCATCCCATTCCGAGATGTCGAACCGCCCTTCGGACAACGCGGGAATGGACTCGCCGAGATCCGCGCCGACACAGAAGGCGCGCTCGCCGCTGCCGGTGAGAATCGCGACGGCGATCGAGTCGTCGTCGCGGACCTCGGCGAAGACGGCGCCGAGTTCGTCGTACATCGCGAGGGTCATGGCGTTGAGCTTGTCCGGCCGGTCGAACCGGACGATCGCGATCGCGCCGTCGCGGTCGAGGGCGATGCCGGCCATCAGATGACCCCCTTCTCGCGCAGCTCCGCGATCTGCCGCTCGTCGAGGTCGGCCAGTGCCCGCAGGACCGTGCCCGCGTGTTCGCCGACCTTCGGCGCGAGGCCCCTCGGCTGGGTGGGAGTGTCACCGAGCTTGATGGGCGAGCCGAACATGCGCAGCTCTCCGAACTCGGGGTACTCGACGTCGACGATCATGTCGCGCTCGGCGATCTGCGGGTCCTCGACCACCTCTCCGATGTCCTTGATCGCGCTCAACGGCACGGCGTCGCCGACGATTTCCTCCAGTTCGGACTTCGTCTTGTCCTCGAACCACGTGTTCAGCAGCGGCCGGATCCGCCGCTCGTAGACCTCGGGCACGAACCGTTTTGCCATGGTGTCGATCTCGGGGTCGTCGGCGAGTTCCGGCTCGCCGAACAGGTGGCACGACAGCCGCCAGAACTTGTCGGTGTAGCCGCCGAAGAACACGAACCCGTCCTTGCAAGGGTAGAGCTCGTATGGCTTGACGAAGGGGTGCTCGTTGCCAAGCGGGCCTGGGACCTTGCCCTCGACGGTGTAGGACACGACGGCGTTCTCGGTCAGGCTGAGCACCGAGTCCTGCTGGGACACGTCGACCAGCTGACCCCGACCGCTCTGCTCCGCCTCCCGCAGCGCGGCCAGCGTGCCGATGACCGCGTACAGCGTGGCGGAAAGGTCGCCGATGATGGTGCCGACCCTGGCGGGCGGCCGGTCGGGGAATCCGTTGATGGACCACAGTCCGCCGGTGGCCTGCGCGCTGTTGTCGTAGGCGGGCCTTCGCCGGTAGGGGCCGGTCTGCCCATAGCCGGAGATCGCCGTGTACACCAGGCGCGGGTTCTCCGCGCGCAGCACGTCGAAGCCGACACCGAGTTTGTCCATCGTGCCCGGCCGGAAGTTCTCGACGAGCACGTCGGCGCGCCGGACCAGCCGTTTGAGCAGGTTCTTTCCGTCCTCAGTGGACAGATCGATGGTCAGCCCGAACTTGTTTCGGTTGAACTGCGCGAAGAACGCGCTGAACTCCTCACCGGATTCCGCTTCGAGCTTGGGAGGGAAGTCCCTCGCGTAGTCGGGGTCCTTCGGATTCTCGACCTTGATCACGGTCGCGCCGAGGTCGGCGAGCAGCATCGAGCAGAACGGGCCGGCCACGACCCTGGTGATGTCCAGCACCACGATGCCGCGCAGCGCGCCCTTGGACAGCCCGCCAGGCAGCATGCCGAGAAGTGTGTCGTCGTGGGTCATGGTGGCCCCTTCTTCCGTGGGTGATTCGTCAGCTCGCCGCGTCGACTCGGACGCGGGTTTCCAGGAGGGTTCCGCAGGCGGGGCTGTAGAACTCGTCGATGAGCACGCGGTGGCCCTCCGTACGCGGGCGGACGCGGACCCCGTGCTCGGCGAGCCGTTCGGCCGCGACATGGGTGACCTTCCTGACGTCACCGTGCCAGTCGTCGCCGGTGCCGAGACGGGCGCCGCTGGCGGGCACATACCAGCCCTCCGCGTCGCGGCGCGGCGCCGACGACCCGGCGGGGGAGGACACGGGGACCTCGTGTGCGGGGGTACTTCCGAGGCGTTCCCGGCGCAGCGCGGTACGGGCTCGCCGGGTGGCGTCCTCGTCGGCGGCGCCGTCGGCGACGATCACTCCGTAGGTGTGCCGCGCGGTCTCCTCTGTGACGTAGCCGTCGCGGACGTCGGCCGCGACGAGCCGGGGGGCGCGCAGCAGCGGGTCGCCGTAGCCGCCTCCGCCCGCGATCCATTGCACCAGCACGTCTCCGGCGCGGATCGTGACCGACTGCTGGTTGATCGCCAGCAATTCCCGGTCGTCGGCCGCGAGCGTGTCGGGAGCGGGAATCCGGCCGTCGGCGAGCTGGCGGGCGACATCGGTGCGGCGCCACACCTCGTGGCCGCTGCCTCCGCCGGGCAGGCCACCGCCGAAGCCGTCGGCGACCACCTGTGCGTTCGGGGCGAACACCGTCTGCGTGACCTCCTTGGCGCCGTGCAGCGTCCACGCGAAGCGCAGACCGAGCCCACCGCGATGGGCGCCGTGCCCCGCGCTGCCGAGGTTGAGCTGCTTCCACAGGTACAGCACCGGATAAAGCATCTCGTTCATCTCGACGTCGGGCAGCATGTTGTTGACCTGCGTCATCATCCCGGCGCAGTCGAGACCGTCGAGGTCGGGCTGGGCACCGGAACCCATGCCGCCACCGTCCATGTTGAACAGTACGAAGTAGTCGCCGCCCTCGGTGGTGCCCGCGGAGATGCCGCCGGTCCACGAATCGCCCCACACGCCCTGAGTGCGGCCGCGGATCGTCTCGTCGTCGCTGCCGCGGCACGCGTCGTTCATGAGCTTGGTGACGAGGCGGCTGACGCGGGCGCCGGTGGTGAGGTGCCCGTTGCTGATCGGAGCGGGAGGCCGGGGATTGACGATGGAGCCCGGTTCGGCGGCGATGTCGAACGCGGTCATGACGCCCTCGTTGAACGGCACGTCCCAGGCGAGGATCGGCACGATCGCCGAGGCCACGCTGCCGACCAGCGCCCCATAGCTGCAATTGACGAACCCGTCGGTCTGCTCGGCGGAACCGGCGAAGTCGAAGGTGATCTGGTTGTCGCGTTTGGTCATGGTGCACGCGACGCGGTACAACTCGTCGACGTGTCCATTGTGCTCGGTCCATTCCTCGCCGGAGTAGACCCCGTCGGGGATGCGGGCGATCCGGTCGCGCACGACCTGCTCGGCCAGCTCGAAGGACAACCTCGTGTAGTCGCGGAACCGGTCGAGGCCGAACTCGTCGATCGTGCTCAGCAGCCTCCTGATGCCGGTGTTGTTGCTCGCGACGAGGCTGCGCACGTCGTTCCAGAACAGCACGGGTACCCGGACGTTGTTGAGCAGGATCCTGCGCACCCACTCGACGGGCTCGCCCTTGTCGAAGATCTTGACGCCAGGCGGCAGCCGGAGCGCCTCGGCGTAGCAGTCGTGGGCGCCCGGCGCGAAACCGCCCGGCGTCATGCCACCGACGTCGACGAGGTGTGCCTGGGACTGGGCCCAGCCGACGAGTTCGCCGCCGTGGAAGATCGGCGAGATCACGTTGGTGTCCGGCGGATGACTCGCACCCGCGGTGTGCGGGTCGTTGCAGATGAAGGCGTCGCCCGGCGCCAGCGGCTCGCCCTCGATCGCCTTCACCAGGTTCTGCACGGCCACGCTGCCGGAGCCGATGTGGAACTGGACGTAGTCGGAGTAGGCGTAGATGCGGCCGGTGGGGTCGAACAGCGCGGTGTTGAAGTCGCCTGCCTCGGTGATCACGGGGGAGCCGGACGAGCGGATCATCGCGATGCCCATCTCCTCCACGATGGAGTCGAGGCGCATGCGGATCACTTCGAGGGTGACCGGGTCGAACCCTTCGGGCAGCGTGTGCGTGGTCATGTCGTCTCCTTTGACGGGCGGATCAGTGGTCGGCGAGGCGCAGCAGGAAGTCGCCGCCGCCGGTCAGTTCGACGGTGGCGCCGGTCGGCACGTACACGGTGGTGTCGGATTCCTCAAGCAGGCACGGCCCGGTTGCCTTGCCGAGCGCGCCGAACCCGCGGTGGATGTCGATCTCGGCGTGGGTGCCGGTGAGCGGCTCGGTCACGTTCCGGCGGGTGAGCCGGTGGGGTTCCTCCTCGGCGCCCGCGACCTGTTCCACCGTGTGCGCCTCGCTGCGGCCGATGGCCCTGACCCGCGAGTTGACCAGCAGGATCTCGGCCTCTGTCCAGGCGGTGCCCGCGCCGAACTCGTCCTCGTAGTCGGCGATGAACCCGGCGCGCAACGTCTCCTTGTCCGCCTCGCCGAACGTGCCGGCAGGCAGGCGCGTGGTGACCTCGAAGATCTGGCCGACGAACTTCATGTCCGCCTCGCGGTACAACTCGCGCTGCTCCTCGGGGATCCCCTCGGTCTCGAACCAGGTTCGCGCGCGGTGTTCGAGAGCGGCGAACTCCTTGTCCAGCGCGGCGGCAGGCTGGTCCATCGTCCACGGGCTGGTCTGCACGGCGGAGAACACCGAGTCGGCGTGCCGGAGCCCGTGGGCGGAGAACACCGCGGCGTTGCGCGGGATCACGACCTCGCGGACCCCGGCCTCGGCGGCGATGGCCGCCGCGAACAGCCCGCACGCGCCGCCGAAGCCCACGAGGGTGAACTCGCGCGGGTCGTGGCCTCTGTTCACCGTGATCTTGCGCAGCGCGTTGGACATCTGCGAGGTCGCCAGCCGGTACACGCCTTCGGCCGCGGCCTCCTCGGTGATACCCAGCGGCTCGGCCACGTGCTTGCGCAGGGCGGCGCGGGCCTGGTCCACATAGAGGGGCACGGTGCCGCCGAGGTAGTAGTCGGGGTTGATCAGCCCGAGTACGAGCGCGGCGTCGGTGACCGCGGGCCGGGTGCCGCCCTTTCCGTAGCACGCCGGGCCAGGCGTCGAGCCCGCGCTGTGCGGGCCGACGCGCAGCAGGTTCCGCCCGTCGAGCCAGGCGAGACTGCCGCCGCCCGCGCCGATGGTCTCGATGTCCACGGCGGTCAGGCTCGTTGGCAGGCCGCCGATCTCGGCGCGGGGCAACAGCCTCAGTTCGTCGTCGATGATCGCCGCCGCGTCGAGGCTCGTGCCGCCCATGTCCGCGGTCAGCACCCGGGTTCGGCCGAGCTGCTTGCCGAGCAGCCGCGCGCCGGTGACCCCGCCGACCGGACCGGAGTTGAACATCGAGATCGGGGCTTTTCCGGTCTCCTCCACCGAAAGGAAGCCGCCGTGCACCTGCATGATCTGCACCCGGGCCCGCAGCCCTCTGCTCCGCAGCTCGTCGGCGAGCTGGTCGAAGTGCGAGGCCACGATCGGCTTCACCGCCGCGTCCAGCGCGGTGGTGACCATGCGCTCGTACTCCCGGTAGACCGGCGTCAGCCTGCTGGAGAGCGTGTAAGGGACGTCGGGGTGGTGCTTGTCGAGGTAGTCGCCGATCGCCTGTTCGTGGACGGCGTTGCGGAATGACCACAGTAGACAGACGGCGATGGTCTCCGCGCCGCCTGCCAGCACCGCGTTCACGGCGGTGGCGATCGCCTCCTCGGTGATCGGGACGAGCACGGCGCCGTGCGCGTCGACCCGCTCCGCGACCTCGACGATGCGGCCGCGCTCCACGATGTCGGGGGGCGGCGACATCTTGTGCGGGTCGCGCTCGTCGGTGCGGGCCGAGCGGGCGATGCGCAGGGTGTCGCGGAAGCCCTGGGTGGTCAGCAGCCCCACCGCGGCGTATTTCTGCTCGTCGACGGCGTTGGTGACGATGGTGTTGCCGAGGACGAACCGGTCCACCGCCGCGAAGAACTCGGCCTCCGGCATTCCCGCGCGTTCCCGCAGCACGCTCAGCGCGCCGAGAATGCCCGTGGTCACGTCCTTGGTCGAGAACGCCTTTCCTCGGATCGTGCGCCCGTCGACGATCGCGACGGCGTCGGTGAACGTGCCACCGACGTCGATGCCCACGTGAAGCGTCATGCTCGCTGTCTCCTTTGACTGCGTCGGTGTGGTTCGTGGCGGGCTGACGGGATGGTAAGCACGAAACTTGGGTTTCGCGGAGACCTCGTTCCGGCCCGCTGATGTGGACCGTAGGAGCGGCCGAGCGCGCGGGCTATGTATCATTTGCCCAGGATTGCCGGAAAATCCTGGACGATCGGCACATCAGCATCTCGGCATCAGGGATCGAGGAGGGCTCGTGGCGGACACGCTCCCCGTCGACGTCGTCGTCGGACTGCTGCGGTCGGCTTCGGCCGAGCGGGAGGCCGATGTGGACGGCCTGCTCGGCGGCGTGAGCCTTGCCGAAGAGGACGCCGCGCGCATTCGTTACGAGACCCGCAGGCTGCGCGCCACCTCGGAGCGCTGGCGGCGTCGTGGCCAGGAGCTCGCGGCGCTGTTCTCGTCGGCGCGGGAGCTCGCGCAGCTGCGCGACGTCGACGAATTGCTCGGCAGGCTCGTCGAGCGAGCACACGACCTTGTCGGCACCGATGTCACCTACCTTTCCGAGTTCGACGCCGATAGCCGCGAACTCCGCGTCCGCACCACGCTCGGCACGGTCGCGCCATCGTTTCTGGGCTTGCTGGTGCCGCCAGGAGTCGGCCTGGCCAGCCAAGTGGTCGAAGGGCGCCGCCCGTGCTGGACGTCCAAGTACGCCGCGATGACGCAGGCGCCGCACGACTCCGCGATCGACGCCGCCGTCGCGGCCGAAGGACTGGTGTCCCTGCTCGGCGTCCCGCTGATGGCCGGCGAGGAGGTGATCGGTGTGCTGTTCGCGGCCAACCGGGTCGAGCACGCGTTCTCGCCGGAGGAGATTTCCCTGCTGTCGGCCTTCGCCGACCACGCTGCCATCGTCTTGCAGACCGCGCGTCTGCTCGCCCGCACTCAGGACTCCGCCGACGAGGCCCGCCGCGCCTACGACCAGCTCGCCCGCCACGTCGAGGCGATGGAAAGGGCCAGCGAGGTGCACGGTGACCTGACCAGCCTGGTGCTTCAGGGCGGCGAAGCACCCGACGTCGCGACCGCGCTCGGTCGCGCCTTGCGCTGCCACGTCGAGCTTCTCGACCCCGAAAGCCTCGAAGGTCCCTTCGCCGACGCGGTCGACCGCAGCCGCCACAGTGGACGGTGCACGCCAGCCGGTGACGGTGCCTACGCCGTCGCCGTGCTGGCCGGGCCCGCCTTGCTTGGCGCGTTCCTGCTTGAGGAAGGCGACGTCGAGTTCGGGCCGGTCGAACTGCGCACCGCCGAACGTGCCGCCCAGATCACCGCGCTGCTCAACCTCAAGCAGGACGCCGTGATCGAGGCCGAGCAGCGGGTCCGGGGTGACCTGCTGGCCGACATGCTCTCCGACGACCCCGGCCGCCGTGCGGGCATCGCCACTCGCGCCAGGGCGAGGGGGATCAGGCTCGACGAGCTGCGGTCCGTCGTCGTGGTGTCGGTACCTGCCGAACTGCGCCGCGAGGCCGTTCGCGCCCTGCAACGCACTGCCGGGCCGGTCGGTGAGCACACCGGTCACGTCGTCGCGCTCACCGGTCACGCCGATCCGGCCGCCGCGAGCGCGTTCGCGCACGCCATGGTGAGCCGCGCCGTACGGGGGCCGGTGCTGGCCGTCGGCGCGAGCGTGACCGGCGCCGACGGTGCCACCGACGACCTGCGCGCCCAGGCCGGCGCCGCCTCGGCCTGCGTGCGGATCCTGCCGTCACTCGGGCTGAGCGACACCGCCGTCACCGCCGACGACTACCTGCCCTACACCGCCCTGTTCGGCCCGGGGGAGGCACGCGTGCGGTCCTATGTGCGGCGGGTCATCGGGCCCGTCCTCGACTGGGACGCCGAACACGCGGGCACACTCCTGCCCACCCTTTCCGCCTACCTCGGCAACCGGATGAGTCCCGTCGCCACCGCCCGCGCCCTTCATCTGCACAAGAACACCGTGCTCCAGCGCATGGAACGCGCGACGGAACTGCTCGGCGAGAACTGGCAGGAGCCCGACCGGCTCTTCCGGATCACCGTCGCGGTCCGCCTCGCCAACCTGACCAAAAATCCATAGCTACCTCATCGGCAGTGGATGATCGGTCCATTCCCGGTCGATGCGTGGCGAACTAACCTCCTTCCCCGTACCGCAGCCACACCGAGGTGGGAGGGGCGCCATGCCGCGCACGAGTCGTATTCAGGGTCTCCGGGATCTTTCGGTGGAGGCCCGGCGCGAGGCCGTCGCCGAAGCCGCCGGGGTCACGTCCGCGTCGATCGCCGCCTTCGATCCCGCCAACGGCCTCGGCATCGAGCTCGCCGACCACATGATCGAGAACGTCGCCGGGATTCTCGGTGTGCCGCTGGGAATCGCGACCAACTTCGTCGTCAACGGCGCCGATGTGCTGGTGCCGATGGCGACCGAGGAAGCCTCCGTCGTTGCCGCGGCGAGCAACGCCGCCAAGATCGCGCGGATCAGGGGCGGGTTCAGCACGTCATCGACCGCGACCGTCATGCAGGCCCAGGTCCAGATCGTCGGTGTCGCCGATCCGGAGGCGGGGCGAGTACGGCTGCTTGAGGCGCGGGACGAGCTGATCGCGCTCGCCGATGCCCAGGATCCGAAGCTCGTCGAGTTCGGCGGCGGAGTCCGCGACATCGCGGTGAGGGTCGTCCGTTCCCGCGCCGGTACCTACGTGGTCGCTCACTTGCAGGTCGACGTGCGCGACGCCATGGGAGCCAACGCGGTCAACACCATGGCGGAGGCCATCGCGGAAAGGGCGGCCGAGATCGCGGGCGGGAACAGTCTGCTGCGGATCCTCACCAACAAGGCCGATCTCCGGCTCTCCCGCGCTCGCGCGGTGTTCGACGCGGAAGCGCTCGGCGGCGCTGGGGTCGTCGACGACATCATTCACGCGGCGGCCCTCGCCGAGGCCGACCCCTACCGGGCGGCCACCCACAACAAAGGCATCATGAACGGGATCAGCGCGGTCGTGCTTGCCACCGGCAACGACACCCGCGCCGTCGAAGCGGGCGCCCACTCCCACGCCGTTTCCGCCGCCGGGCTCTACACCTCGTTGTCCCGCTTCGAAAAGGACGCCGACGGCAACGTCGCCGCGAGCATCGAAGTGCCCATGCCCGTCGGTCTCGTCGGCGGCGCCACCAAGATCCACCCGGCGGCGCGGGCCGCGATCACCTTGCTCGGCGTCGGCACCGCCGCCGAACTCGCGGAGATCATCACCGCCGTCGGTCTCGCGCAGAACTTCGCCGCCGTCCGCGCGCTGGCCACCGAAGGAATCCAGCGTGGCCACATGTCCTTGCACGCCCGCAACATCGCCTCGACCGTCGGCGCGACACCTCGGGAGGTGCCCGCCGTCGCCGCGAGGCTGATCGCGGACAAGGCGGTCCGCGCCGACCACGCCGAGCGGATTCTTGCCGAACTCAGGCAAGGACGATGAGCTCGGGACTGCCCGGTCTTCCTGGCGCCGTCACCATCTGCGAGGTCGGTCCCCGGGACGGGCTCCAGAACGAGCCGGAGCCGGTACCGGCCGACGTGAAGCTCGAATTCATCGAACGGCTCGCCGACGCCGGGCACGCCGTCATCGAGACGACGAGCATGGTCCACCCCGCGTGGGTGCCCCAGCTCGCCGACGCCGACGAGGTGCTCCGCCGCCTCGACCGCAGGCCCGGCGTCCGGTATCCCGTGCTCGTGCCCAACCAGCGGGGGCTGCGGCGGGCACTCGAAGCGGGCGTCACCGACATCGCCGTGTTCGCCCCGGTCACCGAGAGCTTCGCCAAGGCCAACCTCAACCGCACGGTCGCCGAGTCGCTGGAGATGTTCGCGCCGGTGATCGCGGCGGCCCGCGAAGCGGGCCTGCCGGTCCGCGGCTATCTGTCGATGTGCTGGGGTGACCCGTGGGAAGGCGCGGTACCCGAGGCGACGGTCGTCGACGTCGCGACCGCGCTGATCTCCTTGGGCTGCACCGAACTGAGCCTCGGCGACACCATCGGCGTCGCCACTCCCGGCCGCGTCGTCGCGCTGCTGGCCGCCCTCACCGGCGCCGGTGTTCCGCTCGGCTCGATCGCCGTGCACTTCCACGACACCTACGGCCAAGGACTCGCCAACACCTTCGCCGCGCTCCAGCACGGAGTGACCACAGTGGACACATCGGCCGGAGGTCTCGGCGGCTGCCCCTACGCGAAGAGCGCCACCGGCAACCTCGCCACCGAAGACCTGCTCTGGCAACTCGACGGCCTCGGCATCCACACCGGCCTCGACCTTGCCAAGCTCATCGAAACCAGCCTCTGGCTGGCCGCCCGGCTCGGCCGTCCCAGCCGCTCAGCGGTCGTACGGGCTCACGCGAACCTGCTCCGCTGATCGCCGGTTCGCCACCACCGTCAGTCGCCACCCCACGGCGAGGACGGCCAGCGGCACCGCGACGGCGCTGACGACCTTCGGCCAGTCGGGCAGGTTCGGCATCGCGCTCCCGGCCGCAACCGCCGCGCCGAGGACGACCAGCCCGCGCCCCGCCTTTCCGTAGCGCCGGACTCGCTCCGGCGGCAGTGTCGTCGGTTCGGCGACGCCCCGCTTCCTCCGGCCCTGCGATACGAACCAGCCTGCGACGAGCGCGAGGTAGCCGAGCACGATCACCACGACCGAACCGCCCGCCGACGCCGAGGACACCGTGCCGAGCCCGCCCGCGACCACGAGGCCCCAGCCGACCGGCAACGCCAGCGGTTGCCACCATTGCAGCCGGACCCTGCGGCGCCGTTCGATGCGACGGTCGGCAGGCATCGGCGGCACGCCGGGAATCCGCACGCCGTACAGAGCCGCGAAAACCGAGGCGACGAACAGCGAGTAGCCCAGTCCCACGAACGGCCGTGGTTCGTCGACCACGATCTGGTCCGCCGCGTCGCGCACACTCTGATACACGACGGGCTTGGGGTGAGCCAGATTCTCCGGAGTCAGCGCGGAGTTCTGGAATCTTTCGTGCGCCGTCTCCCCGTCGGACCAGGTGATCTCGGCCTCGCACGCCCAGTACCAGCCCAGACCTGACGGGCTGACCGGGCCGACCCGTTCGCAGTGGGTGGCCAGCGCGCTTCCGCGCTTCGTCACGACGCCGTCGGAACTCAGCACACCCGTGTTGGCGGCGATGGTGAGCGACACCAGCGCGAGCAGAGCTCGCACCGCGAGCTGCGAGACCACGTAGGTGACCCGCCAGAACCGTTCCCTCCCAGGCAGTTCCGCCCACCGCCCCACTCCTGGCAGGCTCGTCCACGGTTCGCGCCACGGCGGGGTGCGCGGATTGCGCGCCGCTTCCGCCAGCCGGTCGGGTGCGTCGATCGTCGAGCGTTCGCTTCCGCTCGCCACTACTGCTCCGGCTGGGCCTCAAGCCCGCGCAACAGGGTTCGCAAGAGTTCGTCGAGTGCGCCGAGTTGGTCGGCGTCCAGCGCCGACAGGAGCTGGGTGACGTTGGCGGTGTGCGCGGTCATCGCCTCGTCGACGGTGGTGTAGCCCTTGTCCGTGAGCCGGACCTTGAAGCTGCGCCGGTCGTCGGGGTCGAGGGTGCGTTCCACGAGCCCCGCCGCCTCAAGGCGGTCCAGCCGGTTGGTCATGCCCGCGCGGGTCAGCATCAGTGTCGCGGAGAGTTGCGATGGTCTCAGCGTGTAAGGGTCGCCGGAGCGCCGGAGCGACGCGAGGACGTCGAACTCGCCTTTCTGGAGGCCGAACCTGGTGAAGACCGCCTCCTGCGCGGGGGCCAGCAGCAGCCCCGTCCTGCCGAGGCGGCCCGCGACGCCGATGGCGTCGAGGTTCAGGTCCGGACGTTCCCGCTGCCAAGCCCCGACCACGGCGTCAACGGCATCGGCGGCATCGGCGGCATCGGGGTGCCGCGCCTTCTCGTCACTCACCGCCGCAGTCTATTCGATGCCGTGTCTATCCGACGCCAACACTATTCAGCCACTGATAGTTTGGCAGCTAACTATCAGTTGTGTGACTATAAGTTCATGAGCACACCACATCTCACCAGTCAGGAAGTCCCGCCGCTGGTGGTGCGGCGGAACGAAGCGGAGGTCCTGGGAACAGGGCCGAACACCATCTCCCTGCTCGCCGACGTCCCGGCGACCGGAGGCGCACTGAGCGCCACCCGCACGACACTGGGCGAAGGGCAGGACGGGGCCGCGCCGCACTACCACCGCACCTCGGCGGAGACGTTCTTCATCCTCGGCGGCGTACTGCGCGTACTCGTCGGCGAGGAGATCGTCACGGCGAGGGAAGGTGACCTGGTTTTCGTGCCACCTGGCACCGTCCATGCCTTCGGCGCGGCGCCGGGATCCGGTGCGGACCTGCTGATCGCGTTCACCCCAGGCGTCGAGCGGTTCGGGTACTTCCGGCTTCTCGGCCGCATCCGCGATGGCGACGCCGCGCCGGACGAGGTCCTCGACACCCAAGAGCGCTACGACAACCACTTCGTCGACAGCACCATCTGGCGGGAGGTCCGCCAGGCAGACCGACAGGAGGCAACTCATGCGTAAGATCGTCAACTCCACCTATGCCACCCTCGACGGTTTCATCGACAACCCGCACGAATGGTCGCTGCGGTACTCCGACGAGCAAGCACAGGCATATGCCTTCTCGATGACCACGGCCGCCGACGCACTGCTGCTCGGCAGGGTCACCTACGAAGGCATGGCGCAGGCGTGGCCGAACATGGGCGGAAACCCGTACGCGGACCACATCAACGGCATCACCAAGTACGTCGTCGCGTCACAGCCGGTCGACACGTCGGCATGGAACCCCAGCGTCGTCATTCCCGGCGACGACCTCGTCGCCAGGGTCGCCGCGCTCAAGGAACAGGAGGGCGCCGACATTCTGATCTGGGGCACCGGCCGCCTCACCGACACGCTCGCCGCCGCCGGACTTCTCGACGAATACCGCATCTGGGTCTGCCCGGTCATCAAAGGCAAGGGCGAGCCGCTGTTCCGCGAGGGCAGCGCCACGACGCTCGACCTGCTCGACACGACGGTGTTCAGCACCGGCGCCGTCGTCCTCACCTACCGGCCCGCCGCGTCCTGAACGGTTTTTCCCCGCACCGACGACTTTGAGGAGTACGCCATGAACGCCACGAACACCGAGGTCACGAACTACATCGACAAGACGCTTCCCTGGCAGGCCGAGGTCTGCGGCAAGCTGCGCGAGCTGGTCCACGCGACCATCACCGGTGCCGAGGAGCGCCTGCAATACGGCAAGCCGCATTTCCTCAAGAACGGCGAACACGCCGCCGTGATCCGCGTGGCGCGCGGCAAGGTGTCGTTCATGGTGTTCGGGGCTGGTGGCATCGAGCCCGTGAAGGGAGTGCTGAGATCCCTTGGCAACGGCGACCGCAAAGCAGCCGACATCACCGAGGGTCAGGACGTCGACTACGACCTGCTCGCCGACGTCCTCGCCAAGGCGAGCGGCACCCTCTGACCTGAACACCACCGCCGACGCGACCGTGCTCGGGTCGGCGGTGGTGTGGTCCACTGTGGAATTCGGGGAGCCGGGGCTTACGGCAGGGTCAGGTAACCGCGCGAATATGCCGTCGCCACGGCCGCCGCCCTGTCGTTGACGCCGAGCTTGGAGTAGACCTGTAGCAGGTAGGTCTTGACCGTCGATTCACTGATGAACAGATGTTTCGCGACCTCGCGGTTGGTCGAGCCGCCCGCGATCAGTTCCAGCACTTCGGTTTCGCGCTTCGACAGCGGCGCGGCGGCGGGCTGGCGCATCTGGCCCATCAGCCGGGTGGCGACGGCGGGGGACAGGGTCGCCTTTCCCTGCGCCGCCGCCTCCACCGCACGGAACAGTTCCTCGCGCGGCATCTCTTTCAGCACGTAGCCGGTGGCTCCGGCCTCGATGGCGCGCAGCACGTCACTGTCCGTGTCGTAGGTCGTGAGCACGAGCACGCGGGCCGTCACCCCTCGGCCGGCCAGTTCCTTGATCGCGGCGACACCGTCGACCTTGGGCATGCGCAGGTCCATGAGCACGACATCGGGCCGCAGCTTCTCTCCCGCGGCGATGGCCTCCTCCCCGTCACCGGCCTCGCCGACCACCTCGAAACGGGGGTCGTCGCTGAACATGCCGCGTAACCCGTCTCGCACGACGGGGTGGTCGTCGACGATCAGCAGGGAGATCACCGTTCACCTCCGACAGGGATCGCGGGCACGGACGCCGAAATCGCCGTGCCGGCCCCCGGTTCCGATTCGATGTCGAGCCTGCCGGCCAGCCGCTGCACCCGCTGTCGCATGCCGACGAGGCCGAACCCGCCGGGCCCGGAGCCATTGGCCCGCTTGGCCCGGGGATCGAAACCGCTCCCGTCGTCTCGCACGTCCAGCACCACTCTGTCCTCCAGGTATGACAACGTCAGGCCGACCCGGCTCGCGCCGGCGTGCTTGGCGACGTTGGCCAGGGCCTCCTGTGCCGCCCGCAACAACGCCACCTCGACGTCGGTGTGCATCGGTCGCGGGTCGCCGTCGGTGGTCAGCACCGTCTCGACATCGTGCAGCCGCGCCCAGTTCCTCGCCAGCTCGCCGATGGCTTCCGGAAGCCGTGCCTCGGCGAGCATCGCGGGTTCCACCGCATGGACGGTACGGCGAGCTTCGGCGAGGCTTTCCCTCGCCAGGTTCATCGCGTTCGTCACGTGCCTGCGCAACGGTTCGTCCAGTCGCAGCTCGACGGCCTGAAGCTGGGTGAGTATCCCGGCGAGCCCCTGGGCCAGGGTGTCGTGGATTTCCCTCGCCATGCGCTGGCGCTCGTCCAGTACTCCCGCCTCGCGGGCCTGGACGAGTAGCTGGGCATGCAGCCCTGCGTTTTCCTCAAGCGCCGCTTCGAGCCTGGCGTTGGCCTCGTGTGATTCGGTGAGGGCCCGCTCCTGCTCGCGACCACGCCGGTCGACGAGGTCGAGGAGGGCGAAGCAGGACACCGACAGCACTGAGGAGACCAGCGAGATGGCGGCCCACTCCCACCACGCGCCCTCGGCGATGTTCCGCATGCCGCCCAAATAGGACACTGCCATGATCATCGAGGTGACGACCGCGCCGGCCTGCCGCAAGACGCCGCGCAGCCGCTCGAACGCGTGCACGTAGCCGATGAAGGCGAAGATGCCGTACGAGGGAGCCAGCACGACCAGGCTCGCCGACAACACCGCCAGCCCCGCGTAGTAGAGGCCCATCAGCGAGCGACGGCCCTGCCACCGTGGGCGCGTGTCGAAGCACAGCATCCACGCGGTGGTCGCCAGCGTGAGACCGAGTACCGCCGGGATGGGCACGGTCGTGGTCTGCTGGATGAGCGTGAGGGTGGTACCGACCGCGAGCAGCGCGTAGGGCAGGACGGTGAACACGGCGACCAGCCTGCGGTCGGTCTCCTCCCGGAGCGACATGGTCACGCTCACGACTCACTCCCAGCGGAAGTACCGAGCGGCCAGCCCGCCGGCGACGATCACCCACCCCAGCATGACGGCTATGTGCAGCAACTGCGGCCAGTCACCCGCGGCGGCGTCCTGCAATGATTGCACGCTGGCCCCCAGCGGGGTGAGATCGCTGATCGTCCGCAGCACGTCGTTCATCGAGTCACGCGGTATCCACAGGCCCGCGAAGAACAGGCTGGGAAACAGCAGCACCGTCCCGACCGCTCCCGCGGTCTTGCCCGTCGGTGACAGGGAAGCCACCAGTAGCCCGATCGCGAACATCGCCAGCGCCGAGAGCAGGTACGCGACCAGATAGCTCAGCGGCTGCTGCGGAAGACCGACGTCGAATCCCAGCCTGGCGATGGTCAGCACGACCACCGTCGTGACCACGGACAGGATACTGGCCAGCAACAGCTGGGCACCGAGCATCGCCGTCGGGCGGACCGGTGTGGTCCGCATGCGACGGAGGATTCCTTTCTCCCGGTAGGTCGCGAATTGCTGGGGGAGGGAGGTCAAGGCGAACAGGGTGATGCCCATCGCCACGACGATGGGCGTGTACAGGTCGATGATCCGCAGCCCACCCAGGTCCTCGATGGGCTCCCCGAACGAGGGCACGAGGCCGAGGATGACGAGCAGGGCAGGCGGGATGGCCAGTACGAAGAAGACACTCATCGGCTCGCGGAAGAACAGCCTGGTTTCCGATGCGGTGAGTCGGTAGAGAGCGGACAACGTGGTCTCCTCAGGAGTTGATGGAACGGCCGGTGAGTGCGACGAACGCGTCGTCGAGTGACGTCTGCTCGACCCGGAGGTCGCCCGCGACGACGTGGTGCCTGGCGAGCACCGAGGTCACCGCGTGCAGCAGGTTGCCGGTGCCGGTCACCACGAGCTGGACACCGGCCCTTTCGACCGCGTGGACCTCGGGCAGCGCGGTCAGCACGGCGTGGTCGAGGGGCGCGGAGGGCCGGAACCGGATTCGCTGTCGTTCGTCGACCGCGGAGATCAGGCCCGAGGGGGTGTCGAGCGCGACGACGCGTCCCGAGTCGATGACGGCGATCCGGTCGCACAGCCGCTCGGCTTCCTCCATGAAGTGCGTGACCATCAAGATCGTCGTGCCCCGGTCACGGATGCTCTCGATGAGGTCCCAGGTGTCGCGCCTTGCCTGCGGGTCGAGGCCGGTGGTGAGTTCGTCGAGTACGGCGACCCTCGGGTTTCCGACGAGGGCGAGCGCGATCGACAGCCGCTGTTTCTGCCCACCGGACAGCCGCCGGAACTGGGTGCCGGTCTTGTCGGTGAGGTTCAGGACGCCGATCAGCTCTCGCCAGTCGACGGGGGCGCGATAGAACGAGGCGTACAACTCCATCGCCTCGCCGACCGTGAGTTTTTCGGGCAGTTCGCTTTCCTGAAGTTGCGCGCCGAGCGATTCCGGCAACTCGGTGGTGTCCCGTTGCGGGTCGAGGCCGCAGACTTGAACGGTCCCGGCGTCGGGGGTCCGCAGTCCTTCGATGCACTCGACGGTGGTGGTCTTTCCGGCCCCGTTGGGGCCGAGGATTCCGAAGATCTCGCCTTGCTCGACGGTGAAGCTGACCCCGTTCAACGCGAGGTGGTCACCGTAGCGCTTGACGAGGTTGTCGACCTCGATGATTGCCATGCGAAAAGCATGCGATCGAACGCGAGCCCGCCCAACCGGCCGTGCGGGCAGTGCTGGAGCGGAACCGGTGGAGCCCGCGCCTCCACCGATCGGTGGAGGCGCGGGCTCCACCGGGGACCGGCCGAGCCCGCGAGCAAGCAGCTCTCGGCATCGGCGGGGACAACGGCTCCGCCCGGTGAGTCCAACGGCCCTTCACTCCATCCCCGGCGGGGTTGATGCTGGATGTGGCCGTCCGGAGGGAGGCGATGGCCATGAGTACCTTTTCCCGGCCGTCCGGAGTGGAGCGGCTGTTCCGCCGGATTCATCCCGGCGACACCCCTCTTGCCCGTGGCTGGGACCGGCTTGAGGGCTGGTTGCTGATGCTGGTGATTCTGGTTTCGGTGACGGCGCTGCCATTCGCGAGTGCCGTCGGGTCCGAGACCTACGCCGACGAGTCACCGGCGGTGACCGCGCAGGCACGCCAACGACATCAGGTCGAGGCCGTGCTCGTCGACAACGCGCCGCCGGTCAGGCCGCCGGTCTACGGCGGTGCGAGCAACAATGTCACCAGCGTGCGAGCGGAGTGGGTGCTTTCCGACGGCACGCGAAGAACCGGGACGATCCAAGCGGAGGCGGGCTCGCGCGCGGGAAGCACGGTACCGATCTGGATCGACGCGCGCGGCGACGTCGTGCGAGCTCCGCTGACCTCGGGCGAGGTGTTGTGGAACGCCATCGCCGTGACGCTGAGCCTGTGGAGCGGCATCGTGATCGCGTGCGCCGGCGGTTTCTGGCTCACGCGCAAGGCGTTGGACCGGCGGCGTTTCGCGGAGTGGGAACGCGAGTGGGCCGACATCGATCCACGGCGAAGCAGGTGACGGACGGGCGCCGGTTCAGAAGCCGCCGAAGAACCAGCTGACGAACGGGAGCAGCAGCATCACCGGAAGCGCGAGCGTCAGACAAGGCAGAATATCCGTCGCGACCTGTTTCCGGGTTTCCGCCGTCACGTGGTTCTCGGGCGACTCAGCCAGCATCGGCGCGTTCCCGCCCTTGCCGTGCATCGCGGTTTCCACCAACTGGCCTACGGAGGCAGTCGTCCTCGACGTCGCGAGCGCGACGAGCGGAACGAAGAAGCCAGGTTCCGCGTTGCGGGTCCGGGGGCCGTCCCGGGTCCGATGAGGACGGTCGGGCTTCGCGCCCGATGCCGTGCTGCCGGGGGTGGCTCCGCGCGCCTCCCGGGTACGCAGGAAGCCGAACTCGTGGGCTGGTGGTCCTTTATTGTCCTTTGTGGATGTTGAAATGGCCTTCTTGTGCCGACGGCGCGTTAAAGTCCTCATTGGATGGTGTCGCCGATAAGCGTCGGCGGCTGGAGCGGGTGTCCCTCGCGGATCGTCCCGCGAGGCGACGCGCCCACCCCGGGGCTGGCGGTGGACACCTCAACCGCGTACCGTGTTTGTCAGCAGGTTCGCGCAGCGCTTCCGATCTTGGTTACGAGGAGCCTCGACGCCGTTCGACCTGTGGTTGCGCCTCACATCGAAGCGCCGAGCCGACAGATACTCGCCTTCGAGGGCAGCATCCTCGCCTTGTTCGACACCAGGACGACCAGTGACCGGCCCCGCGAGGGGCACCGTGATCGTCTGCTGGTCACCCACCCCAGGAGTTCCCTTGTCCCGTACAAGTACACATACCCAAACCGGCACACCACTGGTTTCGCCGGTGCTGTTCAGCCACCCCGACGCGCGGCCCGCCGTCACCGAGGCGTTCCGTGCCGACCTGCACCGGACCCGTCAGGTCCGGTTCTCCGCCGCGACGGCCACCCCGTCGGGGCGGCATCGATGACCGTCGGCGAAAGTACCGAGGGCACCTACGCCCATCTGCTCGCCGAGGTGCGTGCCGCCGGGCTCTTGCGCCGCCGGTACGGCTATTACGCCATGAAGATCATCGCGAACCTCGTCGTGTTCGCGGGCGCGTGGGTGGCCTTCGCGTTCCTGGGCGACACGTGGTGGCAGTTGCTGATCGCCGCGTTGCTCGCCGTGGTGTTCGCCCAGTTGGCTTTCGTCGGCCACGACGCGGGGCACAAGCAGATCTTCCGCACCCGGCGCCCCAACAACGCGATCGGCATCGCCCACGGCGGGCTGATCGGCATGAGCTATCAGTGGTGGATCGCGGGGCACAACCGGCACCACGCCAACCCCAACCACGAGGAGCACGACCCCGACCTCGACATTCCGGCTCTTGCCTTCACCAGCCGCCAAGCCAGGATGAAACAAGGATTTTCGCGCTGGCTGGCCAAACACCAGGCCGTGTTGTTCTTCCCGCTGCTCACCCTCGAAGGGCTCAACCTGCACGTCTCCGGAATCCGGGCGGTGTGGCGAGGGGAAACCAGGATGCGACGGCTGGAAGGCGCTCTGCTCACCGCGCACCTCGCCGGCTATCTGGTCGCGGTGTTCCTTGTGCTCTCACCGGGGCTCGCGGTGGTGTTCGTCGTGGTGCACCAGGCGCTGTGGGGCGTCTACATGGGATGCTCTTTCGCCCCGAACCACAAGGGCATGCCCACCATGACCGGAAGTCCGCCAGACTTCCTGCGACGGCAGGTGCTGACCTCGCGCAACGTCCGTGGCGGCAGAGTCACCGACTTCCTGCTGGGCGGGTTGAACTATCAGATCGAGCACCACCTGTTCCCCAGCATGCCGCGGCCACACCTGCGGCACGCCCAGCCGATCGTGGAGAGCTTCTGCCGCAAGCACGGCATTCCCTACGTGCAAACCAGCCTGGCACGCTCCTACCGCCAGGTCCTCGAACATCTCCACCAGCTCGGCGCGCCGCTGCGCGCGGCCGACAGTGCGCGGCGAGCCTGAGCCGGGCGTCGGCGGCCGCTCAGCGCCGGTACACGCGAACCGGTTCGTCGTAAGGGACCGGCATGTCGAGAATCGCCACGATCAGCAGCACGAAGGTGACCGGGAAAAAGCCGACACCAAGGTAGCGGAACATCCCGCGCCAGAAGCCGACCCTGCGCCCGCTGGAGGAACGCAGCGACACCACGCCCATCATCGCCTGGCCAGGTGAGCGGGTGCAGCCGTAGAGCGCGCCGAAGAGCAACAGCATGGCCGGGTAGGCGCCGAGGAACACGATGATGCCCGCGTTGGTGCTGAGGTGTCCCTTGTCGTCGAGTACGGCCGCGGTCCCGATGAGGATGGCGGCAAGCACGGCCACGAAGAGGCCGTCGAAGATCCGGGCCCACCATCGGCGCGCCGCCGGAGCGCGGAACAGGAACACCTCGCTGCGCCTGACGCCGTTACCGTCCGGCCCGACGATCCGCTGTGGTGGCGCGGCAGCCCAGGACCCGGGGTGTGCTTGTGGTTCCGGCGCTGCCGGGCCGTGCGGATTCGGCATCATGTGAGCAGACTAGCCACGACCAACCGCCCGCACGGTGCCTTCCCCGCTTTCTTCCCCTTCCCGCAACGAGACCGTGGTCACCCCGGTGAGCTCAGTCGGCGAGGATCTGTTCTCGCAAGATGTCGGCGTGTCCACAGTGCTGTGCCAGCTCCCGCAGAACCTGTAGGTATACCCAGCGAAGCGTGCGCGGTCCGGCCCGGTGGCCGGTCACGACGGTCTCCAGCGGCAAGTTCGCGACCGCCGCTCTCGCCGTGGCACAGGCGTCCCGGTGGGCCGCCGTGACCGAGGCGATGGTGTCGCCCTCGGAGAGCCGGAAGGATTCGCCGGGGCTGCCCACCAGGCCGAGTTCCGTACGGGAGGTGCCGCCGACGCACTCCTCGAACCACACCCGCTGCATCCACGTGACGTGTTTGAGCAGCCCGAGCAACGTCGTCGCCGAAGGAACGAGGCGGCGGCGGGCCTGTTCCTCGGTGAGCCGGTGGAGAGTCGCCTCGATCGCGCCGCGGTATTCCTCGACGAACGCGTCGAGTTGTGTGCGCTCGTCCTCAAGCGGCACGTCGAACGAACCCATCGGAGCCTCCCGTCACGGCGATCCGGACACCGGTCGGTGCAAGTCAATCAATACCCGGTCGCGGGCGAGCAGGCCGCTCACCCTTCGTGGCGCTGAGGTGACGGGTGAGGGCATGGGCTTCGTGGAGCAGAAGCGCGCCGAGTTCGGGTTGCCGCGCGGGTTTGAAGCGGGTTTCGATACCGGTGAGGGTGAGCGCCCATGCCGGTTTTCCGTCGGCGTCGAAGATGGCGGCTGCCATGCCCCAGCTTCCTTCGACGACGAGGCCGGGGTTGACGGCGTAGCCGTCGTTGCGGGTGCGCGCCACGCGGGCGCGGATCTCGCCTGCGGAGTGCGGCTTGCCCCACCGGCTGGTGAGGTCGGCGCGGTCGAGGTAGGCGTCGATGGCGGCGTCCTCCTGAAAGGCGAGCAGGACCAGTCCCGCCGACACGACGCCGAGCGGGAAGCGGGCGCCCTCGTAGAGCACGAACGAGCGGATGGGGAAGTCGCCGTCCTCGCGCAGCAGGCACACGGTTTCCTCACCGCGGAGCGCGGAGAAGAATGCGCTCTCGCCGGTGGTGGTGGCCAGCCGGTGCACGCTCGCCCGCGCGTGGTGGGTCACGTCGTAGCGGGTTCCCGCCGTCCTGCCGAGCAGGTAGAGCTCGGGGCCGAGGAACCACCGGCCGGTCCGGCGGTCGCGGTCGGCGAATCCTTCTTCCGCCAGTGAGCTGAGCAGGCGGTGCGTGGTCGGCCGGGGGAGGCCGGTGTCGCGGGCGAGGTCGCTGGTGAGCGCGCCCGCCTCGTTGCGGGCGGACAGCGCGCGAAGCACGGCGCCGACCCTGCCGACGAGATGAGCGTGGGGACTGCCGGTCACAGCGCAAGCATAGGCGTTCATTCAGTGAACGCCGATGGTCGCCCCCGGTCGGCAGGTGAGCGGTTTCCTCGTCATTGGGGTCGAGTTGTTGCGGGCCATCGCGTGATCGCCCTTTAATTCCGGGCGTCCGGACATTGGACGTGCGAGAGGTGATGTGGTGTCGAAGTTGCGTTCGAACGCGCAGGAGGCGCTGGCCGGTGTCCTCGCCGACGGGATGACGCTCGCCGTCGGCGGATTCGGCCTGTGCGGCATCCCGGGTGATCTGATCGAGGTCGTGCGCGACAGCGGTGTCACCGGATTGACCGTGGTGTCGAACAACATGGGTGTCGACGGCAAGGGGCTCGGGCTGCTGCTGGAGAACAAGCAGGTGGCCACGGTGATCGCGTCCTACGTCGGGGAGAACAAGCTGTTCGCTCAGCAGTACCTCGACGGGACGCTGGCGGTGGAGTTCGCGCCGCAGGGCACGCTCTCGGAGCGGTTGCGTGCGGGCGGGGCCGGGATCGCGGCCTTCTACACCCGCGCAGGGGTGGGCACTCCGGTGGCCGACGGCAAGCCGCTTGCCGAGTTCGATGGACAGACCTACGTGCGGGAGCGGGGGATCGTCGCCGACGTCGCGCTGGTGCACGCCCACACCGCCGACCCAGCGGGGAACCTGGTGTACCGGGCGAGCGCACGCAACTTCAACCCGGTCGTGGCGACCTGCGCGCGCACGTCGGTGGTCGAGGTCGAGCACCTCACCGAGGACTACCTCGACCCGGAACGCGTCGTGACGCCCGGCATCTACGTGAACCGCTTGGTGCTGGCCACCGAGCGGGACAAGGACATCGAAAAGCGCACGGTGCGCCCGCGCGCCGACGCACCGGCGAACTAGGGGGAGCTCATGGCCTGGACTCGCGACGAGATGGCGGCGATCGCCGCCGCCGAGCTTCGTGACGGCGACTACGTCAACCTCGGGATCGGTATCCCCACCCTGGTCGCCAACCACGTGCCAGACGGTGTCGAGGTGACGTTGCAAAGTGAGAACGGCATTCTGGGCGTCGGCCCGTTCCCGTTCGAGGGCGAGGAGGACGCCGATCTGATCAACGCGGGGAAACAGACCGTCACGGTCAACCCCGGAGCCAGCTTCTTCGATTCGGCCACCTCGTTCGGCATGATGCGCGGCGGGCACATCGACATAGCGATCCTCGGCGCGCTCCAGGTCGGTAGCGGCGGCGATCTGGCGAACTGGACCATTCCCGGCGCGCTGGTCAAAGGCATGGGCGGCGCGATGGACCTCGTGGTCGGCGCGCGCAGGATCGTGGTGCTCACCGATCACGTCGCCAAGGACGGCACCCCGAAAATCGTCGAACACTGCGATCTCCCGCTCACCGGCGCGGGCGTGGTCGACCGCGTCATCACCGACCTCGCGGTGCTCGACGTGACGGCCGACGGCCTGCACCTGGTGTCACTCGCCCCCGGAGTCACCGAAGCCGAGGTCAGGGACAAGACCGCGGCTCCGATCAGGGCCGCCGCGGCCGCCTGATCGCGGTATCAGGCCGCCTCGGCGAAGGCGGCGAGCAGTAGTTCGCTCACGGCGGCGACGACGGGGTCGTTCGCCGTCGACGTGGAACTCGCGAGCAGTACGGACCTCGCGGGATCGCCGGCCAGCGGTTCGAGCCGGATCCCCGCTCGCCCCGCGGCGTCGCTGACCGCCAAGGCGGGCAGGAAGCTGTGCGCCAGCCCGGCTCTGACCGCGGACTGGTGAAGCATGAGGTCGTGGGATTCGAACTGCACGTCCGGTTCGAATCCCGCCGTCCGGCAGGTCGCCGCCGCCCAGCGCCGCGCGGCGGTCCCTGTCGGTTCGAGTGCCCACCGCGCGCCTGAATCGAGGTGCGCGGGCGTCGTTTCCGGAGTTCGGTCATCGTCCGGGACCGCCAGGTAGAGCGGGTCCATGGTCAGGATCGTGGTGCTCACCGACCGAGGCTTCGGCAACGGGGAACCCGGATATTCTTCGAGTACGGCGATGTCGACGGCGCGCCGCGACAGTTCGTCGAGGGCCACCCTGGGTTCGAGGTGTGTCACGTCGAGTCTGATGCCGCCGAAGTCCCGCCGGAGCACCCGGTACACCTTCGGCAGAACGTACAACGCCGCCGACTGGAAGATCGCGAGCTTGAGGCGGCCCACCGGGGTCGTGCCGAGGCGGCGGACTTCGTGCTCGGCCTCGTCGAGCGACTGGATGATCTCCTCGGCCCTGGCCGCCAGTACCGTCCCGGCCGGAGTCAGCCGCACACCGCGGCCCGAGGTCACGAACAGCGGGCTGCCGACATCACGTTCCAGTTGGGACAGTTGCTGGGAGATCGACGCGGGGGAGTAGTTCATCGCCTGCGCGGTCGCCGCCATGGTCCCGTGTGCCCGGAGCTGGCACAGCATGCGCAGCCGCCGAATGTCCAACGTCATCGGAGCGCTCTCCCTCGGTCATCGCGCGGAACAAGACCATTCGCCGAACGTTCAGCATATATGAACACTTCGCATCAAGACACGTTGCTTGTCGTTGTCAGTTGACCGGCGCACAATCGTCCGATGCAGTGGACAGAACAGCGCGCCCCCGGCCTTCTCGAAGCCGTCGGGGAATTGCGCGCGGCGTATTCCGAGGCCAATCCCCGCAGCGCGGAGCGGCACGAGCGGGCTCGAAGGTCACTGCCGGGAGGAAATACCCGCACCACCCTTTTCTACGAACCATTTCCCCTCGTGTTCGACCGGGCCGAGGACGGCTACCTTCATTCACTGGATGGAGACCGGTATCTCGACCTGCTCGGCGATTACACGGCGGGGCTTTACGGACACTCGAATCCGGTACTGACGAAGGCGCTGCACGCCGCCATCGACGAAGGAATGTCCTTCGGCGCCCAGACCGATCGCGAGGAGCGTTTCGCGGCCGCGCTGCGCGGCCGGTTTCCCGGTATGGAACTGCTCCGGTTCACCAATTCCGGCACCGAGGCCAATCTCATGGCAGTGGCCTCGGCGCGAGCACACACCGGCCGTTCCACGATTCTGGTGTTCCGAGGCGGCTACCACGGCGGGGTGCTTTCCTTCGGCAACGACAATGCCCCGCTCAACGTGCCGCACCGGTTTCTGCTGTGCGACTACAACGACGTCGAGGGGACCCGGGCGGCGATCGCCGGCAAGGCGCCTGATCTCGCCGCGATACTCGTGGAACCGATGCTCGGCAGCGGCGGCACCATTCCCGGCGACCCCGGATTCCTGCGGATGCTGCGTGAGGAGGCGACTCGCGCGGGCGCGCTGCTGATCTTCGACGAGGTCATGACCTCAAGACTCGCTCCAGGCGGGCTCCAGCGGGCGCTCGACGTGCGCCCGGATCTGTGCACCGTGGGCAAATACCTCGGCGGCGGCCTGTCCTTCGGCGCTTTCGGAGGGCGTGCCGAGGTGATGAACGGATTCGACCCGGCCGGAACGGGCGCCCGGTGGGCGCACGCGGGCACGTTCAACAACAACGCCCTCACCATGGCCGCGGGGCTGGCCGGGCTGGAACACGTCCTCACCGACTCGGCGTTGCACGAACTCAACGCCCGTGGCGACCGTTTGCGGGGGCGCTTGTCGGCGGTGTTCGCCGAAGCCGGTGTCCCGTTCACGGTGACGGGCCGCGGATCGCTGCTGACCTTCCATCCGGTGTCCGGTCCTGTTTCGACACCGGCCGACCTGGCGAACGCCAATCCTGTCGCGAAAGAACTGCTGTTCTTCTACTTGCTCGATCGTGGCTACTGGATGGCCCGGCGGGCGATGGTGTCGCTGAGTCTCGCGATCAGTGACCAGGACTGCGACGAACTGGTGGCTACTGTCGAGGAGTTCGTCGCGGTCCACGGCGCGGCGTTGCGTGACGCGGTGCTTACCGAAGAGAACCGGCCATGACCCGAAGCCAGCCAAGGAGTGACGCGAAGATGAGCCTGCGAACAGTCCGGGGTGACATCGGCGAAGCCGGGCACATCCAGCCGCACGAGCACGTGCTCTCCCACATCGGCGGGACGAACCGGCGGCAAGGCACCGCGCTGCTGTCCGGGGAACCCATCGATCTTGAGAACTACTACGAGGTCCGCCGCCACCACAGCGCGTTCGACATGAGGGTCGACGACATCGAGGACGCGGTCTGGGAACTGGAGCGCTACCGTACGGCAGGCGGATCGGTGATCGTCGACGCCACCAGCATCGGGCTCGGCCGGAATCCCCTCGGCCTCGTGGAGGTCTCCGAGCGCACCGGCGTGCACATCATCATGGGCAGCGGCTGGTACCACCGCGACTACCACCCTGACGAACTGGGCACGCGTTCGCGAGCGGACCTCGCCGGGCAGATCATTCGGGAGGTCACCGTCGGGGCGGAGGAGACGGAGATCCGCGCGGGACTGATCGGCGAGATCGGACTGAACTGGCCGGTCGATCCCGTCGAGGACACCGTTCTGCGGGCCGCGGTGGACGCCCACCTCGACACCGGGGCGGCGTTGATGATCCATCCCGGACGGGACACGCGAGCCCCCGCCGACGCCATGGCTCGCGTCCGGCAGGAGACCACGTCGACGAGGATCGTGATGAGTCACATCGACCGCACACTGTTCACTGTGGACGACATGCTCGCGCTGGCCGACACCGGCTGCTATCTCGAATTCGATCTGTTCGGCCAGGAATCCAGCTACTACCCCTATGCCGACATCGACATGCCCAACGACGCGACCCGCCTCGGCCACATCCGGGCACTCTGCGAACGCGGGTACCGCGACCAGATCCTGCTCTCGCAAGACATCTGCTTCCGGTCCCATCTTCAGCGCTACGGCGGGGAAGGCTACGCGCACCTGCTTCGCAACGTCGTCCCGATGATGCTCCGGCGAGGCTTCGACAAGGACGACGTCGCCGCACTGACCGTCGACAACCCGCGCACGATGCTGGAGATCGCACCATGACAAGGAAACCCCAGCCCGCCGTCGCCGCCCGTGAGACAAGGCGTCCCCTCGTCGGCGCCGCCGTCGGCACGCTCGTCGAGTTCTACGATTTCGCCATCTACGCGCTGACCGTCCCGGTCATCGCCTTCGCGTTCTTCCCTTCCGGCGATTCGAGCGCCGCCTTGCTGGCCACGCTCGCGACCTACGGGGTCGCCTTCGTCGTCCGGCCACTCGGCGGAATCGTGTTCGGCCGTATCGGCGACCGGGTCGGCAGGCGCAAGGTACTGGCCATCGTGCTGACGCTCATCGGCGTCAGTACCGCGGCGATCGGGCTGCTGCCCACCTACGGTGAGGTGGGGCTTCTCGCTCCGCTGTTGCTCGTGGTGTTGCGCTTGCTCCAGGGATTGTCCGCCGGAGGAGAGGTCACCAGCGCCACGTCGTTCGCCCTCGAACACGCTCCACCTGGCAAGCGGGCATCGTGGATCACGATCGTCATCGCGATGTCCGCGGTCGCGTCGGTGATAGGTCTGCTGGTCGTACTGGGCGTCGCGGCGTCGATGACCGACGCCCAGTTCGAGTCGTGGGGATGGCGGATCCCGTTCCTGCTGGCTCTGCCGTTGAGCCTCGTCGGTCTCTACATTCGCATGCGGACGGAGGAGAGCCCTGAGTTCGAATCGGCGGCGACCGCGAACGAACTGAGCAGGACACCGCTTCGTGACGTACTCAGGCAGCATCGCGGCGCGGTCTGGTACTCGTTCGCTCTTTCCGCGACGAGCGCGCTGGCTTTCTATTACCTCGCGGGCTATTTTCCCACTTTCCTTCAGGTCACCGTCGGACTGAGCCGGGTGGAGGCGCTCACCGCGAACGGGATCGCGCTCGCCGTGTTCGTCGCCGCGATCTGCGCTGCCGGAATCGCGGGTGACCGTCACGGGCGCCGGATCATGGTCAGGATCGGAGCTGGGCTGCTGGTGGTGTCCGCCGTCCCGGCCTTCCTGCTCGCCTCGTCCGGTTCGGTCGGAGGAGCCATCGCGGGGCAGGCGCTCGTCGCGGTGTCGCTCGGGATTTTCGGCGGCGGCAGCTATACCGCTCTGCTGGAGGTGTTCCCGACCAGGTTGCGAGTCAGCGGGGCCTCCCTTGGCTACAACTTCGGATACGCCCTGCTCGGTGGAACGGCGCCGTTGCTCGCCGCGGCCCTCATCAGCGGGACCGGTCTGGTCACGGCGCCCGGGATCTACCTCGCTCTCGTGGCGATGCTGGGTCTGGTCGGCGTGTGGTGGATGCCCGAGACCGGCGACCGCCGTCGCCCGGCGAACGTCGAGCACGAGCACGCGACCGCGCCGTGAGAGTGTCTACTGTGGACCTTGCAATGGGCTCGGGGTCTCCGGGAGCAGGTTCGTGGCCAGGCGCAGGGTGGGCCCGCTCATCCGGGCCCGGTGAGTGGCGAGGAAGTCCAGCAGCCGTCCTTGGTCGATCTTCCCCGCTTCCCTGAGCGCGGTCGCGACCGGTTTGGTGACAAGCTCCGACGGATCGTCCAGAAGCTGCTCGGCGAGGGTGAGCGGGTCGTCGAGGTCGCCCTGGCGGATGAGCCAGAAGGACGCGGTGATCGCCGTCCGGCGTTCGATCGCCCGTTCGGAACGCGCGAGATCGAACAGCGGTCGGCGGGACTTGTCCAGCAGATACCAGCCGACCACTCGCGGGGCCGCCCTGTCGACGAGGTCCCAGATGTTGATGAACTCGTGGTTGCCGAGGTACATCTCGTAGAGACGGCGCCGGTCGTCGTCGCCGACGTTGCGCCCCCGTGCCTTGAAGTCCAGGATGGACACGCCGACCATCCGGAGCTCATACCACGAACTGGCCACCAGGCCGGGGACATGGGCGAGATCCACGCTCGTCTGGTCCTTCGCGATGTCGAACACCTCTTTCATGCGCACGCCGATCGCGTCGAGACCGCTGTCCGGCGGCAGTCGCCGGGTGATCTTGTCCTTCTCCGCGGCGTTCTGTTTCGCGTGCAGCGCCGACAGGATCCGTGCGCGGGGTGTGGTCATGCTGACGAGTCTCTCCTGTCGCTGGCGTCCGCGCATACACTCGATCACGTGGAGGCAGGGGAGCGGTCGTGCGGGTGATCGCCCGCGACGGCGTGCACGAGATCGAGATCCAGCGGTCCCGCTTCCGGTGTGCCGTCGCCAGGGTGACCGACGTCGATGCCGCCTCCGCCGTGATCGCGCGCGCGAGGAAGGCGGGCCCGGACGCCGGTCACCACTGCACGGCGTTGCGGATCGGTGACGCCGAAGCAGGCAGGCTGGTCGCGCGGAGCAACGACGACGGGGAGCCCGGTGGTACCGCGGGCGTTCCGATGCTGGAGATACTGGCGCGCCGTGAGCTGACCGATGTCGTCGCGGTCGTTTCGCGGTGGTTCGGGGGAATCAAGCTCGGTGCGGGCGGGCTGGTCCGTGCCTATTCCGGGGTGCTGGCCGAGACGCTTGACCTCCTCGGTGAGCTGCGGCGGGTTCGTCATCGCGAGTTGTTGCTCGCCGTGCCGCACGACCGGGCCGGGCGGCTGGAGCACGATCTGCGGGGCTCGCCGTACCGGTTGCGCGATGTCGAGTACGGCGCGGACGTCACGTTCGCCGTGGTCGTCGCCGAAGCCGAGGTGCCCGCCTTCGAGGCGTGGCTGGCGGCTCGCTCCGGTGGTGCGGTCGAGGCACTGGACGCGGGACCTCGCGACCTTTATCTGCCGTAGCGGCGGGAACTATCGCGGCCGCGCCGTTCTCCTGCCGTTCGCGCCGAGCGCGCCGATGACATCGACGGCGAGGCACACGAACAACGCGATACCCCACGCGTTCCACGGCCCCCATGACGCCACCTCGGGCGTTCCGTTGATCAACCACACGATCAGCCAGATCACGGTCATGGTGGGTCTCCACTTCAGTCCCGTGCGCGGATGGCGGTTCAGGGCAAGGCGTGAGTGTGTTCGGCGGGAACAAGCGCTTTCGCCTTCGCGTACCTCGTCCTGGTGAGGAAATAGGCGATCGCGACCGCCGCCGTGGCCATGACGAGCCGGTTGACGTCGACGGCCGGTACCCACTTCACGGTCGAGTCCTTGATCAGGTAGGCGCCCGCCGGCCTGGCGCCGAGCCCGAAACCGCCGCCTTCGCCTTCCTGGCCCTTGTCGTCGTGGCCCTGCCCTGCTCCGCTACCGCCGTTGATCGTGGCCGCGGGCACCATCGTGACGCCGTTGTGGATGACCGGCTCGCCATACACCCTGCGTACCGACAGCGCGTCTCGCGCCCCGCTGAGCCACTCGTCGACCTTCATGGTCTCCTCCTTGGTCCCGTTCGCCCTTTCGTGCCT
Source organism: Prauserella marina (assembly GCF_002240355.1). GTDB lineage: Bacteria > Actinomycetota > Actinomycetes > Mycobacteriales > Pseudonocardiaceae > Prauserella_A > Prauserella_A marina. The sequence continues at coordinate 2,819,759 of NZ_CP016353.1, forward strand.
GAACTGGGTCGAGTGTGTCGTGCCCGGCCGGGCCGGCGAAGGGTCTTTGGTCATCGCCGCGCCGGGCATCCGTCCTGATGCCGATGGCCAGGGGGTTGCCACGACTGTCCAGCCAGTCGATAATGACAACTATTATCAATAACAGGGAAATGGTGGGTAGCTCGTGGTCGACGGAAATCATCAGGCGGTGGCCGAAGCCGGGGCGGGCCCCGACACCAGCGGCTACCTGGAGTACTTGCGTACCAACCGGGATTTCACGGCCCCGGCCGTCGCGGCCGCCGTTTCGGCGATGATGCCCGGCGTGCGGGGGCGGCCGCTGCGGGTGCTGGACGCGGGCACGGGCGCCGGTGGCGCCCTTCCCGAACTGGCTGGGTTGGTGAGGGCGGCCGGTGGCGGGACCGTCCTGGCTGTCGATGCCGACGACCGGGCCGTCGAGGCCGCGCGGCTGTGGGCGGACGACAAGGCGATCGACATCCGGGTCGCCGATCTTCGTGACGTGGCGGCAGAGGCCGAGGCGACCGGGGAGGGCTTCGACGTCATCTGGTCGGCGGACGTGGTGTGGCCGGCGACCTTCGACGATCCCTCAGCTGTCGTGCGAGTCCTCGCCGACGCGCTCAACCCCGGCGGGACGCTCGCGCTGTTCACGACGAACTACTACCAGTCGATGTTCCTGCCGGGGCATTCCCGGCTGGAACGGCTCATCCGCACGGCCTCGGAACGGACCTGGGGCCTGCCGGACGACGGGCCCGCCCACCACGAGCGACTCGGGGCCTGGCTGCGCGAGGCAGGTCTTCGCGACGTTTCCGTGCGGGTGTTCCCGCTGGCGGCCAGTACGGCGGAGCCGGCGGCGCGGGCGTTCCTTGAGCGGATCACCTGGCCCGAGATGCGTCACGCGGCTGCCTCCCACGGGCGCGCGGCCGGGATGAGCGAAGCCGACCTGACTCGCGCCGAGGAACTGCTTGACCCGCGCGACCCGGCCTGGATCGGCGCTGATGAGGACGCCTTCGTCGTCCAGCCGGCCTTGCTGTGGACCGGCATCGCGGAGCCGTTCAGCCGCGAGTGATCGTGTGGACGCCGAGCCCGGCCTCGCCCGCCCGCGTGAGGGTCAGCCCGTGCGCGGCGACCTCGGCGCGGAGACCGTCCTCGCCGACGAGGTGCCACGCGTAGCTGACCGTGCGTTCGCCGAGCAGGGTGTCGCCGTCGAACGTGCGGTAGGTCAGGTACCACGTGAGCGTGCCGTCACCGGTCGGTTCGGCTTTCGCGCGCCCCTCGTAGGTCAGCCGCCCGACCCGCGCGGTGGACGCGACGGACTCGGGTACCGGCACCGCTTCGGCCGGTGGCTGGAGATTCACCACGGCGACGCCGCCGTGTTCGAGACGGCCGGCGAGCAGTGACCACAGCCGGTCGCGCGTGTCGGGGCCGAAGTGGCCGAGCACGTTCATCGCGATGAGCACCGAGAATTCGTCCGGAAGTTCGACGTCGGGGAAGGCGGCCGGGAGCACGGTGACGCGCCGTCGCGACCGCTCGTCGTCGTGGGCGCGGGCCAGCAGCACGGCGCGCAGGCCCGGCGAGGGCTCGACGGCGACGATCTCGGCACCTGGTAGCAGTTCGGCGAGCAGCAGTGTGCCGTGCCCGCTTCCCGCGCCGAGATCGACCGCGGTCGTTGGCGCGGCACCCCTGAGCGCACCGGCGAGCACCGGGCGCAACGCTGTCCACAATGGAGTAATGAGCGGGTCGATGAACTCGGCGGATTCGGAGTATTCGTCCTTCACGGTATTCCTTCGACAGTGACGGATTCCACCAGCGGATCGTGGTGGAGGACATCGGCGACGGCGCGGGCGTCGAGTACCTGATCGGCGAAATGAGTGCCCGGCGGGACGAGCCCGTCGAGTACGGCCCGCACGGTCACCGCGGCGACGACACCGCTGAGCTGGTAGGGATCGGCGGCGCGCAACGTCACCGCCTTGTCGCCGGAACGCGCCGTGAGTACGTAGAACGGATCCCGGCCGCGCAGGTCACGGTGTGCCGCCGCGACAAGGGATTCGGTGTGCTCGCTCAGATACTCCGGATCGTCGGCCCACGCCATGGCGAGCGCGGAGGGGATCGCCTCCGAGACGTAGACCGAGTGAAAGCGCAGCTGCCCCGGCGCGAGCTCCTCGGCCAGCCGCGCGCCTTCGGCAGGAAGAAACGGCATGGCGTCGACGAGGCAGGGAAATCCGGGCACGGTCACGCGCCGTTCGGGAGCCAGCGCGTGCCGGACGATCGCGCCGTCGCGCCACAGCGCGCCGGGTTCGCCGAAATCCGGGCCCCTGGCGAGCAGAACGTCGGCCGCCGAAGCCGGGGGCATGCGGACAGCGCCACCGACGTGGACCCGCACGTCGGCGCCGGTCGTGGTGACGAGCCGGGGCAACAGTCCGGTCAGGCCCGGCATGGCGCCCGCTGAGAACACGGCCGTCCCGGTCGTGTCGCCGAGCGCGCGATGCGCCGGAATGTCGCCGGCGACGTCCACGTAGGCGGCCCCCTCGGCCAGCGCGGCTCGCGCGACGATGTCGAGCACGCGATAGGACGGCCCAGCGCAGTTGAGGACGATGTTAGCTCCCGAGCAGAATCGGGCCAGCGACTCCGGTTCTGCTATATCCACAGTGGACAGTTCGACGCCGGGTGGCGGGTCGGCTCGTGAGGGCGAGCGCCCGCCTGCCCGGACACGCCCGTGCGGGGCCAGTCTGGCCACGGCTACGCCGCCGACGGCGCCGTAGCCGCCGAGGACCGCGATTCGCGGACTGGTCATGGTCCCTTCCCTTCCGGTTTGATAGCAATGATAATCGTTTTCATATGATGTCCGACAGAGGAGTGAACGTGTTCGACGTGATCGTGATCGGCGGTGGACCGGCAGGACTGAGCGCGGCCCTGGTACTGGGCCGTCAGCGCAGGCGGGTGCTCGTCGTCGACGGAGGTGAGGTCCGCAACGCACCAGCCGACGAGATGCACATGTACCTCAGCAGGGACGGATTCTCGCCGCACGACCTGCTCGCCATCGGCCGTGACGAACTCGCCGCCTATCCCGGCGTGCGGCGGCGCTCGGCGCTGGTCGCCGACGTCTCCGGCACCATCGGCGACTTCACGGTGCGATTCGCGGACGGCTCCGTGGAGCGGGCTCGCAGGCTCATCCTCGCGACCGGCCAGGTGGACGAGCCCTTTGACATCCCAGGCGTGCCGGAGCGATTCGGCAGCAGCGTGTTCCACTGCCCGTTCTGCCACGGCTACGAGACGAGCGGCAAGACACTCGCCGTCCTCGGCCGCGACGTAGCGCAGGTGATGCTCGCCCTCTACGTCGGCGACCGCTACAGCGACGACGTCGTCGTGGTCACCGACGGCCCGCACGAGTTGCCTGCCGAGGTCACCGGCAAGCTGGCGGCGCACGGCATCGAGATCCGCGACGAACGGCTGACGAAGGTGACGGGCGAACTCGACGGGCTCCAGCTCCACTTCGCCGACGGAACGGTGCTGGAACGTCAGGCGATGTTCCACCGCGCTCCCACCCGGCAGCGCGCGCCGTTCGCCGAACTGCTCGGCTGCGAACTGCTCGCCGACGGCTGCGTGCGGGTCGACGAATTCCAGGCGACGTCGGTACCCGGCGTATCGGCCGCGGGCGACATGGCGAGGCTGCCCGCGCTGCCGGACGCGCTGACCCTGGTCAGCCAGGCCGCGGCGGACGGTGTTCGCGCCGCGGTCTGGCTTGAGCAGGGACTGTTCCGCGCGTCGCTGGGAAGCTGAGCGTCCGCGCGGTCGCCTCACGCGTCGACCGGGTCCGGCTTGGCCGCTCTGGCCAGTCCGGACACGGTGGGCGCGTCGAGAAATTCGCGCACGCCGACGCTGATTCCGTGCCGCTTGGCGAGAATGCCGAGCACGCGCACGGCGAGCAGCGAATCGCCGCCGAGCGCGAAGAAATCGGCTGCCCTGTCGATGGCGCTGACCGCGAGCGCGGCCTCCCACACGGCGGCGATCGTCCGCTCGGTCTCGCCGATGGGCGCTCCGGGTTCGTCCGCGGATTGCTGCCGTGCGTAACCGCCGATCCTGGCGCTTCCGGCATGGAAGGCCGGTTCGGGGTCGGCGGGGACGGCGACGGGCCCTGCCCACGCCGCCGCGTCGGCCAGACTCCGTGCCAGCGCGGTGAGCTCGTCGAACATATCGTCCACCATGGACGGTTCGAAGAGTTCTTCGACAAGGGAGAACACGAGGAACATCTCCTCGTCCAGTTCGAACATCCGCACTTCGAGCGCGACCTGCGGGGTTCGCAGCTGTTGCTCGTGGTCTGCCATGTCGATGCGACCGAGTGGCCCCGCGCTGTGCGGTACCCGCTCGCCCATCGCGGCGTCCATGCCCAGTGTGCTCTGGAAGACGATCGGGGCCACCGGCCGGTGGGTGCCCCGTCGTCTGCCCAGTTCGCGCGCGACCTCGACGCCACTGACCAGGTTGTGTGCGGCGGAATCGCTGAAGCTCCGCTGACAGCTCGCGGCGAGCGTGGCGAAGTCGGTGCCATTCGTGAGTTCCACCGGGATCAGCATGGTCGAGGCGAACGCGCCCACGATGCGGTGCACGTCGGGGTGTAGCGGCAGCCGGTTGAGTTGCAGCGAGTTGAGCAGCATCCGGTGGTGCCCCGCCTTGCGGGCGAGCACGATGGCGTAGGCGGTGAACATCGCCGCCGATGGCGTCACGCCGTGCGCCGCGCACCGCGCGCGTACCGCCGCCCACGTCGCGGCGTCGATCGTCACCTGCCTCGTGCCCATCAGCGACGGCCGCACCTCGCGCGGGTCCGCGCGCAGCGGCAGCGCGGGCGGCCGCGGGAAATCGTCGAGCCGGTCGAACCACCAGTCGCGGTCGGCTTCCCACGCCTCGGTGTCCGGAAGACCCGACACGGCGGCAACGTAGTCGCCGTAGTCGATCTCAAGGGGCGGCAGCATCGCGTTCCAGTCCGCGACGAGCGTGAACAGGTCGCGATAGAACACGTTCGACGACCAGCCGTCGATGATCAGCAGACTGACGGCAGCGTGCAAACGTGCCCTTTCACCTGGCAACAGGGTCAGGCACATGGCCACGCCGGGCCCCTCCACGGGATTGGGCCCGCTGGTGGACATCCGCGCGCGAATACCTGCCAGTATCTCCTCGGCCTCGCCGGGCGGGGTGTCCTGCAGATCAAGGACTTCCAGCAGAGGCACCGCACCGGGATCGTCGGCGGGAAGGATGCGCTGGGTGCCGTCGGACGATATCCGGGCGCGCAGCGTCGGCTGATGCCGCACGAGCCGGGCCAGCGCGTCCTGGAGCGCCTCGGCCGCCTCGTCCGGATCGACGTCGCTGAGTCCGATGTCGACGTAGTGATGCGCCGAGGCGTACGACAGTTCCCAGCCGTCCTGCTGGCCCACGAAATACCCCTGCTGCAAGGGAAGCAGCGGGAACGGTGCGGCAGGGTCGGCGCGCCTGGTGACGTCGATGGGCACGGCGCGGTCGTCGTCCGCGCCCGCGCGGCGGCGTTCGACCAGCTCCGTCAGTTCCCGCAGCGTCGTCTCGACCCTGACATCCGACAGCGCCAGCGCGACCCCGAGCTTGCGGCGTACCAGCGCGGACATGCGCACCGCCAGCACGGAATCCCCGCCGAGGTTGAGAAAGCCGGTGTCGGAAGGTATTTCGGCCGGTTCGAGGCCGAGCAGGCCGGACCAGATGTCGGTCAGGGTTTCGGCGATGGTGGGTTCGGTCATGGTCACCCCTGGTGGTCGGTTTCGGACGTGCGGACGGCGAAGACGTGCTGGGCCAGCGCGGAAAGCGGCCCTTCCGGATCGGGAAGGTCGAGTTCGGGCCGGTACCCGTGCACGGCCAGCAGGCCAAGCCATTCGTTTCTGGTCAGGAAAATCCGGTCGGTGCCCGCCCTGACGTCGCCGGTGCCGGGGCGGATCCCGCCGGCGCGCGGGGACATGAGGAACTGCATGGACGTCAACGCCTGGTAGTGCTCGCGGCAGGACTCGATCACGACGAGGAGCCCGCCGGGCGCGAGTACCTTCCTGAGCCGGTCCAGCAGGTGCCCGGCGTGCACGGCGTTGTGGAGGACGTTCGCCGCGAGCACGACGTCGAACGGGCCGGGAAGCGGCCCGGTGTTGATGTCGGCGATGGCGTAGCGGAGCCGGTCGCCGAACCGCTGCCTTCCCGCGTCGAGGAAGAACCGCGACACGTCGGTGAACAGATAGTCCACATCGGACTCGGCGAGCGCGGCGACGACGGCGGCCGTCGTCCCGCCCACGCCGGCGCCGAGTTCGAGCACGCGAAGGGTGCCGGGTCCTCGGGCGGCCTCGGCGCGCAGGATCGCGGCCGTGGCGGCGTTGAGATAGCGGTTGATGACGTTGTCGCGGTAGGCGCCGTCCGCTGTCGCCAGGTCACCGTCGGGGAACAGCAGGGTTTGGACGGCGACGTCGTCGGTCAGCAACCTCGGCAGGTTGGCCAGCGCCGCGACGAAGAAGTCGCCCATTTCCCTGGGGTAGCCGAGTGCTTCGGCGGCGCGCGGGATGGTCGCGGCGGCCGCGTCGGCCTCCGCGCGGCCAACCGCGGTGAGGCCGTGGAGAAAACCGGTGTCCTCGTCGCGGTGCAGCAGTCCTTCCTCGCACAGCACCGTCAGCCAGCGCCGCAGCAGCCACCGGTGCCGCCGCGCTGCCCGCAGGCGGTCAGCGACCTGCTCCGCGCTGTGCCGCACGCCAGGCCGGAACAGTCCGCCTCTGCCAACGGCGCGGGCCATGGCGGGCAGCGCCGCCTCGTCGAGACCGCGCATCGCCGCGGGCAGCGCGGACGTGTCGACCTCGGCGATGGCCGCGTCGGCCTCCGCTCTCACGTCAGTCCACATCGGACACCTCGGTGCCGAGGTCGATGTCGACCGGCAGGAGGGGCAGCCCGGCACGGCGCAGCTCGCGACGGGCGAGTTCGGTGAGCCTGCGCCGCACGAACGCGGGCAGCGGCTCGTGAGCGAGGCCCTTCCCCGCGAGATCACGCACGCGCCGGGTGGCTGCCCCCGGCGTGCCTGCCTCCAGTAGCCGTGGGTCGTGCGGGTCGAGCGTCACCACCACGTCGAGTTCGGCCAGCGCTTCCCGTAGCCCGGCAGGGGTGCTGCCGTGGCCGGGCGGCAGCAGCGCGTTCGGGATTCCCGTGATCAGCCCCGGGCCAGCGGCCAGCCGGTCGTGGGCGGCGCCGAGTGTCGTCCACGCCGTCGTTTCCGGCCTGTCGTCGGCGACTGCGGCACAGCCGGTGGCGGGGACGTGGAGGACGGCGTCGAAGCGGTAACGGGTCAGCTCGGTGTCGGCTCGCATGGTCTTGGCGTGGATGGTGATCCCGGCGTCGCCAATCTCGGTACCCAGTTCCGCGGCGATCCCGGCCAGCAGAACCGGGTCGAACAGCAACTCCTCGTCACGCTCCGCCCGCTCGCCGACGGCTGTTTCCGTGTCGCCGCCGAGCCAGCGGTGATGTTCGCGCAGCAGACCGGAATGCCGGACGTCGCCGACGATCACGGTGCCGCCGGGGACGACGAGGCGCAGCGCGTCCTGGATGACGGCGCGGAGGTAGGCCACGTTCGGAAAGCACTGGGTCACCGAGTTGATCAGCACGCAGTCCGGTCTGCCACCGGGAAAACCGGCGGTCCTCAGCGCGTCGGCGACGGTGGGGCCAAGCGCCTCGTGTGCCGCTGCCCGCACGATCAGCGCGCCACGCGGCGCCGAGGCCGACACCGTGCGCACGGATTCGGCGGCGACGTCGGTGCCGACGTAGCCTTCGAGTCGCGGCATTAGCCGGTGCGGCAGCATTCCCGTGCCACAGCCGAGTTCGAGTACCCATCGCGGGCCTGCCGCCAGTACGATCTCGACGGTGTGGCGCAGCCAGTCCCGCATGTGCTCGACGGGGTAGGGCAGGCCGGTGTCGGAGGCGCGCCAGCCGGACAGATCGAGGTCGGCGGACCGTCTGCCCGCGCCTCGCGCGTACGTCAAGTCGTAGACCTCGCTCCACTGGCCGAGGTGTTCCGCGATGAGAGCGCCGGGTACCGGCCGTACGGCCAGCGCCCCGGGTGCGGGCCGCAACCGCACCCCGGCACCGTTGTCGGCGGGAACGTCGGCGGCCCCGATCCACGGATGGGCGCCGAGGATCTCGGCGGCTTTGCGCGACGTGGCCGTGTCTTCACAGGGCAATGGGGTTCTCCGATCGTCGGGGTGTGTGGTCGGTACCGGGCAGCCGCAGCGTCCGGTCGGCGCGCGCCGCGATGTCGCGGTCATGGGTCACGAGCAGCACGGCTAGCCCGTTTCGGCGCAGTTCGTCGAGCACATCGAGCACACCGAGGGCCGCCTTCTCGTCGAGTGCCGAGGTGATCTCGTCGGCCAGCAGCACCTCGGGACCCGCCGCGAGGGCGCGGGCGATCGCGACCCGCTGCCGTTGTCCCCCGGAGAGTTCGCGGGGAAAGCACCGGTCCGCGCCGGGAAGGCCGACGGCGGTGAGCAGTTCGCTCGCCTGAGCCCGTGCGGCCGCGCGCGAGAGCCCGCGCGCGACGCGTGCCGCCCGCGCGACGGAGGCACCTGCGCGGTAGGCCGGGTTGAGCGCGTCCGCCGGATTCTGGGCGATCAGTTGCACGGCGCGCAGTTGCCGTGGAGTGCGGTCGGCGAGCCGGGCCGGGAGGTGCGTGCCGTCGAGCCGCAGCGCGCCGGAGGTCGCCGGATGCAGACCGGCCAGTGCCCGCAGGAGAGTGGTCTTGCCGCACCCGGATTCCCCGAGTACGGCCGTCAGTTCGCCTCGGCGCAGATCGAGTGACGTCCCTTCGAGGAAAGGCCCGCCGCCGGGATGGCCGACGACAAGGCGCGAGGCCGACAACGCGACGTCGCCGGGCTTCGGGCCGCGCGAGCCGGAGACGGGCGGTCCGGGAGCGGGTTCGGGTCCGCCGAGGCGGATGACGCGGTCGGCGACGCGATCGGTGAACGCGCGGTCGTGGGAGACGACGATCGTGGCGGCCAATGGCAGGTGGGCTCGCCGCGCCGCGAGCAGATCCGCGACGAGGCCGAGCGTGTCCGCGTCGAGCGCGCTCGTCGGTTCGTCGAGGATCAGCAGCCCCGGCTCTCCCGCAATGGCGCGGGCGAACGCGACGCGCTGGGCCTGTCCGCCGGAGAGCTGGTGAGGCCGTCGTCGCCACAGTTCGGCCGCGTCGAGTCCGAGTAGTTCCAGTGCCGAACGGATCGCCAGGAGCCCCGGCGCGCCCGGGCCTTCGGCGACGAGCCGGTGGACGGGGTGCGCCGGGTTCAATGCTCCTGCCGGATCCTGGCCGAGGAAACCGGTGGTGTGCCTGCGCCATCGTCGCGCCGACCGTCCGGAATGGACGATTTCGCTTCGCCACGAGACGGTTCCCGCCGTGCGGGTCAGGCCGTCCGGAAGCGCGTCGAGGATCGCGCGCAGCAGTGTCGACTTCCCGCACCCGGACGGCCCGGTGATCGCGACGATCTCGCCGGGCGCCGCGCGCAGCGACGTCGCGGGCAGCACCACGTCTCCCGCGACGTCGTGCACCGCGATGCCGTCCACGGCAAGGCCGAGGCCGCCGTTCATGCCTGCCTCCCGGTGTTCGTGCGGCGGCCGGCGTGCGCGGCCGTGGCGGCCATGGCACCGGCCACCACGGCCAGAACCAGCGCGGGGGCGAGCACACCGGCGGCGTTGAGACCGGAACCCGGCAGGTTCTCGCGGATCATGAGTGCCCAGTCGGCCTGAGGCGGCTGCGTGCCGAAGCCCAGCAGGCTCAGTGCCGAGGCGAGCTGGATCGCCATGACGAACCGCATGCCCGCGTCGGCGGTCACCAGGCCCGACAACGACGGCAGGACTTCGCGCGCCAGCAGCACCGGGCCGCGTTCGCCTCGGCAGCGGGCCGCTTCGACGAAACCAGCACCCCTGGTCAGCCGGGTCGCGTCGCGCACGACCCGCAACGTCAGCGGCGTTCCCCCGCACACCGTCGCGATGACGACGGCGGCGGGACCGGGCAAGGCAACGGCGGCCACCAGCGCGATCAGCAACTGCGGCGCGGCAAGCAGCACGTCGGCCGAGGACGTCAGCGTCCGGGCCGTCCAGCCGTCCGACCAACCGGCCAGCAGCCCGCCAGCGACGCCCGTGGTGGTGGCGATCAGTGCCGCCAGCAGCGATACCAGCACGAGGTCCGAACCACCGGCGAGCACCCGCGAGAGCACGTCCCTTCCGAGCCCGTCGGTGCCCAGCAGGCCCGCCTCACCGGGCGCCGAATACGGCGGGCCGACGACGGTGGAAGGGTCGTGCGGCGCGAACAGCCCGCCCAGTACGGCGAGCGCGACCACGGCACCGAGCACGGCCGCGACGACGAGGATCCGCCTCATGCCCGTATCCCTCGCGCCAGATCCGCGACCGCCCCGCCGGTGACCACGACGACCGCGCCGAGCAACGCGACGGCTTGCACCACCGGAACATCCCGCGAGGCCACCGAACTGACGAGCAGTTCACCGAGACCGGTGTAGCCGAACACGGTCTCGACCACCGTCGTCGCGGCGATGAGCCCGCCCGCGATCACCGCGACGACCCTGATCGCCGGCGCCCACAACAGGGGAAGGGCATGCCGGGTCGCGATCCGCCATCTCGGAATGCCGCGCAGCACGGCGTCGTCGACGTGCGGGAGGGCGCGGACGTCGGCCACCGCGCCCGAGAGCAGGCCCGCACCGTAGGCCGCCGCGGGCAGCGCGAGCGAGAGAGCGGGCAGTACGAGCAACGCGGGGTCGTGCCACGGCGGCGCGCCGATGGGCAGCAGCGACACCCTCGGCAGCCAGCCGAGCAGCCCGGAGAACACGGCGACCGCCCCGGCCGCGACCACGACCTGCGGGATGGCCGCGACGGCGGCGAGTGCTCCGCCGCCGTACGAGCGCGCCGCGCGCCCCCCAGCCCACCAGGAAAGGGCCAGCAGCAGGGGAACGGCCACCACGAGCGCGCACGCCGCGAGCGTGAGCGTGGCCGGAAGCCGTTCACCGATCAATGTGGACACCGGGCGGTCGTTGAGCAGTGACGTACCGGCGTCTCCTCGCAGCAGCGCCCATCCCCATCGCGCGAACCGTTCCCATACCGGGCCGTCCATTCCGGACTCGGCGCGCAACCTGGCCAGCTCGGCGGCGCCGGCGCCGCCGCGGGTGCGGGCGAGCGCGGCATCGCCTGGCAGGACGTCGGTCACGAGGAACACGCCGACGGCCACCGCGAACAACACCAGCATCGCTCGCGCGCAGGCCCTCGGCACGACCCCGATCACGCGGAACCTCCATCACACACGGCTTCGGCTACCGCGAGTCCACGCGAACCTGGTCGATGAACAGCCGTTGGAAGCCGGGGCCGGTTGGCAGACCGGAGACGCCGGGGCGGGCGAGGTCGAGCCCGTCTCCCGCCGCCCACACGACGTAGCCGCCATCCTCGGCCAGCTCCCGTTGAAGCGCGCCGAGCAGTTCGGCGCGCTTCGGCTCGTCCTTCTCCGCCATCGCCTCGTCGAAGCGCTCGGCCCAGCCGCCACCGCCCCACGCGGTCTCGTTGGTGGGGGAGTCCGGAAGCAGCGCGACCCTTGCCACGTCGAGGAACGAGATGCCACCGAGATAGCTGACGTAGAACGCTTCCTGGGCGTACACCTCGGTCCAGTAGGTGTCCTGCGGCACGACGTCCACGGTGATGTTCACGCCCGCCGGTTCGAGTTGCCCCGCGATGAGCGTCGCCGCGTCGTCCATGCCCGGATACGCCGTCGTGGTCTTGAGCGTGAGGTCCAGACCGTCGCCGTATCCCGCCTCGGTGAGCAGTTCCCTGGCGCGATCGAGGTCACGCGTGCGTTCGGGAGGCTCCGGCGCCGTGGGGTCCGCGGGGGTCAGCAGGTCGCCTGCCAGCGTGCCCTGGCCGAGGAACACGGTGTCGAGCAGTTGTTCGCGGTCCACGGCCAGTTTGACGGCCTCGCGCACGCGCTCGTCGTCGAACGGTTCCGAATCGAGCCGCATGACCAGCGGGTAGACGGTGACGCCTTGCCGGTGGACGACCCGAAGGCCCTCCTGCTCCGCGGTTCGCGCGGCGGCGGGATTGACGCTGCCCGCGACGTCGGCCTGGCCCGAGGCCACGGCATCGGCTCTGGCCTGAGGGTCGGCGATCGCCCGGATCTCGATGCGCTCCAGCGGAGGGCGCGGGCCCCACCAGTCGTCGTTGCGGGCGAGCACCGCGGCTTCGGCGTCGCCGGAGTCCATGCGGAACGGACCGGAACCCGTGACCGGTTCGCTGAAGTCCTCGCTGCCCTCCGGCACGATGAACGTCGCCGATTCCAGCGCCTGCCCGACTTCCGCGAACGGTGTGCGCGTGATGAGGCGGAGAGTGTGCTCGCCCTTCGCCTCCGAGGCGGCGAGATCGAACATGCCCATCCGGCCGTAGTTCTCCGCCGCCTTCTCGTGCATCCGGCGCAGCGAGAACAGCACATCGGCGGCCGTGACCGGCTCGCCGTCGGTGAACGTGGCGTCGTCGCGCAGTTCGATCCGCCAGTTCGTGAGGCTTTCGTCGGGGGTCCACGACGTCGCGAGCCTCGGCTCGGTGCCCTGCTCACCCGGCACGGTGAGCACGTCGTAGAGCAGCGCGAAGCGCATGGCGTCGGACTCGTTGCCGAGCCCTCCGTGCGGGTCGTGACTGGCCGTGGCTGGAGAGCCGACGGCCGCGTACCGGAGAGTTCCGGCCTTGCCGGTGTTCTCGGCGGACGGGGCGGAGCAGCCCGCGGCCACGAGTGCCGCGGCGAGCGCGGCCGTGCCGAGGATGAACTGTCGTCGGTGCATCGGTGTCCTCGTCGGTTCGGTCAGGCACGCGGGCCGGTCGGCCGCGCGGGTCGTTCGGGTGCGCCGCGCCGGATGGCGGCCTCGATCGCGGCGTTGAGCTCGGCCGCGACCTGGGGCAGTGCGGGGTGGCGCAGCATCGAGTAGTGGTGCGCGTCGATGTCGGCGACCTTCGGGGCGGCCGTGAGATACGCGGCCCAGCCGAGATCGCGCGGCGCTCCTGGCACGTCGTCCACGCCCATGCCGACCCCGGAGTTGCGCGGTGAGCGCTGGGTGGCTCGCAACAGCAGCGCCGGGGTGTCCGCTTCGAGCGGAAGGGGCGTGTAGGCGGCGAGTGCCCGCAGGTGCCGTGCGAACACGGCCACGCGGGTGCGGGCCGTGTCGTGCCGGTTGAGCAGCCGCGCTTCGCGGAGCCGGGCGTCCAGCCCTTCCCACGACGGAGCGGGGCCTTCGCTGCCAAGTTCGGCGCCGGTGAACGCTTCGAGTGCCCCGAGGTAGCGGCGCACGAGCGTGCCGCGGACCTCCTCGGCCGGACCTTCGATGCCGGTGATGTAGCGCGGATCGTTGGAATCGAGCATGACGAGCAGGCCGACGTGCTCGCCTGCCTCGTCGAGCCCACGCGCGACCTCATGGGCGAGGTCGCCGCCCATGGACCAGCCACCGAGCAGGTAGGGGCCGTGCGGTTGGGCACGGCGGATGATGCCGGTGAACCGCGCGGCCATGGCCGCGACGTCCTCGGCGCCGCGGCCACCCGCGAGCCCTGGATCGGTCAGTGCGATCACCTCGACGCGCTCGTCGAGCAGCCGGGCCAGCTCCGCGTAACAGACCACGTCGCCGCCGGAGGGATGCAGCAGGAACAACGTGTGCTCTCCGGAACCCGCCCTGATCGGTACCGCGATGTCGTCGTCGGAGAGGTCGTCGAGTTCGTCGAGTTCGTTGCCTCGCTCGGGTTCGCCCGGCCCGTCCCACGGAGCGCCGATCAGGGCGTGAACGCGGGCGACGTAGTCGGCGAAGACCCGGTCGACCTCGGCGGGGGGAAGCGCGGGTTCGAGGGTGTCCCACTGCAACAGCAGCGCCCCGCCCTGTTCGAGGACCTGATGGTCGATCAGGGTCTGCGGAGTCTGGCTCAGCGCGGCCACCTGCTTGCCCGCCCATGCGGGATCGTGGTCGGCGCCGATGACGTCGTCGAGACCGAGCGCGCTGGTGAACACGACGGGCACCGAGACGCGCTCGCCGTCGAGGGACGCTTTCTCCGAAAGGACATCGAGCGCGGAGAAGTCCCTGTGGTCCAGGTCGGCGAACAGCAGTTCCTGGGTCTTGCGGGCACGTTCGGCGAACGTGACAGGCCGGGTGCGGTCGACCTCGTGCAGAACCAGCGACGTGAAGTCACCGACCACGCCCGCGACGCCGGGGTGGATCGCCGGGCGGTCGAACAGGGTGAGCACGACGGCGAACCGGTCGTCGCCCGTCCACGCGGACAGCGCGTCGGCGTAGCCGGTGAGCAGGACCGCGGCGGGCGTGAGGTGGTACCGGGCGGCCCGTTCCCGCAGCGCGGCCCACGCTTCGGCATCGAGGGTCGCGGAGCGCCGGACGAAACGCGAACCGACGGCGCCGCGGTCGACCGGAAGCGCCGGGGCGCCGGGCAGTCCGGTGAGCCGGTCGCGCCAGTACGCGGCGGCTCGCCGCCCCTCCTCGCCTTCGCGCCGTTGCTCCAGCGCGGCGACACAGGCGGGGAAGCCGATGCCGGTGTCAGGGAGTTCGGCATCGGGAGCGCGGTAGAAGTGGCGCAGTTCCCTGTCGATGATCCACCAGCTCGCGGCGTCACAGACCAGCACGTCGACGCCGATGAAAAGGCGCACCCTCCCGCCGGGCAGCAAGGCCGCCTGTACCTGCGCGAGCGGCCAACGGTCGGCGGGGCCGGGCTGCCTGCCGACGCGTTCGCGCAGGCGGTCCAGTCTGGCTTCGCGCCGCTGTCCGGAAAGGTCCGTCAGGTCATGGGTGCGGATCCGGTACGGCGGCACCTCGTCAAGGATCCGCGCCCTGCCCTGGCCGGTGATGATCGTGCGCAGCAGGGGATGCCGGGCGATCACACGGTTCCACGCGTGTTCGTAGGCGGCGACATCGAGTCCTTCGCACTCGTATTCGAGGTAGAAGTGGCACGGGACGTCGCCCCATTCGTAGCCGCCGTCGCGGCCGACCCAGTAGGCGTGCTGCACCCGGGTCAGCGGGAAGGTGCCGTCGTCGGCGATCCCGGTGTGTCCATTGTGTTCGGGCCCGGGCCCGGGCTGCTGGACGGAAGCGCGGACGAGCTCGCCGAGTGCGGCGACGGTCGGATTCGCCAGTACGTCGCGCAGTCGCAGTTGCACGCCGAAACGTTCGCCGATCTCCGCGAGCATGCGGGTGGCGAGCAGTGAATGCCCGCCCAGTGCGAAGAAGTCGTCGTCGGCCGAGGTCACCGGTGAGCCGAACAGCTCGCCCCACAGCGACGCGATCGCGTCGCGCACCGGATCGTCCGATATGGACACTGTGGACGCCGTGATCTCCGTGGAACCGGCTTGCGCGCGGACCGTCGCGGCGGCGGCCATCCGGTGTTCCAGTCCCGTCGCCGACACCGCCACCACCGGCGGGGTTTCGGTGTCCAGCAGCCGCGCGAACGCGGCGGTTCCGGTCGCGGCGTCGAGCGCGTGGTCGAGGACCACGGCGCGCTCCTCGCCGAGCGGGCCCGCGCTCCAGCCGTCCCACACCGCGCTGACCCAGCGCGTGGAACCCTCCGAGATCCCGGACATCGCCGACATGGCGATGCCGTCGAGCACGGCGTTCGCCGCCGCGTAGGCACCCATGCCGATACCGCCGACGAGTGTCGTCGCCGACGACATGAGAACCACGACGCGGGGGCGGCGCTCGGCGGGGAGGCGGTCGATCGCCGACCGCAGCGCGAGCGCGCCCTCGGCCTTGGCCCGCAGGTGCCGCCCGATGTGCTCGGCGCCGGTCTCCCGCAGTGGCAGCGCACCGTCGGTCGCGACGACACCAGCCGCGTGCACGACGACATCGAGGCCGTCGCTCCCGTCGGTACAAAGCTCGTCGAGCAGCGCTGCCGTGCCGTCGCCGTCGGCGGCGTCGAGCGTGCGGACGTCGATCTCGGCGCCTTCCTCGGCCAGCCGGTCGATCGCCGCGCGGCGGGGGCCGTCGTCGGGAAGGCCGGACCGGGATGTCAGGACCACGCGGCGGCCGGTGCTCGCGAGATACCGAGCGAGGGTCAGGCCGACGTCGCCGAGACCGCCGGTGACGAGCGCGGTCCCGCCGGGAGCCGCGCTCTCGTCGTCGCGCGGGTGCCACGGGACGAACGTGCGCGCGAACCGCGTGCCGCCCCTGAGCGCGACGTCGAGTCCCGATGCCGGGTCACCGGCGAGGTCGGCGAGTTCGCGGGCCACCGCGATGGCGGAGCCGGAATCGTCGTCGGCAGGCAGGTCGAGGGTGCGCCACCGGATACCGCGCAGTTCCTGGGCGAGCACGCGTGGCAGTACGCGTGCCGCCGAGGCGTCGGGCATCGCCTGGTCCCTGCCGTCGATCCGCTCCGCCGCTCGCGTCACCTGTAGCAGCAGGGGTGTCGCGACGGTGAGTGTGCGTGCCAGTTCGGCGTACTGCCCGACCGCGCCGATCGCCGACGTCGCCGGTACGACGACGACCCCGGTGAGTCCGGGTGTTTCCGGGGTGACCGCTGGAAGACATTCGGCGCCGAGCGCGGTGAGTTCCGCTCGAACGGACTCGGCGAGGGGATCGTCGCCGGAGGCAACGACGAGCCACCGCCCGGTGAGCGAGGGGGGACGGGGCAGCGGCGGCAGCTGGTGCCACCGGGGGATCTGGAGCGGTTCGGCCGCGCCGGCACCGGCACCGCTCGTATCATCCGGCGTCGATGATGTGGTCGGTTCGATCCACAGTTCTCGGCGCTGGAAGGCATATCCGGGTGCGGCGATCCGCCTTCGGCTTCCATTGTGCTGGGCCGCGAAGTCGACCGTGACACCGTGAGTCCACAACCGGCCGACGGCGTCGCGGATCGAGACGGCGGCATCGGTCTCGTCCGCGGTGAACACCGGTATCGCGTCGATCAAAGCGTCGAGCCGGTTGTGGCGGGCCAGCGCGGCGAGCGCTCCGCCCGGCCCCGCCTGGACGACGATCGCGGGATCGCCGCTGTCTCCGAGACAGGTGCGCAGCGCGTCGGCGAACCGGACGGGCTCGCGCAGTTGCCGGGCCCAGTGGTCGGCGGTGAACAGTTCGGCACCCGCGAGGCGTCCCGTCACGGTCGTCACCAGCTCCGTGGTGAGCGGTCGGGGGCGCAGGCCGCCGGCCGCCGCGCGTACGGCCGGCACTGCCGGTTCGACCAGCCGGGAATGCAGTGCGGCGTCCACTCGCAGCTCCGACACCCGCTCGCCGTACTCGGCGGCGAGCACGGCCAGCCCCTCGCGTGGTCCCGACACGACGCAGGCTCCCGGCGCGTTGACGGCGGCCAGGTCGAGGTCCGGATGCCGGGTGAGCACGTCCATGACGTCGTCCTCGGACATCCGCAGGGCGAGCATGCCGCCACCACCGGCCGCCTTGGCTGCCCGCGCGCAGCGCACGGCGACGAGTCTGGCCGCGTCGGGCAGCGTGAGCGCCCCCGCGACGACGGCGGCGGAGTACTCGCCGAGGCTGTGCCCCACGACGGCATCCGGCCGCACACCCCAGCTCATCAGCAGGCGTGCGGTCGCGACCGAAGCGGCGAACAACGCGGGCAGCCCGAAACCAGCGTCCCTGACCAGGCCGGTGGACGCGGTCGCGGTGATCGCGTCGCGGACGTCGGCGCCGAGCAGCGGAGCCAGCAGCTCGGCACATTCATCCACTGTGGACCGGAAGACGGATTCTTCCTCGTAGAGGGTGGCGCCCATACCGAGGTACTGGCTGCCCGCGCCGGGGAAGGCGAACACGACGCGTGGTGTGGTCGCCGAGGACTTCACCGGGGGCGCGTCACGCAGCGCCGCGGGCGCCGTGCCAGGCCGCGTGGCCACGGCGACGCGATACGGCAGCTCCCTTCGTCCGGATTGGAGGGTGTGCGCGAGGTCGGCGGACACGGTGGTGTGCTCGGCGATCGCCGCCGCCGTGGCCTCGGCCGAGGCCCGGTCGTGCGCGGAGGCGACGAGCAGCTGTGGCCGTTCGTCCTCAGTGGACTCTGGGCGTTCTGGTGGGGGACCGAGGACCAGGTGGGCGTTGGTGCCGCCGATGCCGAACGAGCTGACCCCCGCGTAGTCAGGGCCTTCCCAGTGCCGGGTGCTGGTGACCACCTCGAATGGCGATCCCGCGAGGCCGAGCAGGTCGTTGAGCGGTTCGGCGTGCAACGACGCGGGCAGCGTCCGGTGCCGGATCGCCAGCGTGGTCTTGATCAGCGACGCGACACCGGCCGCGGTGTTGGCGTGGCCGATGTTGCTCTTCACCGAACCGAGGCCGCACCACGCTGGGCCCGATTCGCCGAAGACCCGCCGGAGCGCCGCGATTTCCACCGGGTCGCCGAGCCGGGTAGCCGTGCCGTGCGCTTCGACATAGCCGATCTGGCCGGGTGTGACACCCGCGACGGCCTGAGCCTCGGCGATCACGCGCGCCTGGCCGCGCAACGACGGCGCGGTGAAACCGGCCTTGTCCGCGCCGTCGTTGTTGACAGCGGTGCCGTGCACGACGGCGAGAACCGGGTCTCCGTCGGCGAGCGCGTCGGCGAGCCTGCGCAGAACGACGACACCGACGCCTTGGGAGTACACGATTCCCGTGGCATCGGCGGAGAACGGGCGCACCGTACCGTCGGCCGAGTAGATGCCGTCCGCGACGTGCAGGTAGCCGTGGCCCTGCGGAACGATCAGCGAGACACCGCCCGCGATGGCCGTGTCGCATTCCTCGTCGAGTAGCGACTGCGCGGCGAGATGCACGGCGACGAGCGAGGTCGAGCAGGTCGTGTTGACGGCGATCGCGGGCCCGGTGAGGTTCAGCCGGTACGCCACCTGCAACGGCAGATAGTCGGTGTGCGTCGACATCGCGGTCTGGAGGCTGCCGATCGGATCGGCGCCTCCGCCCGTTGGGCTCCACCGGCCCGCGAGATTGCTCGTCAGGTAGGCGCTGTGCCCGGCTCCGGCGAACACCCCGACCGCGCCCGCGCCGGTACCGCCGCCGTGTCCTGCCTGTTCGAGGCCCTGCCACGCGGTTTCCAGGAACAGGCGCTGCTGCGGGTCCATGAGAGCCGCTTCGGCGCCGGTCAGTCCGAACGGGACAGGGTCGAACCGGTCCTGGCCTTCGATGAGCCCGCCGACCGGGACGTAGCCCGCTTGTTCGCGCAGCCCGCGCGCGACGCCGCGCCGCGCCAGTTCCTCCTTCGAGAAGCGGGTGAGGCCCTCCCTGCCTTCGACGAGCTGCCGCCAGAACGAGTCCGCGTCGGGTGCGCCGGGAAAACGGCAGGCCACCGCCGTGATCGCGATCATCGAAGGAGCTCCCGTGCCCGTGCCCGGGCCGTGGCTCGCCCACGGCCCGGGTCCGGGGGCGGTGCTGGGGAAGCTTGGGATATGACGTCGTTTTCGCGCGCGGTGGAGCCGATCCGGTCGGCGATGACCGCGGCGAGATCGTCGGCGGTGGCGTTGGCGAGCAGGTCGACGACGGTGAGTTCGGGGTCGATCTCGGCGCTGAGTTTCCGCTGCGCTTGCACGAGCGTGAGTGAGGTCGCCCCGAGTTGGAAGAACGGTGTCGATCCGTCGATGTCGGTGCGCAGCAGTTCGGCGAACACGCGGCGGACCGCGTCACCGGCTCGCCGCAAGGCCGTTCCGCCGCGCCGGGCCGGCTCGGCGCTCGCGTGGGGCTGGGCAAGCGCGAGTGTTTCGGCGCCGGGCGGGTCGGCGCTCAGCGCGAGTTCGACCAGTGTGCCGTCGCGCTGTCTCTGGCGGGGACTCAGCCCCTCGGCCGTCGCGGTAGTCAGCAGTCGGCGTCCCTGCTCGCCCGCCGCGCTCATTCCGTCCACAAGGGACAGCGAGCCCGCGCTGAGCGTGATCGTGACGTCGAGGCCGCTGCGGCACGCCTCGGCCAGCGCCTCGGCGAGCGCGCCGGGCGCGGGTGCCTCGGACGTCACCTCTGGCACCGTCGCTTCGCCTCGGGCGTAGGGATTGCCAAGAGCCTGATAGTCGATCTTCCCGTTCGCGGTGACCGGGAACTCGTCCACTGGCACGAACCGGCTCGGCACCATGTACTCGGGAACGTGGGCCCGCAACCGAGTCCGCAGCTCCTGATCGTCGGCAACCGCGTCGCCGTGCCCCGCGACGTAGGCCACGAGCCGGGGTCGATCGTCGGGGCCGGGAACGGAAAGGGCGACCGATTTGCGGACGTCGGCGAGGCGATCGAGCACCGACTCGACCTCGCCCAGCTCGATGCGGTGCCCCCGGATCTTGACTTGCCGGTCGAGCCTGCCGAGGAATTCGATGGTGCCGTCGTAGCGCCAGCGGCCCATGTCGCCCGTGCGGTACAACCTGCCGAGTTCGGGGTGGGTGATGAACCGTTCGGCCGTTTGCCGCGGGTCGCCGACGTAGCCTCGGGCCAGACCGCCGCCACCGATGTGGAGTTCACCCGGCTGTCCAGCCGGTTTCGGGGAGCCGTTCTCGTCGAGGATGTGGAAACTCTGGCCGCGCAGGGCCCTGCCGTAGGGAATGCTGCGCCACGAAGGCGGAACCTCGCCGATGGGATGACAGATCGACCAGATCGATCCCTCGGTCGCCCCGCCGAGGCTCACCACCGTCGCCTCCGGCGCCAGCGCGCGGATGCGGTCGGGCAGGGTCACCGGAATCCAGTCGGCTGACAGGAACACCAGGCGCAGCGACGAGAACGCGGCGCGGGCGAGTCCGGGGTCGACCTCGGCGTACTCGACGAGCATCTCCATCAGCGCGGGGGCCGTGTTCCACAGCGTGACCCCGTGTTCGCGCATCAGTTCGAGCCAGTGACCTGGATCGCGTTGCCGCGCCGCCTCGGGGAGTACGAGCGCGCCACCGGTGCCCAGTACGCCGAAGACGTCGTGCACCGAAAGGTCGAAGCTGAACGCCGAGAGCGCCAGCATGCGATCCTCGGCGCGGAGGGGGAAGCGGTCGACCAGGTCGTCGATCGTGGTGCGCGCGGCGCGGTGCTCGATGGCGACGCCCTTGGGCTTGCCGGTCGAACCGGAGGTGAAGATGACGTAGGCGAGGTCGTCCGGCGCCGGTCTCTGGACATCGGGTCCTGGGACATCGGGTACCGGCACGGCGATGGTGCCGTCCTGGCGAAGGTCGTGCACGGTCACCTCGTCCGGCCAGCACCCGGACGTGCCACCGGCGACGAGCGCGTGACGGATACCGGCCTGCTCGCACACGGAGGCCACGCGGTTCGCGGGCCACGACGGTTCGACGGGCACGTACCCCGCGCCGCTCGCGCAAATGCCCAGCATCGCGACGATCTGCGCTGGACCCTTCTCAGCTGAGACCGCGACGAGGTCGCCCGGACCGAGGCCAAGACCCGCCAGCGCGGCGCCGGTGCGGGCCGCGAGGGCCGTCAGTTCCTTGTGGCTGAGGGTCGCTGAGGGCCCGAGCAGCGCATCGGCGTCCGGCGCCAGGTTACCGGCGGCGTGCAGCGGGTCTGGCAACAGCGGTCCCGCCGCGCCGAACGGCGTGACGTCGAGTGATTCGGAAGGCAGGAACGACGGATCCCAGCCGAGCACGCGGTCGGTCCACGCCGAGGGGTCGTCGGCGAGCCTGCGCAGCAGCCGCAGGTGAGCCGTGAGCATGCCCTCGATGAACCCGTCGGGGAACGCGCCTTCCACGGTGTCCCAGCAGAACGTGAGCGCGCCGCGCTCGACGTAGACGATGTGGTCGAACAGCACCTGTGGCGTCTGGGAGATCCCGAAAACCTCCTCGCCGAGCCAGGCTGCGGGATCGTCGCCGGTGGCGAGGCCGAGACCGCTGGTGAACACGACCGGGTAGCGCGGTTCCGGGTTGCCCGCCGCCCGCAGCGCTTCCACGCCGGAGACCGAACGGTGATCCAGGTCTGTCCAGAATCGACGGTTGGTCCGCAGCGCGTAGTCGGCGAACCCGGACCATCGCGCGGGATCGAGCACCGGTAGTTCGACGAGGACCGTCGAGGTGAAATCGCCGAGTACCGCCGAAAGGTCCTGATCGTCGGGCCGGTCGAAAAGTGTCGCGTTGAGACAGAACGGTTCGGTGGACCCCCAGCGATTGAGGGTCAGTCCGAACGCGGCGAGCAGCAGGCCGGTGGGGCTGAGTCCGTGCTCGGCGGCGCGGGCACGCAGCGCCGACCATTCCTGGGGCGGCAGTTGTCCTTTCGCCCTGGTGAACCGGTGTCCCCTGAGTTCGTGCGCCTGCTCGGCGACGGGGAGCGCGGGCCCGCCGGGAAGGGTGCCGACACGGGAAGCCCAGTAGGCGAGATCCTCGTCCCTGCGCCGTCGCCGCGCCGGATCGGCTTCACGAGCGCGCACGATCTCGGCGAACGTCGTCGGCTGTGTGGGTAGTTCGGCAGAGGGGTCGCCGACGAGCGTGCCCCATTCGGCGAGCAGGTGCAGCCATCCGGCGAAGTCGACGGCGAGGACGTCGATGCCGAGACACAGCCGGGTCCGGCCGCCCGGAAGGAAGATGGCGCTGAGGTCGAACAGCGGCCAGGTGTCGGAGGGGCGCACCTGATGGGAACGGTCGTCGCGCAACCGGCGCGCGTGTTCCTCGGCTTCGGCGGAGTCGAGGTGGCGCAGATCGGTGACGTCGATGTCGTAGTGGGCGACGGTGCCGAGAACGCGCTGCCGCGCGTCGGCGCCGACGACCATGCGCAGCATCGGATGCCGTCGTACGAGCCGGTTCCACGCGGTGGTCAGGTTCTCCAGGTCGGCTTCCTGAGGGCCCTCGGGGGTCCGGTCGTACTCGCGGTAGAAGAACGTCGCGACGCCGCCGAGCGGAAACGCGGGATCGCGGCCGACCCAGTAGGCGGCCTGGATCGGCGTGAGGGGCAGTGGCTCGGAGTCGAGGCCGCCGGTATCGGGGTGCTCGTCGACGGCCCCGCCGGGATCGGTGACGCCATGGGCGATCGAGCGGATCGTCGCGGTGCCGAGAAACGCCGTGAGCGGGAGGTCCAGTCCGAAGTCCTCGCGAAGGCGGCGGCGCAGCCGCACGGCTGTGAAGGATTCGAGCCCGAGTTCGGGGAGGGGGACGTCGGCGCCGAGAGCGTCGGCCGTTGTGCCGAGCACGTCCCCCACCACACCGGTCACGTCTTCGATGTCGACGGCTGGCTCCGACGAGCTCATGGTCCTCCTTGCGAAACGGCGCAGCATGACTGGAAACGAAAATCATTTCCATTATGTCTGCATGAAACTCACCCGTGTCAAGGTCGACTACCAGTGGTGACGGTCAGTGACGCTCAGTTCGCTGAGTGTCTACTGTGGACTTCGGCGGCCGAGGAGGAACCGGAACCGATGCATTGATGGCCATGCGAGAATGCCGTGCGGGCACCGGAGTGAGACCGGCGCCCGCACGGCGCGACGGGGATTCGGCGGGACCGCCCTCCGCTTCGGTCGAGGAGGGCGTTGTCAGCGGGCTTCGTCAGACGACGGCGAGGAACATGACGCCCATGCCGAAGCTCATGAGCGCGTGGCAGGCGTGGTCGGTGACCACTCGGCCGAGCGTGGGGGAGCTCCGGTCGGGAAGCCGCCTGCCGAGGTCGAAAGCCTTGGCGAGCCAGGGAAGGCAGAGCATGACGAACACGAGCCCGAGGGCGAGATAGCTGACGGTCAACGCCACCGGCGTCGCCACGGTGTCCTGGGCCTGTGCCATCGGCGTACCACCACCCATCGCATGGTGGTGGTGTCCGCCTCCTGAGTCATCTCCGGACGTGCTCATCAGCGCGGGCATGCTGGCTGCCATCCAGGCCATTCCCGCCATCATCACCGCGTGGTGCGCACCGGCGGCACGCGGTGCGTGGCCGCCGGAATGCGGGTGACCGGCGTCCAGGATCATCCTGCCGAGGAACCACCCGACCGCGATCGTGAAAACCACGGCCTGGGCGGCTGCGGGAACGCTCATGCCCCAAGGCCAGATCATGGCGATCATCGCGGCGCTCATCAGCAGGTGCCAGCCCGCGTCGATCCGGTCCGGGATCCGGATCGAGGGCAGGACCAGTACACGCACGCACCACGCGGCCGTTCCGGCGAACAGAAAGCTGAGTATCCAGCTCAGTACTGGCGAGGCGATCACGGCCGTGCCTCCCGGGGTTCGCGTTCCGCCGATCGTCGCCGCGACCCGAGTATCGTGTCCACGACAAGGAACCCGAGCAGCGAAATCCCGAGCAGCGGCACGAAGTAGGCGATGAACGCCGTCACCACGGCCAGTGGAGCCAGCACCCTGCCGGGCACTCGCCGCCATCGGCCCCTGGATGGCGGTTTCCCGAACGCTCCGGTTCCGTTGGGTCCACTGTGGTCACCGTGTCGCGGACGGCGCAGCCACCACATGCGGTAACCCCAGAAAATGACCGACAGCAGGCCGATTCCGAGCAGGACGAGGACGAGCTGGTTGACCCAGCCGAACAGCAGGCCCATGTGCGCGTCGATGCCCCATCGCGCCAGCTTGGCGATCAGTGGATAGTCGTCGAAGCGAAGCGTCTCGGCCACCTGCGCCGTCGCCGGGTCGATCGACACCGAATCCTGTTGCGTGGGCCAGGCTCTGCTCACCTGTTGCACGACATAGGCTTCCCCGGCGGCGGAGGGCGGGGTGACCTCGATGCTCCCGGAAAGTCCGTGTTCCCTTGCGGTGCCGACGATCCGGTCGATCCCGGCGTCCGCGCCGGGCATGGTCGAGGGGAGTTCTGCCGACACGGCGGGCGTTTCCCAGGAGAGCGCGGCTCGTAACTCGGTGATGTTCGCGCCGGCGTACTGCGACCAGGTCAGGCCCGTCGCGGACAGGAACACCAGCCCGGCCGCGATCCACAGCCCGGTCGCGCCGTGCCAGGAAAGGATGCGCCGCCGTCCTTTCGCGCCGCGTTCGGGACGTAGCAACGACTTCCGGCGCCGCCTGCCGAACCACAGGACGGCTCCGCCCACGGCCACGACCCACAGCCAGCTCGCGGCGAGTTCACTGTAGATCCGGCCCACGTCGCCGAGATGAAGGCCCCGGTGCAGGTTGTCCACCCAGGCCCTGATCGGGAGCGCCTGACCGCTCCCGTAGGTCTCCAGCACCCCGGTCACCTCGGCGGTGTGCGGGTCGACGAAGGCCGTCCTGCGGTAGCTTTCCGGCAGATCGGGTGCTTCGAGGATGACCTGTGTCGCGTCGGTTCCCGTCGTGGCGGGCCGGACGCCCAGCAGTTCGTCGCCGGGCCGCGCGGCCATACCGACGCGCACCTGTTCGCTCAGTGGCAGTGAGTGTGGCTGGTCGGGGACGTGCACGATGTCGTCGTAGACGAGTTCGTCGAGCTGAGGAGTGAACACGTAGAGCAGGCCGCTGACGGCGGCGACGACGAGGAACGGTGCGATGAACACTCCGGCGTAGAAGTGCAGTCGCAGCAACAGTGCGCGCGGCCCTGCCCATGCCGATCGTGGCTGATCGGCTGCCGGATCCGCTGCCGTCGCGGATGTCCTCGGTTTGTCGCCGACACTCATGTGCGTGCACATCCCGTCGCGTCACGTGCTTCTCGGCGGAAGCGGTCCGCAACAGTGGTCGCAGGGGTGGGCACCCGAGTTCACGTGGCCGTGTTCTTTTGACTCAGGTCACAGAGGTATTGACCTGTCGTCGTCGACGTGGTTGTCGCCGGGGGGCGGTTGTCAAGGAGTAGCCGAACCGGCCCCGGACCTGATATTCACGGCATACCAACGAAGACCGACAACACGACACGGGTCGATCCGGTCGCGGGCCGGTTCGCGGGCAGGAGGTACCGGGATGACTGACCGGGAGAGTGTGCGCGACCGGAAGGGGCTCGATCGCGGAGCCTTGCGAGCCGACCTTCGAGCGGCGGTTCCCGACGCGACTGCCGCCCTCGTCATCACTGCGGGAATCTTCGTCTGGCTTTACGCGCGGGTGCGGGAGGGAACCTCGGCGACCGTCGAGATCATGCCGTTTCTCGCCGATGCCGACACATATCTCATGTACTGGCTGTGCCAGGCATTCGGCTGGTCGGCGATGTTGTGGGCGTGGTTGACGACGATGCTCGGGTTGCTCCGTTCGGGTCGGCAGCCGCGCTGGTTTCCTGTTCCGCCGGCCAGGCTGGAACGGTGGCACCGGAGCACGAGCCTGACGACGATCGCGCTGATGTTCCTGCACGCGGTGTTCTTCTTCACCGAGAAGGCCCGGGCGAACGAAGACGGGCTTGGGATGGTGGCCCGGTGGGGGAAGGCGTTCGTCGAGACCTTCGTTCCCGGCGCCTATCCGTCCGGAACCGGCAAGATCGCGATTCTGATCGGGTTGCTCGCCCTCTATCTCGCGATCCCGCTCGGCCTCGCCTACTACTTCCGGGCAAGGCTGGGGGCACGGTCGTGGCGGGCGCTGCACAGGTTCGTGCTGGTCGTGTACGTGCTGAGCATCTGGCACACGCTGCTCTACAGCTCCAACGTGTGGTTCGACGGCTGGCCGAGAACCACGCTGTGGTTGCTCCAATTGCCACCCGCGTTGCTGTTGCTGACGCGGCTGCTCGTCCCGGCTCGCCCGAGTGATCGCGGCGGCGCGTTGCGGAAGCGGCCGCTGGCCCTCACTCTCCGCGTCGGAGCTGTCGTCGCGGTGGCGGGCGTGATCGCCACGATCGTCGTGGTCGCTGTCAGCGGCAGGGACGGCGGCAGGGCCCACGGCGTCGACGGCGCGGGCCTGAACGTGACGCAGGCGATGGTGTGGACGGGTCTCGCGCTCTTCGCCGTGATCCTCGTCGTGGCGGTCGGTGTCGCACGGCGCATGGAGCGCAGGCAAACCGAGAGGCGATCCGTTCCCCGCGGCAAGGCGGATGAGCGCGCGGGTCAGTTCACCAGCGAGACCCAGTAGTTCCAGAAGGCATGGAGGACCGCCCCCGCGATCAGCACGTACCACACCGCGACGATGGCGGCGTCGACGCGAGTCAGCGCCGTTGCCGACCGGCGGGTTCCGGCGTACCCGTGCAGTGTTTCGATCGTGGTGCAGACGAAGAGCGGGATCATCGCGATCCAGACGAACAGGCAGTAGGGGCACAGCGCGCGGATGTCGTACAGGCTCGCCATGACGAGCCAGTGGACGAAGACGACGCCGAACGTGACGCCTGCCTGTAGACCCCATTGAAACCAGCGCGGCGGCCGGAATCCGCTCAGCATTATCACGCCGATGGTGGTCACGACGGCGAATCCGCCGATTCCGAGCAACGGGTTGGGAAAACCGAACACGGCGGCTTGCGGGCTGGCCATCACCGTCCCGCAGGTCACCACCGGGCTCAGTGAGCACGAAGGCACGTAACCGGGGTCGGCGAGCGTCGCGAGCTTTTCCAGCGTGAGCGCGATCGATGCCACGAGACCCACGATCCCACCGGCGAGGCAGACCGGACCCAGCTTCCGCGCCGGTGTCCGATCGTCCACTGTGCTCACTGGTTGAGTTTGTCGTCGATGAGACGGCGCAGTTGCGCGTCGACCGTGGCATAGTCGTCACCGTCCGGCCGGAAGCGCGTCTCTTCGACGAAGATGGTCGGCGTACCCGACACACCGGCTTGCCTGCCCGCGCTGACATCGTCGGCTATCCGCTCGGGTATCTCGTCCGAGGCCATGTCCCTGCGGAACCGGTCGATGTCGAGCCCCGCGTCGCGGGCGTAGCCTTCGAACAGTTCGGCGGCCCGCTCGCTGTCCGAACTGATGCTCCGCCCGTCAGGAGTCACCGCCCATTCGCGGAAGCCGTCGTAGAGTGAGTGATGCATCTCGCGAAACCGGCCCTGGTTCGCCGCCGCCTCCGCCGCGGTGGCCGCCCGGGTCGCCAAGGGATGCATGTCCAGCGGGAAGTTCCGGATCTCCACGGTGATCCGGCCCTCGTAGTCCCTTTCGATGCCCCTGACGATGTTCTGGTGGTAGCCCGCGCACGCGGGGCACTGGTAGTCGAGGAATTCGACGATGGTCACCGTGCCAGGGCCGGATTCGGTCAGGGTATTGGCGTCGCTGCCGCGTCCGGGGGAACCGGCGTCGCCCCGTGCCTGGTCCTCCTCGCCCCTGCTCATGAACAGCAATCCGCCGAACACCACCACCGCCACGACGGTCACCACCAGGACGATGATCACATTGGGGGAGAAGGGGTTTCGAGCCGTGACGGGGTTGGGCCTTCGCCGGATCATGGGAGTTTCCTTCGGTACGGAGCGTGCGGTCTCACCACAGTGGTCGGCGCGGTGTCCGAGTGAGTTCCCGTGCCGCGTCGGTTCACCCCGTGGTGCACGGGAACCGGAACCGCCCGCCGTGCGACCTCTCCACCGTGAATGCCAGACAACGGAACATCCGGCGACCCGCAGGACTCTCGGCCGGTGTGCTGTCGGGCGGGGTCGCCGGGCTGCTCGTCGTACTCGGCGTCGTCGCGCTGGGCGGCGACGTGTACGCGCCCCTTGGTGACTCCGACCCCGGCGCGCTGACCTCGTACGGTTTCGCCGTGGTCCGGTTCGTCGCTACGGGTGCGGGTGTCGTGTGTGGTGGCGCCGTGGCCTTCGCCGCGTTCGTCGTGCCTTCTCCCGGCACCGACGGTCTTTCGGCGGATGCCTACGCCTCGGTGCGCCTCGCCGGTGTGGCTGGTCTGTTGTGGACTCTCGGCGCGCTGCTGGCTGTTCCGTTCTCGGCGGCGGACATCTCGGGGCAGCCGGTGGGCAAGGTGCTTGCCGGAGGACTCCTCGACAGCGTCGACGCGGTCGAGGAAGCCAAGGCGTGGCTGATCGTGGCGGCCATCGCCGCGGTGGTGACCGGGTTGTGCTGGTGCGCGTTGCGCTGGCGGACGGTCGTTGCCGCGTTCGCGCTGACGATGGTGGGCTTGCTCGCTCCGGTGGTCGCCGGTCACGCGGCGGTGGGGGCGTGGCACGACGTGATGACCAACGCGCTCGTCTGGCACGTGCCCTCGGCGAGTGTCTGGGTCGGCGCGCTCGTCGCGTTGCTTGCTCAGTACCGCCGAGGGGGTTCCGTCGACGGTGCCGTGCTGCGCCGCTACGACCGGCTCGTCCTGGTCTGCGCCGCGGTGGTCGGCCTGTCCGGTGCCGTGGCGGGACTCACCGGTGCCCGGCCGGAGAACCTGGGCTCGACCGCCTACGGGGTGCTGCTCGTCGCTCACGCCGGGGTGTTCGCGGTGCTGGTCGTCGTGCTGCTGTTCGTGCGGAGGCGCAGGGGAAGTTCAGGGGTGTCGCGGTTGCGGCTGCTCCTGGCCGAGGCGGTGTTGCTCGGAGTGTCGCTCGGCGCGTCACTGGGGCTGACGCACCTGGTCCTGCCCTCGTTTCTGACCGATCCGCCGACCGTGCACGAGACGATTCTCGGCTACGACCTCGACGCCGCGCCCGCCCTGCTCGATCTCGTCGCGGGGTGGCGGTTCGATCTGGTTCTCGGCACCGTCGCCGTGCTCGCGACCGCCGCCTACCTCGCTGGTGTCCGCTCGCTCCGTCGGCGCGGCGACCATTGGCCCGTTGGCCGCGCCGTCGCGTGGTGCGCTGGCTGGGTGGCCGTGCTCGTCGTGACGTCCTCGGGGCTGGGAAAGTACGCGCCGGGCGCGTTCAGCCTGCACATGGTGGCGCACATGACATTGAACATGCTGGCACCGGTGCTGCTCGTGCTCGGAGGGCCGGTCACGCTGGCCTTGCGGGTGCTGCCCGCTTCCGGTCGCCTCGGACCGGCCGGGCCGCGAGAGTGGCTGGTGGCACTCATGCATTCCCGGTTCGCCAGGCTGCTCGCGCATCCCGCCGTCGCCGCGCCGATGTTCGTCGGTTCGTTCTACGTCCTGTACTTCTCGGGGTTGTTCGGCCAGGCGATGCAGTATCACTGGGGCCACCAGTTGATGAACGTCCACTTCCTCATCTCGGGCTACCTCTTCTACTGGCTCGTGATCGGCGTGGACCGGCCACCGCGTCCGTTGCCGCACCTGGTGCGTCTCGGCATGTTGTTCGCGGTGATGCCGTTTCACGCGTTCTTCGGCGTCATCGTCATGAACACGCAGACCGTGATCGGCGAGACGTTCTACCGCTATCTTTCGGTGCCATGGCTCGATGATCTGCTTGCCGACCAGCGGCTCGGCGGCGGGATCGCGTGGGCGACGGGGGAGATCCCCATGGTGATCGTCGTGGTTGCCCTGCTGGTGCAGTGGTCGCGAGCCGATGAAAGGGAGGCAAGGCGCAAGGATCGCGCCGGTGACGACGAGTTCGAGGCATACAACGCCATGCTCGCCGACCTGGCGGCGCGGCGCCGCTGATCCCGCTCGCGGCGTCGTCAGGCGGCGTCGCGCTTGGCCACCGGCCCGCGAGCGGAACGACTGCCCCTCGCCGATCGCAAGGTCCTGGCGAGGTTGTCTCGCGGGGAAGCCGGTTCCGGATTCGGCCACGCGGGCTCGGCGTCGGCCACGGGGGAGGGGTCGTTCGTCTTGTGCTGGCGGTGCACGAAGAACAACAGGACGACTCCGGCGAGCATGATGCCGTGGGAGACGACTCGTGCCCCGGTGACGAGCCCGCCGAACAGGTCCGATGCGGACACCACCGCGAGCACGACGGCGAAGCCGGTCAGCGCGGGCAGCAGACCGCCGGCCGACGTCGGCCGCAGCGCCGCCCACAGCAGGCCGATCCCGATGGCGAGATTCCACGCGGCGCTTTCGTTGCCGAGGTGCGTCGCGGCCACCGCGTGCTCGGCGTGCGTGGCGTCGACGCCGAGCAGCTGCGCGAAGCCGAGGCTCGCCTGTAGCAGAGCCACGACTGTCAGTGCCAGCCGCAGGCCCCAGCGGTCGCGGCGGGGGAGCGGGGCCGCCGCGACGATGCGGTCGGTCAGGTCGGGCACCGAAGGCGCGCTCGCGAGCCGCATGCCCCGGTGCAGCCTGCCCGCCTGCTCCCACCAGAGCCGGCAGGAGACACAGCAACCGAGGTGCCGGTCCACGCTCCCTTGGTCCAGGTGTTCTTCTTCGTTGTCCAGGCGCGCCGACAAGGCCTCCCGGTAGTCCGAACAGTCCACACGTCAATAGTCGCGTGGAGGGGCGGTGAAGTTCCACGGCCCCTCGGCTAGGGTCGCTCACCGTGAGCCACAGTGGACCCCGCGACGACGACCACATCACCGAACTGGCCTTCGCCGCCGGGCGGGGTGACCAGGTCGCGTTCGAGGCGTGGGTCAGGGCGACCCAGGCCGACGTCTGGCGTTTCCTCGTGCATCTCAACGGGCGGCAGACGGCCGACGACCTGACCCAGGAGACGTACCTGCGCGCGGTGAGCGCGCTACCGCGGTTCGCGGGCCGGTCCTCGGCAAGAACGTGGCTGCTTTCCATCGCGCGCCGCGTCGTCATCGACAACATCCGGCGGGAGTCGGCGCGTCCCCGGCTTGCCGACCAGGACTGGGAGACCGTCGCCGACGCGCCCGCCATGCGGCGCAGGGACGTCGCCGGCGACTTCGAGGCGGTCGTGGACACCCGGCTGCTGCTGGACCAGCTCGACCCGGAGCGAAGGGAAGCGCTGATCCTGACGCAGGTACTCGGGTTCGGCTACGCGGAGGCGGCGGAGATCTGCGGCTGCCCGGTCGGCACCATCCGCTCGCGGGTGGCGCGGGCGCGCGACGAGTTGCTGCTGGTCCTGCGCGAGCAGGGCAACGCGAGCTGACAGGAGCTGTTCCCGCCACACACCGGACGTACCACCGCCCAGGTAGTCGGGCGGGCGCGCCGCCGAGTTCCCGGGACCCCTCGGATCTTTTCGGCAAGAAGCGATCGAGTAGCGTTCGTGCTCGTTCTCGCCACACAGCCGGACGGCCACCACCTTCGGTGCAGGTGGACGAGGACGTGATCGATGACCGCGACAACCGCTGAGGGGACCGTTTCCCCCGGCGAACACGACAACGGAAAGCCGACGCGAACCGTCGAGCTCACGGTGACGGGAATGACCTGCGCCGCGTGTTCGGCGCGGGTTCAGCGTGGCCTGAACAAACTTCCCGGGGTGACCGCGTCGGTCAACTACGCGACGGAGCGGGCGATCGCCGAGGTCGCGGCGGATACGGACACCGGGCTGCTGCTGGACCGGGTCTCCCAGCTCGGTTATTCGGCGTCGGTGCGCGGAACCGAGCACAACGACACCGGCGGCGAGCGGGTCCGCGACCTGCGCCGCAGGCTGGTGGTCGCCGCGTTGCTGGCCCTGCCGCTCGGGAATCTGTCGATCAGTCTCGCGCTCGTGCCTTCGCTGCGGTTCTCCGGCTGGCAGGCGTTGTGTGTTCTGCTCGCCGTTCCGGTGGTGTTCTGGTCGGCGCTGCCGTTTCACCGTGCCGCGTGGCGGGGACTGCGACACGGCTCGGCCAGTATGGACACCTTGGTCTCGCTCGGCGTGCTCGCGTCGTTCTGCTGGTCGGTCGTCGCGATGGCCGCGGCGGGAGAGGAACCCGGTTACTGGCTCGGGTTCGGGCCGACGCCGCCAGGAGCCGACGCGATCTACCTCGACGTCGCGGCGGGAGTGACGACTTTCCTGCTTGCTGGCCGGTATTTCGAAAGTCGTTCCCGGCGCGCCGCCACCGCGCTGCTGCGAGCGCTGGACGAACTGGCCGCGAAGGAAGCGCGGGTGCTTCGCGACGGCGAGGAAGTCCTCGTCCCGGTCGCCGCCCTTGCCGTCGGCGATCTTCTGGTCGTCAAGCCGGGAGAGGCCCTGCCCGCCGACGGGGTGGTCGAGGACGGCCGGTCGAGTGTGGACGTGAGCGCGCTGACCGGTGAACCGGTACCGGCCGACGTCACGGCAGGCGACAGGGTCATTGGGGCGAGTGTCAACCAGACCGGACGGCTTCTGGTACGTGCCACGGAAGTGGGCGCGCACACGCAACTCGCGCAGATGACGGCACTGGCCGAAAGGGCGCAGTTGCGCAAAGCAGCCGTGCAGCGCCTCGTCGATCGCATTTGCGCGGTCTTCGTGCCCGTCGTGATTCTCGTGTCACTCGCGACGCTGGGAGCCTGGCTGCTGGCGGGGCAGGACACGCGCCTCGCCTTCCAGGCGGCCGTCGCGGTGCTCATTATCGCCTGCCCGTGCGCGCTGGGTCTGGCCACGCCGACGGCGCTCATGGTGGGGGTGGCGCGGAGTGCCCAGCTCGGCATCCTGATCAAGGGACCGGAGGCGCTGGAAGCCAGCCGGGCCGTGGACACGGTGGTGCTGGACAAGACGGGAACGCTGACGACGGGCACGATGACGGTGGTCGATCTGCACGTCGCCGGTGCTCGGAACACCGGTGAGCTGCTGAGGTTCGCCGGTTCGGTCGAGGCGGGGTCCGAGCATCCGATCGGTGCGGCCATCCTCGCGCGTGCACGCGCCGAACTCGGCGACGTGCCCCCACCTCGTGATTTCGCCGCGGTGCCAGGGTTCGGCGCCGAGGCCATTGTGGACGGTGTCCGTGTCGTTGTCGGCAACGAGCGGTTGTTCGGCGAACGGGGCATCCCGGTTTCTCCCGAGTTGACCGACCACCTCCGGAACGCGGAGCGGGAGGGGGCGACGGCCGTGCTGGTCGCCGCCGACGCCGAGACCATCGGCGTGCTCGTGGTGCGGGACCAGACCAAACCGTCGGCGCCCGCTGCCGTCGCGACCCTGCGGCGCATGGGACTTCGCACCGTGCTGCTGACCGGTGACATCGAGGCCGCCGCGCGGACGGTGGCCGCCGAGATCGGCATCGACGAAGTGCGCGCCGGAGTCTTGCCCGCCGACAAGGCACGCGCGATCGACCGGTTGCGGGAAGGCGGTACCAGGGTGGCGATGGTCGGCGACGGCATCAACGACGGTCCGGCGCTGGCGAGCGCGGATCTGGGCATGGCCATCGCGAGGGGCAGCGACATCGCGGTGCGCTCGGCCGACATGATCCTCGTTCGGGAGGACCTGCGCGTGATCCCGGATGCCATCCGGCTCGCGAACCGCACTCTCACGACCATCCGGGGCAATCTCGCGTGGGCCTTCGGCTACAACATCGCCGCCATCCCGCTGGCCGCGGCGGGAGTCCTCAACCCGCTCATCGCGGGAGCGGCCATGTCACTGTCGTCGGTGCTGGTCGTGTCGAACAGCCTCCGGCTCCGCTCCTACGACCCCGCCGAGCGCTCTGCTTCGTGAGAGTACCTGCGCGGCAGGGGGATCGGGGACCGTGGCGCCGCGCTGGCTGACATCCTATGTGTTCACCGAGTTGCCTTCGGTCAACCGCGCCGAAGGCAACTCGTGAGGACAACCACGCCATGCGGCGACCTTCCCGTGGTGACCGGAAAACCGGCCCGGTGACGCCCGCGCGCCTCGGTGAGGAACCCGCGTAGGCCAACCGCCGTTTCGGCGTAACCCGGCACTTTCCCCGGTCGCCAGGGCTGGTCAGAGCCGGGGTCTCTATGTATTCTAAATCAACCGATCGAAATAACTCCACGAACGAGGGCCTGTTCGACATCGGACGACCCGGGTATGGCATGGGAGACCACACTGCATGAGATCCGCCGCTTCCACCGGCGAGCCGGCAGCCAGCTCGAACTCCAGCTCGCCGGCCAGGAGTTCCACGTGCCGCATTCCCTTGCGGTGGCGCGACCTCGACTACCAGGGCCACGTCTACCACGCGGAGTATCTCGCGCTGGCCGACGAGGGACGGACCCGTTGGCTGGGGGAGACCCTTGGCGTGCGGGAGCCCCAGAACTACGTGATCGCGCACATCTCGATCGACTACCTGGCGGAGCTGAACCGCTCCGCTGAGTACGTCGAGTTCGGTGTGGAAGTGGAACACGTCGGCAACAAGAGCGTACGTACTCGCGAGACGCTGAGTATCGACTCCGGCGCGGATACCACCATCGTCGCCCGCATGACGTGTGTCTTCCTTCTCTGGGAACCGGAAACCCGGGAGACCCGTCCGCTGACCGGCACCGAACGCTCCACATTGACCTCGCCGTGACGATGACCCGCACGGAATTCCACGTTCTCCGCTGAAGGAAGGTGCTGATGGTGAACGCCCCTTCGCCACGAAGCGTTCTCGGCGCAAGAGCCGGTCGAGCACCGGTAATCGTCGCGTCGGCGCGGACCCCTATCGGCCGCGCGGTCAAAGGGGCGCTCAAAGACGAACGTCCCGACGACATGGTCGCGCAGGTCATCGCGGCCGCGCTGGGCAAGGTCGGCGGCGTCGTCGACGAAGGACTCCTCGACGAAGTCCTCGTCGGCTGCGGTTCCCCCTCGGGGGTCCAGGGATTCAACATCGCCAGGATCGCGACCAATCTCCTTGGCCTCGACCATGTTCCGGGAGCCACGGTGAACCGGTACTGCGCCTCCTCCGTGCAGACCACTCGCCAGGCCGCCCACGCCATCGTCGCCGGTGAAGCCCGGTTCGTGGTGTCGGCAGGAGTCGAGTCGTGCACGTCCTACTCGAATTCGGACGCCGACGCCGTGCCCGGCACGATGAATCCTCTTTTCGACACCGCTCGCGCGCGGACGGCGGAGGCGGAGTCCGGCATCGAGCCACAATGGACTGATCCGCGTGCGCGGGGGCGGTTGCCCGACGTCTACATCTCGATGGGACAGACCGCGGAGAACGTCGCCGCCCTGTGTGACGTCTCGCGCCGGGATCAGGACGAGTACGCCCAGCTTTCTCAGCGCCGTGCCTCGGCCGCGCTGGACAGCGGTTTCTGGGCACGGGAGATCACGCCGTACACGCGTGCCGACGGCAGCCTTGTCGAGGCCGACGACAGCCCGCGCCCTGGCACCACACTGGACAAGCTCGCGGCACTCAAGCCGGTATTTCGCGAGCACGGCACGGTGACCGCGGGCAACGCCTGCCCGCTCAACGACGGGGCGAGCGCGCTCGTCATCGGTGGCGAGGACGACGCACTCGCCCTCGGGATCCGGCCACGAGCCCGCATTCTCGCGACCTCGGCCACCGGGCTGAACCCCGAGATCATGGGCCTCGGCCCCGTCGAATCGGTACGCGCGGTACTGGAACGCACGGGAATGCGGCTCGGTGACATCGATCTTGTCGAGCTCAACGAGGCGTTCGCCGCGCAAGTTCTCGCCTGCCAGCGGAAACTGGGTATCGATATGGACAAACTCAACGTCAACGGCGGCGCGATCGCTGTCGGGCACCCCTTCGGATCGACCGGTGCCCGCATCACGAACACGATTCTCACCGCGCTGGAGGATCGTGACCTGAGCACCGGCCTCGTCACCATGTGTGTCGGTGGCGGACAGGGAATGGCCATGATCGTGGAGCGGATGTCATGAACACCGAGAATGCCGCCCCCAGCCTTGGTTTCGGCGATCTGCGCGAAGGCAGCGGATACGTGTCCGCCGGTCGCACCGTGACCGAGACCGACATCCAGAACTTCGCCGGTCTCAGCGGTGATTTCAACCCACTCCACACGGACGAGGAATGGGTCAGGGCGAATACGCCCTACCGGGGCCGGATCGCGCACGGGCTGCTCGTGCTGGCGATGAGCTCCGGCATGCGCACGCCCGGATACGACGACATGGACGTTCGGGCGTATCTCTCGGAAACCAGGGACATGAAGGCGCCCACCTACCCCGGCGACACGATCACCGTGGTCAACACCGTATCCGCGCTGCGCCCCAGCAAATCGGCGCAGGGGCACGGCATCGTCACGTTCACCGTCGAGGTCACCAACCAGCGCGGCGAGGTGGTCCAAAGCGGAACCGACGTGTTGCTGATCGGGCCGGGATCGAGCCGGCAACCCTCACCACCGTCCTGAGTTCTCCTCGAACGTTCTTTCGCCCCACGACACGAAAGCCCGCTGCTCATGATTGACAACGAAGTCACACCGGCCCCAGGCCGGCATCCCGGCTTTCCCGCCGGCTCCGAACTGCACACCGGAAGGACTTACCTCGTGACCGGGGCCGCGCGCGGCATCGGGCGGGCGAGCGCCGAAGTCCTCCTCGCGCACGGCGCGACAGTGGCGATCGCGGACGTCGACGAGGAAGCCGTCACGACGACGGCGCGCGAGATCCGGGCACTGCCCGTCGTGCTCGACGTGACCTCCCGAGCGAGCTGGGAGCAGGCAAGGGACGTGCTGACCGGCGAGTTCGGTTCACGATTGGCCGGGCTGGTGAACAACGCGGGTATCACCCGTGACAAGACCATGTCCAAAATGGATGACACGATGTGGGATGGTGTTCTCGACACCCATCTGCGCGGCACCTGGCTCGGCTGCCAGGTGATGCGGCCACTCCTCGCGGCGCCTTCGATACGGGACGAGACAGGGCGGCCCACCGTCGTGACGGACGCCTACGGTCGCCCCGCCGGTGGGGCGATCGTGAACACCAGTTCGTCGGGGAGGCACGGTTCCTACGGGCAAACGAACTACTCGGCGGCCAAGGCCGGAATCGTCGGCCTCACCAAGACCATCGCACTGGAGTTCGCGCGATTCGGCGTCAGGGCCAATTGCGTGTCGCCGGGCCCGGTGGAGACCGGCATGACCGCCGATGTGCCCGACGACGTCAAGGCCAAATGGCTCGACGGCTTGATGCTGGGCCGGATGGGCCTGCCGCACGAAATCGGCACCGCGACGGCCTTCCTTCTCTCACCGGCGGCTTCCTACATCACCGCGCAAGTACTCGACGTCAACGGAGGTGAATGGCACCCATGAGCGAAGCAGCATCCCGGTCGCTCGGCGGTACCGTAGGGCGCCCACGTCCCTCGGTGGTGTCCAGCCCTGCCCTGTCGCCCTTGTTCAACTGTCCACACCGGAACTCAGAGACCGGCGTCCCCGAGTTTCCGCTTACCTGCCACCACGTGTCCACTCCGGTGAAGGACCTGCTCGACCAGGTTGCCCTCCGCCCGCACGCGCCGTTGCTTCACTGGGAAGAACCCGGCGGCACCGGCGGCACTGCCGTCAGCTGGACCTACCGCGACTTCGCCGACAGGGCACGCGCGTGTGCGAAAGTGCTACGCGGCAAGGGGGTCGGCGCGGGAGACCGGGTCGCGCTCGTGTGCCGGAACTCCGCGCGACGACAGGCGTGGCAGTACGGAGTCTGGTGGCTCGGCGCGGTGGAGGTGTCGGTCAACTTCGAGCTGACCGGCGACCTCATGACCGCGGTCATCGAGGATGCCGACCCGGTGCTCATCGTGCTCGACGCCGAGCTGCGCGACACCGTTCCCGATGTCGGCCACCGGCTCGACACCTCGGCGGACTTTCCGCGCCCCGGCCAGGACGGCGACGAGGACTTCGACCGAGCGGCGCGCGACATCCCGCCGGACACGTTGTGTTCGCTCATCTACACCTCGGGCACGACGGGACCGTCCAAAGGCGTCATGCTCCCCGCAGGCTATCCCGCCGCGCATGGGCACACCATTGCTCACGTCGCGGGTCTCACCCCCGCGGACACCTGCTACTTCGTGCTGCCCTTCTTCCATGTGGACTTCCACGTGGTGTTCTCGGCCGTGATCCTCTCCGGCGGATCGGTCGCGATCCGCCGCAAGTTCACGGCACACGGCTTCTGGCCCGAGGTGGCCCGCTTCGGTGTCACCTGGACCTGGACGGTGGGCTTCCTGTTCTCCGCCATCCGCGCGCAGGGAGCCGATGCCGCCGAGGCCACCCCGCTGCGCCGCATCATCGGTGCGCCCATCCCGGAGGGAACCTACGAGTACTTCGAGGACCGGCTCGGGATCGACGTCCTCACGCTCTACGGCCAGACCGAGGCCGACGGCCCGCTCTACGACACGCCCGATCGCAGACGGCGGGGCGGAGCTGGCTGGCCCAGCGTCGGCTTCGAGGTCCAGATCCACGACGAGCACGGCCACGAATTGTCAAGGGGCACGCCGGGCGAACTCGTGTACCGCCCGAAGTTTCCGCACATGATGATGCTCGGCTACTGGAACCGGCCGGATGCCACGGCGACCACCTGGCGAGACCTGTGGGTGCGGTCGGGAGACCGCGCCAGCATGGACGAGGACGGATTCGTGTTCTTCCACGGCCGGATGTCCGACTCCATCCGCCGCAGGGGCGAGAACGTCAGCGCCTACGAGCTGGAGGGGATCCTTCGCAGGGCGCCCGGTGTCGAGGAATGCGCGGCCGTCGGTGTGGCCGACGACTTCTCCGGTGAGCAGGAGATCAAGGTGTTCGTCGTTCCGGCGGCCTCTCCGGAACCGGGCGACGCCGCGTTCGACATCGCCGCTTTCGAGGTCTACTGCCGCGACCACGTCGCCCCGTACGCCATGCCGAAGTTCCTTCAGCTCACCGAGGCGGCCAACATCGTGCGCTCGCCGGGAACCCAGGTGGTGCAGAAACATCGCCTGTTGCATGCGGTCGCCGAAGCCGAAGAAGCCACCGGAGTGCTCTCCACCGTCCACACCCTCGACCTTTAGCAGCACGGCCCGTGCACAGGAAGGACCAGCGATGACGAACGACAAACCGGCGATTCCGCCCGAATGGCAGGAAAAGCTGGCCCAGTTCGAGTGGCGGCGGGCGCGTGCCCGTGAGCTCGGTGGTGCTCGCCGGATCCGGCGAGCACACGACCGTGGCCAGCTCACCATCCGCGAGCGTCTTGCCAAAGCCACCACGTCGTTCAAGGAGATCGGTGAATTCGCCACCTACGACGACGTCGACGCGCTGGGTAAACTCCGTGGCCAGCTGCCGTCGAGCTATGTCATGGGCCTTGGCACGTTCGCGGGCAGGCACGTGGCGATCGGCGGCGAGGACTTCACCGTGCGCGCGGGCGCGCCGCAGACCTATTTGGACCGGATGAAGGGCGGTCTCGGCGGTTTCGTCGAAGACCTCGCGCACGAATACCGGATTCCGCTCGTGATGTTCATGGAAGGTATCGGCGGTGACATCGCCGCCTCCGGCGAGAAGGGACACTCCTATCTGGTCTCGTCACTGAGCTGGGGCCGCTCCTACGAACTGCTGGGCGAAGTGCCGGTACTGGCCATGGTCAGTGGTTCGTCCGCGGGAGGGACGGCCGGCCGCACCGTGCTCTCGCACTTTTCCGTCATGACTAAGGATTCCGTGTTCTTCGCGGGCGGCCCACCGCTGGTCGAACGTGCGCTCGGCAAGTCCGTCGACAAGTTCGAGCTCGGTGGCGCCGCGGTCGCCACGCGTTCCGGGGCGATCGACAACCTCGCCACGGACGAGGACGACGCGATCGAGCAAATGGCCCGGTTCCTGTCCTACCTACCGCAGAACGTCTGGCAGATGCCGCCCCGCACGCCATCGGTCGATCCGGTCGACCGGCCCATCGACGAAATTCTCCGCAAGCTACCCACGAGCAACCGCAGGCCCTACAAGGCCACGGACATCGTCGCGCCCATCGTCGACGTGGATACGTTCTTCGAAATCGGTAGATACTGGGGCAAGGCCGTGACGACCGGACTGGCCCGGATCGACGGGATTCCGGTCGGCATCGTCGCGTCCAACCCCATGCATCTCGGCGGTGCGATGGACGCGCAGGCCGCGGAAAAACAGATCCGGTTCGTCGACATGTGCTCGACCTTCCACCTGCCCATTGTCTATTTCGCGGATGTACCGGGTTTCATGGTGGGCCCCGACGCCGAACGTGGCAACGTAGTCCGCTGGGGAATGCGGGCCATCCAGAGTCTCGTCGAGGCCGAGGTTCCCGTCGTCACCATCCAGGTGCGCAAGTCCTACGGCATGGCGGTATCGGCGACGTCCGATCCGGACGGGCTGTCGCTGCGCATCGCATGGCCGACGGCCGAATGGGGCGACTTGCCGGTGGAAGGCGGCGTCGAAGCGGGCTTCGCCCGCGAAATCGAAGAGTCGGAGGACCCCGAAGCCTATCGCGCGGCCATCAACGAGAACTTCAAGAACATCGCCGATCCGTGGCGCACCGTCGAAGCCTTCGGTGTCGAAGCGATGATCGACCCCCGGGACACGCGCGTCATGGTCGCCGACTTTCTCAACGCTTCCTTGCACCGCGTCCAGACCGATCTCGGACCGCAACGACGACAGTGGCGAGTCCGTCCCTGAAATTCCGTCCGATCACCAAGGAGT
This sequence comes from Prauserella marina, assembly GCF_002240355.1. Classification (GTDB taxonomy): domain Bacteria; phylum Actinomycetota; class Actinomycetes; order Mycobacteriales; family Pseudonocardiaceae; genus Prauserella_A; species Prauserella_A marina. The sequence goes on from NZ_CP016353.1 coordinate 2,860,746, forward strand.
GCGCTATGGCCTCAGAATCGCTTGCCCCGGCCGACGGTCTGGTCTGGAAGATCGTGAAGAAAGCGGGAGACACCGTGAGCGAGGGTGACGAGATCGTCATTCTCGAATCGATGAAGATGGAAATCCCCGTGACCGCCGCGACAGGAGGCACGATCACCAGACTGTTCGTGGAAGAAGGCCAGGCGGTGGAAGAGGACGACACCATCGCCGAGGTGGAGTAGGAACCTCAGCTTCTTCGCCGGGCCTCCGTGTCCCGACAGTCCACATTCACCAGGAGCGCAGCAGCCATGTTCAACGCAGTTCTCGTGGCCAATCGAGGAGAGATCGCGGTCCGTGTGATCAGCACCCTCAACCGGCTGGGAATTCCCAGCATCGCCGCCTACTCGGAAGCCGACCGCGACGCCAGGCACGTCGAGCTCGCCGACGACGCGGTGTGTATCGGGCCGGCCCCCGCCGCCGAATCGTATCTCGACGTGACGGCCATTCTCGATGCCGCGAAACAGTCCGGCGCCGATGCGATCCACCCCGGCTACGGGTTTCTCGCGGAGAACGCGGAGTTCGGACGCGCCGTCGCGGAGGCGGGTATCGCCTTCGTCGGCCCCCGCCCCGAGACGATCACGGCGATGGGTTCGAAGATCAACGCCCGCCGGATCATGGCCGAGGCGGGAATAGCCACCGTTCCCGGCCTCCTGGAACCGCTGGACTCGGCGGAGGCGGCACTGGCCGCAGCGGTCGACGTTGGCTACCCGGTCGCGGTCAAGGCCTCCGGCGCGGGCGGTGGTAAGGGATTCCGCGTCGCGCGCACGCCCGATGAGCTGCCCGCCGCGTTCGAGGGAGCCCGTGGCGAGGGCGAGCGGTTCTTCGGCGACGGCACGGTGTACCTGGAGCGCTACCTCACCGATCCACGACATGTCGAGGTGCAGATCCTCGGCGACACCCACGGCAACATCGTGCACCTGTACGACAGGGACTGCACCATCCAGCGCCGCCACCAGAAGCTCGTCGAGGAAGCACCCGCGCCGACGCTCGGCTGCGACTTCCGGGAGCACGTCTGCGCGCGGGCGGTCGAGGCGGCGCGAGCCGTCGGGTACGTCGGCGCCGGCACCGTCGAGGGACTCGTCGCGGGAGCGGGAAGCGCGGAGCCCGAGTTCTTCTTCCTTGAGATGAACACGAGGATCCAGGTGGAACACGGGATCACCGAACTGATCACCGGGGTCGACATCGTCGAGCAACAACTGCGTGCCGCCGCGGGGGAACCGCTCTCGGTACGGCAGCGGGACGTCCGGATCGAAGGCCACGCCATCGAGGTACGGATCAACGCGGAGAACGCGGCCAAGAACTTCCTGCCGACCGGGGGCACGATCACTCGGTACGAGGAACCCACCGGCCCTGGTATCAGGGTGGACTCGGGAGTGCGTGAGGGCACGCGGATTCCGCCGTTCTACGACTCACTGCTGGCCAAGGTGCTCGCGCACGGGGCGACCCGAGAGGAGGCGACGGCGAGGCTGATCGAGGCGCTGGACGAGTTCGTGCTGGAAGGTCCGAAAGCGACACTGCTGCCGTTCCAGCGGGCGTTGCTGGCCACCCGGGCGTGGGCCGATGGAAGCTCGGCGCGCGAGATCACCTCGGACCCGGCCGCCTTCATGAGGGCGCTCACCGAGGGCGACACCGTGAGGGGAACTCCGGCATGACCGAGCGGTTCGAGTTCGATCACCTGAGCATCGCGGTCCGGCGGCCTCTCGCCACCGCGAGGCAGCTGCGGGCCGAGCTCGGCGCGGAACCCCTTACTGGCGGAATCCTGCCTCAGTTCCGCTATCTGCTGATGCACGTCGGTGACGTGTCGAACGGCCACGTTCGCGGTGGCAGGCTGGAGCTGATCTCCACCCCGGAGGACCCACCTGAGCACACGGCTGCTTCCGGCTTCATGCACAGGTTCCTCGCCAAGCACGGCGAGCGGGCACACCACCTTTCCTTCAACGTCCCCGACCTGCGCGCGGCGCGCTCCGCCCTGCACGAGGCCGGGTTCCACACCATTCAGGAAGACCTCGACTTCCCTGGCTGGCAAGAGGTCTTCCTGCCACCGGATCAGCTTCACGGGATGCTCATTCAGATCGCCTCCACGCCCGCACCGATCCGGACCGAGGCTCTTCTTGGCACCCGCGAGCGGGACTGGTCTTCGCTGCCCAACAACAGGGGAGCCACCGACCCCGGCTGGTGGGAGCCCCTGTGGAATAGCCCACCGCCGCCTCACGCGGAGACGGGATACCTTGGCTCGATCGTCGTGGGCACAAGTGATCTCGCCCGTTCCGATGTGCTGTTCACGATCCTGCGCGGTGTGCCGGAACCGGTGTCCTTTCCGGGCGCCGTGGCCCGGAAGTACGTATGGCCCACCGGGTCGATCATCCTCGTCGAGGGCGAACCTGGCGTCCGCGGTGCCGTGGTCACCTTCCCCGGCACCCGGACCAGAGCGGCGTGGCAAATCGGAGACGTGCCCGTCGCCGATTCGCCGGAAGACGTGACGCCTCACGGCGCATCGGTGCCGGAACGGCCCGCGACACCCGTCTTCGTCCGCAGGGCCGACAGGGTCGCCGGGGTCGCGCACGTCGTGATCGACCGGCCGGAAGCCCGCAACGCGATCAACACCGAGGTCGCCAGGCAGCTCGGCGCCGAGTTCGACCGGTGCGACCGCGATCCGGCCGTCCGCGTCATCGTCCTGTCCGGCGCACCGCTGCCTGACGGGCGTGGCACGTTCAGCGCGGGTTTGGACCTCAAGGCGTTCGCGGCCAGCGGCGACATCGGCGAGATCCCCGGCCGTGGGTTCGCGGGTTTGGCCGAACGTCCGCCTGTCACCCCGATTATCGCCGCTGTCGAAGGATTCGCGCTCGCGGGCGGGTTCGAGATCGCGCTCGCGTGCGACCTGATCGTCGCCGCCGCCGACGCACGTTTCGGACTTCCCGAAGTCACCCGTGGGCTCGTTGCCGACGGCGGCTCTCTGCTCCGGTTGCCCGAACGTATCCCAGCGGCTATCGCCATGGAGTTGGCCCTCACGGGGACCGACGTGACGGCGGAAACCCTGGAGCGCCTCGGGATCGTCAACCGCGTCGTTCCCGGCGGCGAGGCCGTCGAAGGGGCCCACGAACTGGCTTCGGCCATCGCCCGCAACGCCCCGCTCGCCCTGACGGCGACCAAACGGATTCTGTCAAGGGCTTCCCGCGCTGTCGATGGTGGGGCGTGGGCGGAGCAGCGCGCGATCGCCGAACCCGTGTGGACATCCGACGACGCTCGCGAAGGCGCGTCCGCGTTCGCGGAAAGGAGGGATCCCGAGTTCCGCGGCGAATAGCCGCGGCGAAACACCCCCATATCCCCACTTTTGCTATTCCCATTCTTCTGGGAGGACCACTATGTCGTCGACCAGTTCTATCCCGGCTGGAAAGCCGAACCTTTTCAAGCGAGTTCTGCTCGCCGGTCTCGTATTCCAGTCCGTCGCCATCGGTGGCGCGTATGCCACCGGCAGGGAGACCGTCGAGTACGCGGCGAAATTCGGAACACTCGGGTGGATGTCGGTCCTCGGCACCTTCGCGCTGCTGGCTGTCTTCGCGTATCTCGTCTTCGAGCTCTGCCGGAAATTCCGGGTCTTCGAATACCGGGGCCTGCTCAGACTCCTCATCGGCCCGTTCTACTGGCTTTACGACTTCCTGTATCTCCTGCTTGGTGTCACCATCATCGGCGTGCTCATCAGCGCGGCGGGCAGCATCATGGCCGACACGCTGGGCGTGCCGGTGTGGATCACCTCGGCAGGACTCGTCGCGATCGTCGCCGTCGTGTTGTTCTTCGGTCAGTCCGTGGTGGAGCGGTTCAATTCCACCGGAACCATCCTGCTCACGGTCGGGTACGTGTTGTTCGCCGTGCTGGTTCTCGCGGTCAAGGGTGACGATCTCGTCGCGAACTTCCGGGATTCCGCGCCGCCGCTCGACCCGGATTCCACGGCGTGGAGTTCGATCTCCTCCGGCCTCATCTACGGCTCGCTGTATCTGTGTATTTTCCCCGCGGCGATGCCGGTGATGCGATTCGCCAGGGCCAGGAAGGACTCGTTCTGGTCTGCGGTCAACCTGGGCTGGCTCATCGCGTTACCGTTGTTCCTCACCTATTTCGCCGTGATGGCGTTTTACCCGGACCCCGCCGTGCTGGACGCGCAAATACCGTGGCTGAACATGCTTTCCGGTTACGGCCCTTGGGTCGTCATCGTGTTCGGTTTGCTCGTGGGCTGGACGCTGCTGGCCACTGCGGTCGGCCTGGTGCAAGGCGCGCTCAACCGGGTCAGCGTGAACCTCGAAGATCTCGGCCGTAAACCGCTGACCCGCAAGGGAAATGGGATCACCGCGGCCATCACGCTCGTTGTCGCGATCGTCATCAGTCAAGCGGGAATCGTCGATCTCGTCGCCAAGGGATACACGGCGGGCGCGTGGGGAATGCTCATCGTCTTCGGCATTCCGCTTCTCACCCGCGGCATCTGGCTGATCGTCAAGGGCACACCCGCCGCACGGGCAGAGGAAGACGCCGCGTCCCCGGCAGCCGAAACCGGGGGAGAGGCCGAGAAAACGATCGAGGGTACGCGATCATGAGGGCGTGCCGTGGCCGGTTCACCGGCCACGGCAACGCCGTGAATAAGGTTATGGGCGAGACCCGGACGACGAAGAGGACAGCCGACGATGCCGAAGATCGTAGATCACCAGCAGCGCAGGAACGAGATCTGCGATGCGGTACTCACCCTCATAGCCGAGGGGGGAACGCGGGCGGTGACCACGCGAGCGGCAGCCGAACGGGCTCAATGGTCGACAGGAACCGTCAACCACTATTTCAGCAACCGGGAAGCTCTCATGCTGGGCGCTTTTCGCAGGGCGGCACATGTGCAGGGAAAGGAACTCAAGCGACTGCTCCAGGATTCCACGCTCACGCCTTTGCAGAAACTGCATGGAACGATCGAGGCGACCTTGCCGCTCGACGAACGAAGGGTCGCCCTCACCAGAATTTTCCTCGACTACTACGCGGAGACGAACGCGGTCGAGGAAACACATGACGAAGTCGTGCAGTATCTGAGAAACTGGCGGGGAGTCGTCACGCAGATCATCGACGAATGCAAAGCCGACGATTCGATCCGGAGTCTGCGGTCGTCGGAAACCTTGGCCACCGAACTGGTCGCGCTCACCGACGGCTTGTCCATGCACGCACTGCTCGACCCGAGCGTGCTTTCCCGGCTCGTCGACGGTCAGACCCTGACGATCAGCTTCATCGACGACGCCTGGGGGCCGATCCGGTTGATGGGAGCCTGACCCTGGCGGCCGTCCGGGGCAGGCCGGTATTCACCTTCCAAGACAAGTCCAGGTCGTAGGGGTAGCCGTCGCTGCCGGGGAGGCGCGACTGGGCGAGAGAGTCATGATTCGTCCTTTCCGGTGCTGTGGAAATTCAGGCTCGGCGCGCGGCCCACGCGGTGCGTTCGGTGCGCACCGCGAGATCGTCGCGGCGCAGGATTCCGCGTGGGCTTTCCGGATCGAGCAACTGATCCAGCGCGGCGAGATCCTCGGCCGGGAGCACGTCGGCCACGGCGGCGCGCATGCGTCGCAGGCCGCTGAGCGCGTAGCGGCCGACGGCGGGGGAGCGGGAGTGTCCGATGTCGACGGTGATCGTCCGCTGGCCCTCGACGGCGAATCCGGCCGCGGTCAGTGCGCTTCCCCAGTCGGCCCCTCGGTGCGGAAGGTGCCCGGCGTGGCGCCGGTCGCTCGCGGCGTGACAGCGCTCCTCAAGGCCAGGACGGTTCTCGGGTGCGTCAGCCGGAAGGAACCGGGGGAATCCGGCGAGTTCGACGACGGCGAACAGCCCGCCAGGGGCGAGCAGGTCGTGCACTCGGCGCAGGGCACGGCCGGGATCGATCAGGTGATGCAGTGACGCCGATGCCCACACCAGGCCGGGCTCGCCGAGTTCCGGCCAGGTCGAGTCGAGGTCGGCGCGGACGGTTCGCACTCGCTCGGCCAACCCGTACTCGGCTGCCTTGTCCCGCAGTCGCCGCAAATGCTCGTCCGAGGAGTCGACGGCGGTGACGTGTGCCCCCGGGAAGCGGGAGAGCAGGGCGAACGTCCCGGCGCCGGTGCCGCAGCCCAGGTCGACGATCCGGCGAGGGCTCGCGTCGAGCGGCAGCCAGGCGGTGATGGACGCGGTGTGCTCGGCGAGGACTTCCGCGTCGAGATCGAGGATTTCGGCTTGGTCGGCCACATCGTGGTCGTGGTGCGCGCTGGACGTCATGCCGCAACGGTAGGGCGGCCATGCCTCAACTGCACGGGACCTTGCTCGAAACGCAAGAAGGTCGGTTGTCGTAAAGCCGGTGACGCAAGTTCATGACCGGCCGGGGGGCTTGTCCTCGCCCTGGTGTCCTCGGCGGGCTTCGCGATCGAAGATGCCGAGGATCTCGCACGGTCCGCCCGCCGCGCCGATCGCGTGGGGGAGCATGGTCGGGAACTCGGCGGCTTGGTTGGTCTCCACGCGGATGCGGCGGTGCCCCAGCATGAGGATGGCGGTGCCGGAAAGGACGACAAGCCACTCGCGGCCGGGGTGTGCGCGCATGGCGGCCGGGTTGTCCGGCGGCGGGTCGGTCATGCGCCTGCGCATGACCGTCATTCCCGGCTCGGCTTTGAGTGCCCAGCGCAGCACGCCGTGGGCGCCGTCGATCATCGGGTTGGCGATCACGTCGTCGGTGTCGGTCTCGACGAGCTGATCGAGCGAGGTGTCCAGCGCCCTGGCGAGGGTGACGAGCTGATCCAGCGCGAGGCGGCGCTGACCGTTCTCGATCCGGCTCAGCGACGAAGGGCTCAGCCGGGCCCGGGTGGCCAGTTCCTCCAGTGACCAGCCTTGCGCCACCCGCAGAGCGCGGATCCGTTTGCGTACCAGGCTGTCCAAATCGGCATCTTCTTGCGTCATACGCATGATCCTATGCCACATCGGCAAAGAGTGCTTACCGTCGTGACACAGCCCCACGCACGTCAAGAAGGAGGACCGCCATGCCGGAGACCAGGACTGACCTACTACCGGAGGACACCGTCGACGCCGTGGTGATCGGTGGTGGCGCCGCCGGCTTGAACGGCGCGCTGATGCTCGCCCGCTCACGCCGCTCGGTCGTCGTGATCGACGGCGGAACGCCCCGCAACGCGCCCGCGGAGGGGGTGCACGGACTGCTCGGCCTCGACGGCACACCGCCGGCCGAGCTGCTGCGCACGGGCAGGGAGGAGGTGCGCCGCTACGGCGGGAAGGTCGTGACCGGCGAGGTGATCGCCGCGGCCCCGGCCCCGCCGTCGGACGACGGCGACCCGCGCTTCGTCGTCACGCTCGCCGACGGCCGCGCCGTGACGGCACGCCGGGTACTGGTGGCCACCGGAGTGCGCGACGTGCTTCCCGGCATCCCCGGCCTGGCCCGGCACTGGGGACGAGGTGTGGTCCATTGCCCTTACTGCCACGGATGGGAGGTCAGGGACGAACCCATCGGCATCCTGGCCACCGGCCCTGCTTCGATCCACCAGGCACTGTTGTTCCGGCAACTGACCGACGACCTCGTGTACTTCACGCGCGGCACCGAACCGGACTCCGGTACCCGCGCCCGGTTCGCCGCTCGCGGCATCCGCGTCGTCGACACCCCGGTCGCCGAAATCCAGTTCGACGGCGACGGCATCACGGGTGTGCTGCTGACCGGAGGGCAGGTCGTGCCGCGCCGGGTTCTCGCCGTCGCCACCACCGCGCTGGCTCGCGCGGACGGGCTCGACGGCCTGCGGCTGCCGATGGAGGACCTGCCGGAAGGGATGGGGCGCCGCTTCGTCACCGGCATGGCTGGCACCACCGGCGTGCCGGGGGTGTGGGTGGCGGGCAACGCCACCGACCTGACCGCGCAGGTCGGCGCTTCGGCCTCGGCGGGAGCCCTCGCCGGAGCCCATCTCAACGCCCACCTCGCCGCCGCGGAGGCCGACGCGGCACTGACCACCGAGGCCAGCGTCAGCCACGCCTGAACGCCCCGGCACACCGAGATGTGGGAGGGAGTCGCCATCATGACCGTGCTCTTCGGCTACGTCCTCGCCCTCGGTCCTGGAAACCGGGAGCCCGAGCCGGGAGCAGGGGTCAAGTACCGGGAAAGCTGACCCGGTTGGGGTCCAGCACCCGCACGACCCTGCCCGTCGAGTCGAGCTGGCGCCACATCTGCTTCATCGTGTGCAGGCAGACCGAGCGGTCGACGACCGTGAGTCCGGGGTGAAGCTCGCCGACGACGCGCTCGAATTCGGTAAGGCCCTCCAAGGTGCGCAGCCACACCATCAGCAGCAGGTTGGCCGGGCCCGACAGCGTGCAGCTGAGCCGGACCTCGGCCCGGTTGCCCATCGCTCGCGCGACCATGTCGAGCGAACCCGGCGGCACGTGCGCCCACAGCACGCCGGTGATCGGCCAGCCGGAGACCGACTGCGCCATGTCGCAGCGCATCCTCAGATGACGCGTGTCCAGCAGCCGGTTCACCCTGCGCCGCGCGGTCGCCTGGCTGATCCCGGTCCGGCCCGCGAGTTCGGCGAACGACATCCTCCCGTCGATGTGCAGAAGCCGGTACAGCGCTCGATCGGTCTCGTCGACGCTGAATCCCCGGGATTCGCCTGCCGGGGGTGACAAGCGTCCCCTGCGCACGGGATCGAGACTGTCCAGCCGCCAGCGGCTGGGCTCGGTGTAGCCCACGGTGCGAATTTCGGCGTGATACGAGGTCACCCCTGGTAGCTGATCGAGTACGTCGCGGAGAAACGCCGACACCGCCGCCGGGTTGCGCAGCGCGATCACCAGCAACAGCGGACTCGGCCCTGTCACGTGGTGCAGATACGGCGCGGAGGCTTCCTCGATCAGGGTCGCGGCGACCGAGTCGAGCCAGCCCGGCGCGACCGAAACCTTGATGTAGGCCATGCAGAACTCGTGGTGACGGGCCGGGCCGATCGTGCAGGTGACCCAGGCGAGGCCGGTCTGGGTCAGTCGCTGCCACCTGCGTGCGGCCGTTGCCGGGTCAAGGTCGAGGGCACGCCCGAGCACGGCCCATGACCCGCGCGGCGTGACCTGTAGCGCGTTGATGAGTTCGAGATCGACTTCGTCGATGACGGAATCAGGCGGAGAAGCGCTCACCATATCGGCATTGTGCACGTTTAAGTCCCCATACTGCTCCAATGGTGACGGATCTCTGCAATTCGGCCACTGCTCCATGTGAGGGGTTGATCCTTGCTCAGATCGAAAGAAGGGGGCGATATGGGACCGGATACACACCCGCGTGCCGACCGGGTGGAGCAGGCCGTCCGGGCCGCGGTCGAGGCGGGCCTGGTCGGGTACGAGCACCCGGTGGCGGGATTCGTCGACGCCGACGGAGTGCGCTCGACGATCCGCGATCTGCGGGCCGCGTTCGAGGGAACCGAGGTACTGCACGCCTTCGCGGCGAAGGCGAGCCCGCTGGTTCCGGTGCTCCGGTTGCTCGCGGAGGAAGGGCTGGGCTGCGAGGTGGCGAGCGCTGGCGAACTCGCCCAGGCGCTCGCCGCGGGCTTCCGGCCCGAGCGGATCGTGCTCGACTCCCCGGCCAAAACCCAGGCCGAACTGCGGGAAGCACTCGAACTCGGCGTCGCCGTCAACGCGGACAACCTCGACGAACTCAAGCGGCTCGACGCGCTGGTCACCCCGGACACGCGTGCCGTACTCGGGGCCCGGGTCAACCCACAGGTCGGTGCGGGGTCGATCGACGCCATGAGTACCGCCTCGCCTCACTCGAAGTTCGGGATTCCACTGGGCGACGCGGGCTCCCGCGACGAACTGCTCGCGGCGTTCGCCACGCGGCCGTGGCTGAGCCGGCTGCACGTCCACGTCGGATCGCAGGGCTGCCCGCTCGAACTGATCGCCGACGGCATCCACGCGGTGTACCGGCTCGCCGAGGAGATCAACGCCAACGCGGGCAGGCGACAGGTCACGAGCATCGACATCGGCGGTGGCTTGCCGGTCAACTTCGCCGACGACACGGTGAGCCCGTCCTTCGCCGAGTACGTCGCGGTGCTGAGGCAGCGGGTTCCCGGGCTCTTCGAAGGCCGGTACTCGCTGCTGACCGAGTTCGGCAGGTCGTTGCTGGCCAAGAACGGTTTCATCATCGCCCGCGTGGAGTACGTCAAGGACGTCGGTGGACGGCGGATCGCGGTGACCCACGCCGGAGCGCAGATCGCGACCCGCACGGTGTTCATGCCGGGGGCGTGGCCGTTGCGCGTCGAGGCGTTCGACGCCGAGGGGCGGCGCAAGCGGGATCGCCCGCTCAGCCAGGACGTGGCCGGACCGTGCTGCTTCGCGGGCGATCTGGTGGCATCCGAACGGGAGCTTCCCGAATTGGCCGAGGGGGATCTGGTCGTGCTGCGCGACACCGGCGCTTACTACTTCTCCTCACCGTTTTCGTACAACAGCCTGCCCCGGCCTGCCGTGCACGGTTTCCGCGCCACCGAAGGGGACCTGGTGTTCGCGCCGGTCCGCACCGGCCAGACGGTCGCCGAAATCGTCGCGGAATCCGGCGCGGAGCACCGGGACGCGTTACTCGCCTGATCACGCACCACAAAGGACACGAGCATGAGTAATCCCAGCAGCACACCGCCTGACGACGGCACGGACGCTCCGGCACCCGTCGAACAGGGACGGCAATCGCCGCTCAAACGCGGACTGATCTCCGGCACCGGGCTGGCCGGAATCCTGATCTCGCTGGTGGCGGGAATCCTGACCCAGCCGCCGACGCTGTGGGGTTTGCTGCCCATCGCGCTGTTCGCCGTGCTCGCGCTCATCGGCATGGACATCCTCATCGCGACCGCGGTGGCCGTGCTGAGTGGTCTGCTGCTGCTGATGCCGAGCCCGGCAGCGATCGGCGACCTGTTCGGCGCCTCGCTCAGCGAGACGATCACGATGATCGGTCTGATCATCATGCTCGGGGCGGGCGTCGGTGAGCTGCTCAGAGTCACCGGCGCGGCCGACTCGATCGTGCGGGCCGTGCTTCGCGTGGTCGGGCACACCAGTCGTACCAGGGCGATTCTCGGCGTGATGCTGGCCTGTCTCCTGCTGGTCGCGGCACTGGGAACGCTGGCGGGCGCGCTGGCCATCGCGGCCCCGCTGTTGCTGCCCGTGGTCGCGCGGCTCGGCTTCACGCGGTCCGCCTCGGCCGCGATGATGTTCATCGGCGGGTCAGCGGGTCTCGCGCTCGCGCCGTTCGCCGGTTCCAACGTCGCGATCATGACCGCGGCCGAAGTCGGCTATCTGCAATACGTGCTCTACGGCGCGGGCCCGCTGGCGATCCTCTCGATCGTCGCGGGCATGATCATCGTGCCCTGGGTGCAGCGAAGGACGGTCGACACCGGCGACGAGTACGACGCGCTCGAAGTCGCGGAGCCGCCGCCGGTGATGGACGGCATTCGCCGTGGCCCGGCGACGATCGCCTTCACGGTCACGCTGCTGGCCTGTGTCGGCTACGCGATCGTGACCGGCGCGGGGACCACGTTCCCGCTCGTCGCGCTTCCGGTGATCGCCATCGTCACCGGTCTCGCCGGCGGGCTGCCCGCCATCAAGGTCGCCGAGCACCTGATCCGGGGCGCCGCCAGCCAGGTCAAGATGTTCATGCTGTTCTGGTTGCTCGCGGTCTTCTTCCTTGCCGTCGACGAGCTCAAGCCGTTCGACGTGGTGCTGGACATGTTCGGCACCGAACTGGGCGCACTCCCGCCGCTGGTGTTCGTGGCGGTGATCGCGATGCTCGGCTGGGTCGGTGTACCGGGGGCGACCGCTGCCCAGGTCGTGTTGCTGGACAACGTCTTCGGCAGTCTCGCGGCCAGTATCGGCGTCGGTGCCAACGCATGGGTCATCGTGCTGCTGTTCGCCTCCAAGATCGACACCTACGGGCCGTTCCCCAACGCGAACATGGTGGGCGCGATGGGGCTCGCCCGCTCGGCCAACCTGCGAAACCTGCTCGTCGTCGGCTGGCTGGTGATCATTCCGGCCACCCTGATGTACGCCGCCATTCTCTTCTTCGAGCTGTGAGGAACTTGATCGTGACCGAACACGAGATCGTCATTCGTGGTGGCGAGATCATCGACGGCAGCGGTGCCCCGAGGCGAAGCGCCGACATCGGGATCACCGGTGATCGCATCACCGGGATCGGGAAGGGCCTTCGAGGGGCCGAGACGGTGGACGCCGGTGGCCTCGTGGTCGCGCCGGGGTTCATCGACCTGCACTCGCACGCGGACTTCACGCTGGAAGGCTCGCCGCACGCGACGACCCAGCTCCATCAGGGCGTGACGACGTTGCTGACCGGAAACTGCGGATTCTCGCCGTTTCCCGTCGTCGGCGGTCTTCCGCCCCGCCTTCCCGTGCACGGTCACGAGCTGAGCTGGACCTGGAAGGACGCGGCGGGCTTCGGCAAGGCGCTGGAGCGCGCCCGGCCCGCGGTCAACGTCGGCCTGCAAATCGGGCACGGCGCGGTGCGCCATGCCGTGCTCGGCGGCGAGGACCGGCCGCCGAGCACGGACGAACTGGACCACATGCGACAGTTGGTCGCCGACGCCGCGCGTGGGGGGGCACTCGGGCTTTCCTCCGGACTGATCTACGCGCCGGGACTGTTCGGTGGCATGGACGAGATCGCGGAGCTGGCCCGCGTCGCGGCACGGCACGGGATGCTCTACTCGACGCACATGCGCGACGAGACCGACCGGCTCGTGGAGGCGGTCACCGAGGCGATCCAGACCGCGGAGCGAGCAGGGGTCCGGCTGGAGATCTCGCACCTCAAGTGCATGGGCAGGGCGAACCATGGTTCGGTGAACGAGGCACTGCGGCTGATCGAAGCCGCAAGGGAACGTGGCGTGGATGTCGGGGCGGACGTGTACCCCTACACCGCGTCGAGCACCGGACTGATGTCGAGGCTCGCACCGTGGGCCGTCGACGGCGGCGCGGACGCGTTGCTCGCTCGCCTGGCCGACCCGGCGACGCGGGACCGGATCGCGGCGGACCTGCGGGACAGGTTCGCCGCCGAGCACGACCCTGCCGGGATCGTGCTCGCCGAGTTGTCGCCTGGCCGCTACGCCGACGCCGTCGGCCGTTCGCTTCAGGACCTCGCGACCGGCTCGGCGGGTGACGCCGCCGATGTCGCGCTCGACGTGCTCGCCGAACACGAGGCGCGGGTCGGCATCGTCAACCACGCGATGGCGGAGGCGGATGTGGAGGCCGTGCTCAGGCACCCTGCGGTCGCGGTGGCCAGTGACGGCTGGACGATGGACGCCAGTGGCCAGGGAATGCCGCACCCGCGCAGTTTCGGCACCTTCAGCAGGGTGCTCGGGCGGTACGTGCGGGAGCGCGGCGTCCTGACCCTCGAAGAGGCGATTCGCAAAATGACCTCGCTGCCCGCCGAACGGCTCCGGCTCGCCGATCGGGGACTGCTTCGTGACGGTGCCGCCGCCGACATCGTGGTGTTCGATCCGGAGACCGTGCTCGACCGGTCGACCTACCTTGATCCGTGGCGGCTTTCCGAAGGGATGCACGCCGTGTTGCTCAACGGCGTCCCGGTACTCAGGGATGGCGCCCCGACGGGCGCGCGCGGTGGGCGGATTCTCGGAAGGGCATGAGGAGCTCCAGTCCGTGAGCCAACGTCGTAAGCCTCGCGGCCTGATTTGCACTCTCCCCGGAGACCGCCGGTATCCCGGCGAAAATCAGGACATCCCGTCGCTCTCGCTCGCCCGGGCGAGGCGGCGGGCTTGCCCTTCGTGTATGTCGCTTACCCACTCCCAGCCGGGTTTGGCCGAGGGGCCGATGCGCGGGTCGTCGGGAAAACGGCCGTCTCGCAGGGCATGCAAGTACATTCGATCCCGGTCGATCCGTGCCCGTAGCTCGTCAGCCGTGCCGACGGATCCGTGACCGGGCACGACGACGTCGGCCTCCGGTGCCGCGCTCTCAAGCAGCCGCAGACCGGCGAAGTAGTCCTCGACCGGGTCAGGAGTGTCGTCGAGCATCGGAATGAAGACATCGGAAAGCATGTCCCCCGCGACGAGAACCCGGCGCTCCTCGATCACCAGCGCGGCATGGCCGGGGGCATGCGCCGGATGCTCGACGATCCGGACTTCCGGGCCATCCCAAGGGATCTTCGTGGTTCCGGCAGGCAGACCGGTGACGAGACCGAACAGCTCCAGCGGTATCTCGCCCGCGATTTCCGGGGGCAGTCCCTCTGCGGTGCGGGCCTTCCAGTCCGAAGTGGACCGCAGGTCTCGCAGAAACGCGGCGCAACGGGCGGTGCCGTAACGCGGCGCGTCGCCGAGTTCGGGGTGCCAGAGCGCGTGATCCCAATCGGGATGCGTCGCGAACCCCGCCACGACGGGCTGGCCCCATTCGCGGAGGTCGTCCGCGAGACAGGCCATTTCGCCGCCCGTGATCCCCGGGTCGATGAGTAGTACGCCCGCATTACCTTGCACCACAACGGTGTTGTTCTGGAGTAACTGGCTCTGGTGGACCAGTACGCCCTGCGCGATCTGTGTCAGCACGAGTGTTCCCTTCCTGGTTCGGTCGCGCCGTCAGTTCCACCGGTAGCGAGTCTGGGACGATTCGTTGCCGGTGGCGAAGGCGAATCCCTTGTCGGGCTGGACCCGGTAGAGCTGAACCTTCCCTGCCCGGACGGCGTCACCCAGCTGAAACCAGGTTCCGTCTTCGCGGGTGAGTTGCCAGCCGTAGGCCTGTTCGAACGCGGTCGCCGCGGTTTCCCTGGTGGCCTGCTCGGTGACCAGGCTCGCCGTACCCTCGATGACGTAGTCCGTGCCGGTCAGGGTCCCGGTTCCGGTCGTCAGCACGCAATGCGGGTTGGCGCCGAGGTTCTTGGCTTTCTGTTCGTTGTCGCCGGTGGTGAACCACATCGCGCCGAGCGCCCAGAACGCCAGCAACGGTGTCACGTGAGGGCGGCCGTCAGGGCGCACCGTGCACAGCTGGAATTTCTGGGTCTGGCGCAGCGCCGATTCCGTCGCTTCCCACGGTGTCGGACGGGCACCCGGTGAGGAGAAGGCACCGAGGCTGGTCCGCGGCGGGGCCGAGCTGTCGGCTTGACGGGTGGACATGATGTTCTCCTTGCGGTCGAGGGAAAAGCTCAGCGGGCTCGGGCCAGATGGTCGGCCAGGATCGTGGTGACCGACTGCGCTGTGTCGAAGTTGGGGACGAGCCGGGTTTTCGTCAGCGCGAAGGCGATCCCTCGCGCGGGGTCGGCGTAGGCGTAGCTTCCGCCCCCGCCGGGCCAGCCGAACGCCACGGAGTTTTCCTCGGCTGGGGCACCGATCCTGCCGACCGGGAAGCCAAGCGCCATCCTCGCCGGAGTGCCGAAAACCTGATCGACCCCCTCGAACGCGAGCGCGGACAGCTCCGTCGGCCTCGCGGAGTCCACAAGCGCGCCCCGCAGCAACGCGTCGTACATCGCGGCGAGGCCGTGCGCGGTGGCGGTCCCCACCGAGGGGATGTCGGCGCGCAGGATCTTCGCGTCGTTACCGAAATCGGCGCTCGGCCGGCTCTCCCACTGCGCGAGCACCGGAACCGAGGACCAGTCCCGCGCCTGCTGTTCAAGGCACGCCAACCCCGGCAGCGACTCCTCAGGAACGGCGAAGTAGAGCTGCCCCTCGATACCGAGCGGTGCGGTGATCCACTCACGCAGCAGTTCCCGCATGCGCCGCCCGGTCGCGCGGTGAGCCAGTTCGCCGACGAGATAGCCGAAGGTGTAGGCGTGATAACCCACGGCGGTGCCCGGCCGCCAGCGCGGCTTGGCGGCGGCCAGCGACTCACACACCCTCGGCCAGTCGGGCAGTTCGGCCGGGGTGATCTCGCGTGGCATGGCCGGAAGACCGGCCGTGTGGGTCAGCACGTGCCGCAGTGTGGTCGCGGCCTTGCCGTGCACGCCGAATTCGGGCCACAGGCCGGTGATCGGGCTGTCGTAATCGAGGAAACCACGCGCGACGAGCACGTGTGCGAGCGTGGCCGCCACGTTCTTGCCCGTGGAGAAACTGAACACCGGTGTGCCGGAGGTGATCGGCCGCCCGGTGGCTGGGTCGGCCGTGCCTGCCACCGCGTCGACGATCAGCGCGCCATTCCGGTAGACGGCGACCTGCACACCGGCCTCCGCGCCGGTGTCGACCAGCGTGTCGATGTGCCGCTGAATCCGTTCCTGGATGCCGGTCATCGGAACCCCTCGGCAGGTCCCGGAAACGCGTTCACCGTCTCGTCTCGTATCTGGTCAGGATCACCCCGCCGGGAAAGGTGCGCGTCTCCACCAGGTTCAGGTTCACCCAGCCGTCCAGCGTGGTGAAGAACGGCGTACCGCCGCCAACCAGGACCGGGTAGGTGGCCAGCGCGTATTCGTCGATCAACCCGGCCCGCATGGCCGCACCGGCGAGCGTGGCGCCGCCGACCTCCATCGGGGCGCCGTCGGCGGCCTTGAGCCGGGTGATCTCGGCGACCGGGTCGCCGGTGACGAGGCGGGTGTTCCAGTCGACCTTGTCGATCGTCGAGGAGAACACCACCTTCGGTGTGTCCCGCCAGTTCCTGGCGAACGCGATCTCGGCCTGGTTGGCGCCCGGCTGCTGGTCCCCGGTCGGCCAGTAGGCGCTCATCGTCTCCCACAGCTTGCGCCCGTACAGCGAAAGCCCGCACGCCAGCTCCTGGTCCAGCCACCACTGGAACAACTCGTCACTCGGCCCGCCCCAGCCGATGGCCGCATCGCCGGAGGTGTGCGAGGGGTCGTTGGGCGCGGCGATATAGCCGTCCAGTGTCACGTTCATGCCGTAGCGCAGTTTCCGCATGGCGCCAGCCCTCCTGTGAGTGGGTCTCCATGGATGGACCGGCGCGGTGCGGGAAACTCATCGGTGCGCGGCGGCCCTCCGGAGATGACGATTCTCATCGCGTTGTCCCCGGCGTGCCACCCGTGCGCTCGTCATCGTGCGGTCGAGCGGCTCAGCGGTGCCCACTCGTCGAGTTCGGCTCGCCGCGCGTCGAGTGCGGCTCCGATGTGCTCGATCGCGTCGGCACCGAGGGCGAGCCGTCGCGGAGGAGACGGCTCGCCGAGGGCGTGAAGGATCGCGGCGGCGGCCTTGGCCGGGTCTCCTGGCTGGGAGCCATTCATTCCCGCGACGGCGGCGCGTTGCGGCCCGACGGTGTCCGCGTAGTGGCTGCTGTCCGGCGAGACCTGCGAGCGCGCCGCGCCGAAGCTGGTCGCGAACGCGCCGGGTTCCACGATCAGGACACCGATCCCGTGCGGTTCGACCTCGGCGGCCAGCGCGTCGGACAGTCCTTCGAGGGCGAACTTCGCCGCACAGTAGGCGCCGAAGCCGGGCATCGACACCTGCCCGCCCATGGAGGACATCTGCACGATGCTTCCGCGACGCCGTTCCCGCATTCCGGGCAGCACCGCGCGCACGAGTGAGACGGTGCTGAAGAACATGACGTCCATCAGCTGACGCAGCGCGTGGTCCTCAAGCTCTTCGACGGCGCCGACCGACGCGAACCCGGCGTTGTTGACCAGAACGTCGATTCCACCGAAACGCCGGTGCGCGGCGGCGATCGCCGGGTCGATCTGCTCCGGTTCGGTGACGTCGAGGCCCAGTGCGAGCGCGCGGTCCGGTGCCTGAGCGACCAGTGGCTCAAGCGTCTCCGGCTGTCGGGCGGTGGCCACGACGTTGTCGCCCTCGGACAGTGCCGCCAGGCAGAGAGCCCGTCCGAAGCCTGAGGAACTTCCCGTGATGAACCAGGTCCGTGTCATGAGCACGACGCTAGATCGGCGGGCGGAGCGAGCGGAAACAGTAAAGCCGGGGTGGGCCACAGCGCTAGACTGTGGCCACCATGTCCGAGTTGCCCGACCTCCGCGTGCTGCGGTCCTTCGTCGTCATCGCCGAGGAGCGCAGCATCACCCGCGCCGCGGCACGACTGCACATTTCCCAGCAATCACTGTCGACGCAGATGCGCATTCTCGAAGCACGGGTCGGAGCGGCGTTGCTGGAGCGCTCCAGCCGGGGCGTCACGCTGACCGCGGTCGGCGAGGTCCTTCTCCGGGAAGCCGTACCGCTGCTGGGCTCGGCGCGGCGGGCGATGGACACGGTCGTCAGAAGCGCGCGCGGCGACAACCTGGAATTGCGCGTCGGGTTCCTTTCCTCGCTGGCCAACGAAGTCATGCCACCGGTCGTCAACGTGTTCGCGCAACGGCATCCGGCCGTCGAGCTGAATACCGAGGATCTTCCCATCGCCGAACTGGTCGCCGGGGTGCGTGGCGGCACCCTCGACGCGGCGATCACCCGGCCACCTCTCGTCGAGGACCTGAACAGCGACCTGCTCGGCTCCGAAGGCGTGGTGATCGCGCTGCCCGACGGTCACCGCCTGGCGAACAACCAGACACTGCGGCTGGCCGATCTGGCCAACGAACGATGGGTGATGACACCACGTACGTCATGGCCGCCGTGGCATCGCCAGTACGACGCCGATTTCGCCGCGGCCGGGTACCGCCCGCACATCGACCGGCGCGGCACCACCCCGCAAGGCTTACTGGCCCTGGTCGCCGCCGGAGTCGGCATCACCCGGCTGGCCGCCTCGGCCCAGACCCTGCGCACCGGTGGCGTGCGCTTCGTTCCCCTCGAAGGTGAACGCGCGGCCATCGTCCTGCTCACCCGGCCCGGCCCGGCCAGCCCGGCGCTCGGACCATTCCGCGCCGCCGTGCTCGACGCGCTCACTCAGTCACTCGCCGGTTTCGCGCTCGCGTAGCCGCTTTGTCGTGTCGGCAGGGCCGACAGAATGGGAAATCCCCATTAGTTCCGCTTGGATGTTACTCACCACCGACCTGATCGCCGTGTTCTATGCAAGAGAGCCGGAGTGACCTCGTGATCAGAAGGACATCTCGGGAACACCGAACAGGGTCTCGTCGGGCACGATGCCGAGGCCCGGCCCCTGGGGTCGCTTGATGTAGCCACCCTCGGCGCGGACGCCGTTCTCCTGGTCGTAGTGGCCTTCGATGTAGTCGGCCGCCAGCCAGACGCCCTCCATCAGCTCCGGTGCGACCGTCGCGCCGACGTGGGTACAGGCGGCGGCGATGATGTCGCCGCCCCAGGAATCGTCGCAGGTGTGCGGCAGGTTCCTCGCCGCACACAGATCGCGGAACGCTCGCATCGGATGCAGACCGCCGATACGGGTGACCTTCATGCCGAACCCGTCGACCAACCCGCTACCGGCGGTGGTGAGTGCGGTGTTCAGACTCGTGCCGTTCTCGTCCAAATACAAAGCATGGTTGATCCGCGGACGGATCGCGCGCAACTCTTCGACGGTGCCGCAAGGTTGTTCCAAGACGAAAGGGATGTCCCGGCATTCCCCGCTGAGTCGCAGGGCGTCGCGCGTGGTCAGGCCGCGGTTGCCATCCACGGCCAGCCGCATCCCCGACCCCCGGATGACCTCCCAGACCTTGCGGACGGTTTCGATGTCTTCCTCGACCGCCCGACCGCCGATCTCGACCTGCAGCCTTGGATATCCTTCCGCTCGCTTCCTCGCCGCCAGACGCGCGGTGTCGTCCGGAGAGCCGACGCCGGTGGAGTAGTAGGACGGCACCCGATCGGTCAGCGCGCCACCAAGAAGCTCGGACACGCTGACGCCGAGATGCTTGCCCAGCAGGTCGTGGGCGGCGATGTCGACGGCGGCCTTCGCATAGTGGTGACCGTCGAGCAGCCCGGCCATACGCCGGTGCAACGGCACCGGCCAGACCTCGGCACCGAGCAGACCGGGGGCCATTTCACCGAGCGCGGCCACGGCACCCGCGGCATGAGCCTCGGCGTAGGTGGGGCCGATCGGGCACGTCTCGCCCCAGCCGACCAGCCCGTTGTCGGCCACCAGCTTGAGCAGCGTCGTGGACAGAAGCCGGACCTCCGCGTTGGCGAGCGTGAAGGGTCCGCCGAGGACCGGCAGGTCGTGCCGGTAGAGGTGGATTTCGGCGATTCTCATGGATCCGGATCCCGTCGTGGTCAGAGGTCGAGTCGCAGCAGCGGACAACCGGGCGCGGCGCGGGAGACACAGATCATCATGCAGTCCTGGGCTTGTTGTTCCGGCCCGGTCAGCACGGAGTCGCGGTGCTCTGCCGTACCGTCGAGCAGTGCCGTCTCGCACGAGCCGCAGGTGCCCTCCCTGCACGACCAGTCCACAATGACGCCAGCCTCTTCGGCGACGGTCAGGATGCTGCGATCCGGAGGCACGGTCGCGGTGATTCCACTGGCATGGAACTCGACCTGGAAGGACTGGCCGATCGCCGGTTCCGTGCTTCGTGGGGTGAAGCGTTCCGTGCGCAGGCTTCCTGCGGGCCAGTCGTGCATCCGGTCGGCGATGGCATCGAGCAACGGCTCCGGACCGCACGCGTAGACGAGCGTTTTCTCGTCAGGTGATCCGAGCGCACCGGCGAGGTCGGGCAGGCCGAGTTCGTCCTCGGGTGTGATGGTGACGCGGTCCCCGTATCGGGAGAGCTGGTTCGTGAACGCCATCGAGCGGCGGCCACGCCCGCCGTAGAGCAGCGTCCATTGTGCACCGGCCCGCTCGGCGTGGCCGATCATGGGCAGGATCGGCGTGATCCCGATGCCACCCGCGATGAAGATGTAGCGAGCTGACTCCCGCAACTCGAAGTGGTTGCGTGGTTCGCTCGCTTCGACGATGTCACCGGCGTGCAGTTTGTCGAACACGTGCTCGGATCCGCCGCGACCGCGTGGTTCGCGCAGGATCCCGAGTCGCCAGCGGTCGCGGTCGCCGGGGTCGGAGCACAACGAGTACTGGCGGACCAGGCCGTCATCGAGGAACAGGTCGATGTGCGCGCCGGGCGTCCAGTCCGGCAGTTCGCGGTTGTCGACGGGAGTCAGGACAAGAGAGATCACGCCATCGGCTTCGTCGCGGCGCTCGGCGATGATCAGGTGCATGGTGGTCTCCGTTCTCAGCGCATCTGCCCCGCGCCCGCGTAGGGATGAGGGCTGGTGAGCAAGTCGCCTTCGGCGAACCGGGAGAGCCGGAAATCTCCTGCGGGAATGTCGTTGTCCGAACTCTTGCCCTCCAGCACCAGGTCGGCGACGAGGGTGCCGACGGCAGGAGAGATCTTGAATCCGTGGCCGGAGAATCCGGCCGCGACGACGAGACCTTCGATCGGCGTTTCGGAAATCACCGGGTTGAAGTCCGGCGTGACGTCGTAGCAGCCCGCGTAGGTTGCGGCGATGGCAGGCGCGGGCAGGCCCGGCAACCGGCCGCCGACCCGCTCGGCGGTGCGCTCGATGTGTGCCGGATCCGCGTGATCGGAGTAGTCGTCCGGGTCGGCGGGTTCGAGCGTCGAGAGGTCGGAGTTGCCGACAAGCAACCGGTTGGTGCCCTCGGGCCGGATGTATTGCAGCGAAACCAGATCCGAGAACACCGGGACCGGGCCGATCGGGCCGCCTGGGTCGATGAGGACGATCTGCTCGCGGTGCGCGGTGAGCGGCAGTTCGATCCCCAGTGAAGCGAGCAGCGCGGCCGACCACGGCCCGGCGGCCAGCACCACCGTGCGCGTGGCGATGGTGCTCCCTTCGGTGAGTTCGACGCCGGTGACCCGCCCGCCCTCGGTGCGCACGGACTTCGCCGTGGTGGCCTGGTGGAGAGTGGCTCCGGCGCGGCGGGCGGCACCGGCGAAGGCCTGCGCGGTCTGATAGGCGTCGCCGTATCCGCCGCGCGGTTCCCACGCGAAGGCCGCGAACGGAGCGAGGTCGGCGGTCGGCCACAGCTCGGCGACGTCGTCGTGGCCGACGTTTTCGGTGCGCACGCCGACGGCGCGCTGACCGGCCATCGACGCGTGCAGGGCGGCGACGTTGTTCTCGGCGACCCCGACGACGTATCCGGTCTGGTGGAATCCGACGCCGGTGCCGAGGATGTCCTCGGCGTTCTCGAACACCTCAAGGCTTCGCGCCGCCATCGCGGCGAGCGAGGAGACGCCGTAGTGACAGCGCACCACGCCGGAGGACTTGCCGGTGCCGCCGGAACCGACGGTGTGGCGCTCGACGATGGCCACGTCGGTCACGCCGCGCCGGGTCAGCGCCCACGCGGCGGCGCAGCCTTCGAGCCCGCCGCCGATGACGACGACCTCGGCGGAGTTCGGGTGTGCGTGGTTCATACGGTCTCCTCCGGCGGTGTCAGCGGGATCCGATCCTGGCGACGACGGTCTTGAGGGTGCGGTAGCTGTCGAGGGCGATCAGGCCGCGTTCGCGACCCGTGCCGCTGAGCTTGGTTCCGCCGAAGGGCACGGCGACGCCGCCCGCGAAGTAGTCGTTGATCATGACGTAGCCCGCGTTCACCCGGTTGGCCATGCGCAGTGCCCTGTCGATGTCCCTGGTGTGGATCCCGACGCCGAGGCCATAGTCGGTGGCGTCGGCGAGTTCGGCGGCATGATCCTCGTCGTCGAACGCGAGGACGGTGAGAACCGGCCCGAAGATTTCCTCGCGGGCGATCCGCATGCCGGGTGTGACTCCGGTGAACACGGTTGGCGCGAGGAAGTACCCGCGACCGGGCAGTTCGCGCGCCGCGGTGGCGAGGTTCGCGCCTTCGTCGTGCCCTTTCTCGACGTAGCCGGAGACCCGCCGGTGGTGCTCGGCGGAAATCAGCGGGCCGAGATCGGGATCCCGCTCACCTGGGCCGAGGGTGAGTGCCGAAGCTCTTTCGACGATCCTCGCGACGAGTTCGTCGTGGATCCGGCGGTCGGCGAGCAGGCGTGATCCGGCGTCGCAGTACTGGCCGGTGTTGGCGGTGAAGCCGGTGACGACCTGGGCGGCGACGTCATCGAGATCGGCGTCGGCGAACACGATCTGCGGGGATTTGCCGCCGAGTTCGGTCACGACGGGCGTGATGTGCTCGGCTGCCGCGCGGAGCACGGACCGTCCGGTTGCCACCGAGCCGGTGAAGGTGAGCGACCCGATCCCGGGATGCGCGGCGAGCGCGTGGCCCGCCTCCTCGCCGAGTCCGGTCACGACGTTGAGGGTGCCCGGCGGGCAGCCGGCCGCTGCCGCGAGTTCGGCGAACCGCAGCGCGGTCAGCGGGGTTTGCTCGGCGGGTTTGACCACGGCCGTGTTTCCCGCCGCCAGTGCGGGCGCGACACTGCGGCACAGCATCGAAAGCGGGGCGTTCCACGGGACGATGTGCGCGGTGACGCCGACCGGTTCGGACACGGTGTAAGCCAGCGATGCCTGGCCGATCGGAATCGTCTCGCCGTGCATCTTGTCGGCGGCGCCCGCGTAGTAGTCGAGGTAGCCGACGCAGCCCGCGATCTCCGAGCGCGCAAGGGAAAGCGGCTTGCCGGTGTCGAGGGTTTCCAACAGGGCGAACTCGCCGCTGGCTTCGTCGAGAGCGCGGGCGAGGGCCCGCAGCAGGCGCCCGCGCTCGACGGGGGCGGTCTGCCGGGTCTTGTCCGCGCGAGCGCGGGCGGTGCGCACGGCGAGGTCGACGTCGGCGGCGTCGCCGCGAGCGACGCGGGCGATCGTCTCTCCGGTCGAAGGGTCTTCGACGGGTATCGTCCTGCGCTCGCGGGGCGGAACCCGGTCACCGTCGATGTGATGCTCGGCGGTGATTCGCGTGGCGGTACTCATGCCGGGTCCGGGAACATGCGCGTCATGGTGTGGTCGTCGCCTTCCGGGACCCGGTCTTTCCCGAGCATCTTGTCGATGACCATGTTCTGGAAGCGGTGCAGCGGTTCCTCGAACCGGAAGCACATCCGGCCGCCCCGGTAGGCGGGGTTGCCGATGCCCTGCTGCACCTTCTCGACGATCTCCAGGTCCTGGCGGTTGACCAGGTCCCAGAACTTCTCAAGCTGGTCGAGGCTTTCCTCGGCTTCCGGATCGTCGGCGGATTCCGGGTGGGTGAGCAGGACCGCCGTTTCGACCGTGCGGTCGGCCGCGACGGGCTGGTTGAGCAGTACGAAGGCGTGATTGGGCAGAACGACGAGCGCGGTGCTGGGAAACAGCCACACGAATCGGCCGCTGTCGGCGTCGGTGCCGTTGAGCGCACTGAACGCGGGCAGGCCGTCCCAGCCGCCCGCCTCGGTGTTGCGTGACACCGGAGTGGTGCACATGCCGGTGTACATGCCGGGGCCTTGCCAGCGGTAGTGATCGGAGAACTTGGAGACCTGGTTGAGTTCGGGATGCACCCAGGGCAGGTGGTAGTACTCCATGAAGTTCTCGCCGACGAGCTTGTAGTTCGCGGCTACCTCGTAGGTGCGTCGCCGCCGCGGCACCCAGTTGTCCAGCGCGTAGTCGGCGAAGCGGCGCGGGAGGTCGCCGAGCTGGGCCGCCAGCGGAGCGGGCGCGGGGGAGAGGTTGACGAAGACGAACGGGCCCCAGGTGTCCACGGCGACGGGGAGCAGGCCGTAGTCGGCGCGGTCGAAGCCCTTGGCGACCGAGGTGTCGAAGATCGTCTCCTGGCCCGCTGGAACGTCGGAGCCTTCGAAAAGCGGCGTGCCCAGACACGTGCCGTCGGTGTCGTAGGTCCAGTTGTGGTAGGGGCAGCGGATGCGCCCGCGTGGGCCCACCTCGCGGGCGTCCTGGCCGAGCAGCCTGGTGGCGCGGTGGCGGCAGACGTTGTGGAAGCCGCGCAGCTCGCCGTGCCGGTTGCGGGTGACGATGATCGAGCGGCCCGCGATGTCGGCGACGACGCAGGCGCCGGGACGGTCGACGTCGGCGGCGAACCCGGCGGCGACCCATTCGGTGGCGAAGACCCGTTCCCGTTCGATGGCGAAGAACTCGGGGGAGGTGTAGGCGTCGGGGATCAGGGTCGAAGCCAGCTCGACGGGCAGGCGGGTGGCACGGTAGGTGCTCTCGTCGGTGAAGTCGGCCGCGGCGATGGGCCGGGCTGGGAGGGCTCCGGCCGTGGTGGTTTCGGCGGTCATGGCGGGTCTCCTTTCTCGGTCGGGACGCTCAGATGTGGAAGCCGCGCGGGAACGAGGGGTCGGTGAGCGCGGGGCGGGTGATCGTGAAGCCGTCGACCGGGTGCGCGGGTGCGCGGTCGAGCGCGAGGTCGGTGAGCACGCCTCCGATGAGGGCGGCGAACTTGTACGCGTGCCCCGCGCCGTTGGCGACGACGATCTGCGGATGCTCCGGCAGGTGGTCGAGGATGAAGTTCTGGTCGGGCGGGACGGTGTAGAGGCAGGTCCTGGAGTACAGCTCCGGCCCGCCGAACCGGGGAATGTGCCGTGCGACGAAGCCGGCGTAGCGTTCGCGCCGCACCGGGTCGGGCTCGAACGAGCGGTCGTCGGCCGTGGTCTCCTCCCCGCCCATGTGCTGGCCGAGTTTGGTGGCGACCTCGCCGTAGACGGGGAAACCGTAGAAGTTGTGGTGGCCGTGCCACATGAACACCGGGAACCTCGCCGGTGCGAACTCGGCGAGATGCGCGGTGGCGTAGTAGGTGACCTGCTCGCGGAGCACGGTCAGCGGCAGCCGCACTCCGGTTTCGGCGAGGACCTTGTTGGTCCAGGCGTCGGCGGCGACGACGACCCGGTCGGCGAGAATCACCTCGTCGCCGGTGACCACGGCGACCCCTTCGCCGTCCGGTCGTACCGCGCGAACCGGGGTGTGTGCCCTGATCTCGGCTCCGTGGGCGCGGGCCAGCGCCAGGTGCACGGCGTTGGCCCTGGCGGCGTCGACGATGCCCGAATCGGCTTGGTAGAGCGCCTGCTCGCTGCCGCCGACCCGGAACTGGGGCCACCGGTCGACGAGCTCGTCGGCGTCGAGGAGCTCGTAGGCGACCCCGAAACGGTCGAACATCGCGGTGTAGCCCTCGATGTTGCGACTGCCGGTCGCGGCTGTCCGCCTGGCTTCCCTGTCCTCGATGACCAGCCCCCCGGTGCGGGTGAAAATCCGCTGACCGGATTCGGCTTCGATCTCCTCCCAAGCTTTGTAGGCGGGTCTGGCGATCGCGGCGTACTCGGGCTGGTGCTGTGCCAGCCTGATGATCCGCGAATGGTCCTGTGAAGCGCCACGGTGATGGCCGAGCGCGAACTGCTCGATGCCGAGCACTCCGGAGCCGAGCTCGGTGGCGAGCCGGTACAGCGCCGCCGAGCCAAGGCCGCCGAGACCGACGACGACCGTGCGGTAGCGGGACATGCTTCCTCCTGCGGAATCCGAGCTGGATCAGTGCTGAGGTCCCACCCGCTGGCGCCGGTACGTGGTGGTTTTCCCAGTGTCAGTGCGGAAAATGTCCACGTCTATCGAAGAATCGAACTAACGATCTTGTACGTTCGATACATGATTGATCGGCGCCTGCGCGTTCTCCGCGCGATCGACCGGCACCACACCGTGACCGCCGCGGCGGAGGTCTGCCGGATGACCCCGTCGGCGGCCTCACACCAGATTCAGGCACTGTCCAGGGAACTCGGCGTGGTGCTGCTCGAACCCGCGGGACGCGGGGTCCGGCTCACCGCCGCCGCGCGCACGCTACTCGCGCACGGTGAGGTGCTCGCCGCTCAATGGGAACGCGCACGCGCGGATCTGGCCGCGCACCGCACCGGCGGAGTCGGCGGCACACTGCGTTTCTGCGGGTTCTCCACGGCGGCAGCGGCCGTCGTGCCACAGGCCATGGAGCGACTGCGCCGCGATCATCCCGCGCTGCGACTGCACCTGCGCGAGTCGGAACCGGCCCGCTCCTTCGACCTGCTCGCGGCCGACGACACCGACATCGTCGTGGTCGTCGCGACAGCCGACATCCCTCCGGCCTCCGACGAAGCCTTCGATCAGTACGTCCTCTACGAAGAACCACTGGACATGCTCGTCGGTCCCGAACACCCGGTGGTCGGCCGCACGGACGTCGCGTTGAGCGAACTCGCCGGCGACCCCTGGATCGGCAGCAATCCCGGACGCGCCTACCACCAACTGGTCATGCTGGCCTGCACCAGCGCCGGTTTCGCGCCCGAGGTCGCCCACTACGCCGACGAGTGGGACACCGGAGCGGCGCTCGTCGCTCGCGGTTTCGGGGTCGCTCTCATTCCCCGGCTGGCCGAGGTGCCTGCCCTGCACGACACGCGTCGTGTGCCGGTGGGCGCGCCACCCGTCCCGATCCGCAGGGCCATCGCCGCCATCCGGTCGGGCTCACGGGAACAGCCTGCCATCGCGGCCGGGCTCGCAGCGCTGCACGAGGTGTGCGCCGCGCTGTCGGCGACACTTCGCGCGCCGAGGTAGCGGCAGTTCACCACCCTGTGTCCACTGTGGTCACCGTGGATTCACGGCCCGGTGGCTCGCAGCGGGGCGAGTGCCCGCCGGAAGTCGACGGTGTCCACTTCGGTGGCGACGTCCCGGCTTTCGGGCGGTGTGCCGCGCGGCACCGTGCGCAGGCGCGGACAGGTTTCGGTGGTGCTGCCGACGAGCCGCGACGACGCGACCTTCCGCCCGGTGCGGGCTTCGAAGACGTCGAGCCGGTACAGCCCTTGGTAGAGCTCGTCGTCCACGCCGCTGTAGGAGCATTCGCTCAGCGGGGTGCTCGACGCGAAGCCGATGAGGGTCGCGCAGGCCACCAGTTGCACCGCGGTGAGGTCCGCCGGTTCGGTGGTCAGCGGGGTTCCTTGCGGAACCGACGCCGCGGCCTCGTAGAGGAAACCACCGCCACTGTCGAGGAACGCGGCGATCGGGTGCGTGTCCCCTGCGTGGGGAGCGGCGCGGCGGTGTCCGCCCCCTCCTTCGTCACACGTGGCCGCGAAGTCGGACTTTTCAAGGGGAAGACCAAGCGCGGCATAGGTACCGACCGGCCATCCGAACGCGGCCACGAGCGCGGCGACAAGGCCGTAGGAGGCCAGTCCCACCAGCCTGCGCCGCGACCAGCGGCGGCCGGGTGCCAGCCGCCGCCGCACGTCGCGCAGATCGCTGACCGAGCACGTGCCGGGAAGGTCGAGCGCGCGAATGCGCTCGCGCTGGTCGTAGGTGATCGCGACCGGCTTCTCGCGGTCCGAGAGGATCAGCAGCCCGTGCTCGGCCACCACGTACCTGCGCCGTCCTGTCCCCGGAACTGGTCCGACGTGGACGTAGAGCGTCACCAGGCCGATCGCCACGGCGGCGAGGAAAAGGGGTAACTGCCAGAACCGTCCGCCGGACGCCGCGATGAGCCCGGCGACGATCGCCGCGGCCAGCGTGCCCACTCCTGTCACCCCGGCGGCCAGAGACGCCGGTGCGTGCTCCCTGTGCACCCGCACGACCCGGCCGAGTCCGTGCTCGACCGCCGTCGCCTCGATCTCCGCGCGTCGCATCGGGACATCATGCCGCAGCTCGTCGAGGCGTGGTCTCGATTCGGAGTCAGCTCGGGCATAGTGGTGGCCGTGAAGTACGTGTTGCTGATTTGTGACGATGAGACGGTGTCGCCTTCGATGGAGGAAATCGCGGCGGACCCGGCGTATCGGGCGTATGAGGCGGAAGTGGAACGGCGGGGCGGCACGCTTGGCGGCGCGCGACTGCGCCCGGTGGCGAGTGCGACCACGGTCCGCGTCCGCGATGGCGAGACGCTGGTGTCCGATGGTCCGTTCGCTGAGACGAAGGATTTCGTCGGCGGTATCGACATTCTCGAATGCGCCGATCTGGATGAGGCGATCGCGTTGGCGGCGCTGCATCCCTATGCGCGTCATGGTTGTGTCGAGGTGCGTCCGGTGTGGGAATGACCGCCGACGTATTCCTTCTCAGCGGAGGCGGCGAGGTGACCGCCGACGTACTTTTCTCAGCGGAGGCGGCGAGATGACAGCGCCGGAGGAGGTTCGCGCGGCGGTCGCCGGGGCATACCGAAACGAGTGGGGTCAGGTGGTCGCCACGCTGATCGGGCTGACCGGTGACTGGGACCTGGCCGAGGATTGCGCGCAGGATGCGTTCGCCGCGGCGCTGGCGACGTGGGCGCGCGACGGGGTTCCGGCGCGGCCGGGCGCGTGGCTCACGACGGCTGCCCGTAACCGGGCGGTCGACCGGCTGCGGCGGGACAAGACGCGCATGGCGAACGCGCGCCAGCTCGCGGTGCTGGAGCGGGATCCGGTTGTGTCGCAAGTGGAGGAGATCCCGGACGAGCGGTTGCGGTTGATCTTCACCTGCTGTCATCCGGCGCTGCCGTTTTCCGCAAGGGTCGCCCTGACGCTGCGCACGCTGGCCGGGCTGAGCACGGGGGAGATCGCCAGGGCGTTCCTGACCGCCGAACCGGCGATGGCGCAGCGTCTCGTGCGGGCCAAACGCAAGATCGCCGAGGCGGGGATTCCGTATCGCGTTCCACCCGCTGAGCTCCTGCCGAGGCGGCTGAGTGCCGTTCTCGCGGTGTTGTACCTGATCTTCAACGAGGGTTACGACGAGGTGGACGGGTGCAGGGCGCTGGCGGTCGAGGGGATCCGTCTCGCCAGGATGCTCGTCCGGCTGATGCCCGCCGAGCCCGAAGCGCGCGGTCTGCTGGCGTTGATGTTGTTGTCGGAGGCCCGCAGGACGAGTCGCACCGATGACGGCGTGCTGGTCACGCTGGAGAACCAGGACCGGTCGCGGTGGGATCGGACGCTGATCGCCGAAGGTGTCGCGACGCTCGACCACGCGCTGGCTTCACGGCGCTCCGGGCCGTATCAGGTACAGGCCGCGATCGCCGCCTGTCACGCCACCGCTGCCGATACCGAGGCCACCGACTGGGCACAGATCGCCGCGCTCTACACCGAGCTGATGCGGCTGGCGCCTTCTCCCGTGGTGAACCTCAACCGGGCCGTGGCGATCGCGATGGCCGAGGGTATCTCGGCGGGACTGGCCCTGGTCGACGAGCTCGCCGGGTCCGGCGAGCTGGACGGCTACTATCTGCTGCCCGCGACGCGAGCTGATCTTCTCCGCAGGGACGGCCGCCTCGCCGAGGCCGCCGTGTTCTACGAGAAGGCGCTGGAACTGGCGCCGACCGAGGCCGAACGCCGTTACCTGGCCGCGCGACTCCGAAAACTCCGAAGCCGCTGACCGGTGCCGCCGTGTTTTCCGGCAACATTTCCGAAGTTCTTGTGGTTTCGATGTCGATCCGGGCTGGCCTGCCGCGTCGGTGGGGTAAATCCACCGGACAGAGAGGCAACGACGATGTCGAACACCGAGTACCTGAGCGCCACCATGACCGTGGACCAGCCCCCGGAGGAGGTCTTCGCGGCGATCAC
Source organism: Prauserella marina (assembly GCF_002240355.1). Taxonomy (GTDB): domain Bacteria; phylum Actinomycetota; class Actinomycetes; order Mycobacteriales; family Pseudonocardiaceae; genus Prauserella_A; species Prauserella_A marina. The sequence continues at coordinate 2,890,954 of NZ_CP016353.1, forward strand.
GAATGTGCGCGGATGGTGGTGCGAGAACATCATCGGCGACACGGTCGCCGAGCGGGACGAGTTCGTTTTCCACGACGATTTCACGCACGCCGGTGAGGTCGCCGAAGGCAAGCCGGGCATCCGGTTCGCCCGGTTCCAGCTCGCCGAGGTCACGTTCGGCGAGCGGATGGTGTGGCACGTCGTGGACTCCTGCCTCACCTTCGTCGACGACGCCGACGAGTGGACCGGCACGGACGTCATCTTCGACCTCACCGCCGACGCGCGGGGTACGACGCTGCATTTCACCCACAGGGGACTCAGCGCGGCGCGGTCCGAATGCTTCGAGGCGTGCTCGAACGGCTGGACGTTCTACATCACCACGAGCCTGCCGCGGTTGATCCGCACCGGCACCGGGCAGCCCATCCCGAGCTACCGCCGCTGAACCGGCCGCGAAGGGAAGCTCGGCCAACCAGCTGCCGCGGACTCGCCTTCGGCTTGATCGAGACGATGCGCGAGATCGGGAGCGCGACGGTTCTCGCCGTCCTCGGCACGGTCACCGCCGCTACCGGATTCCGGCGCGGCACGTGAGGCCGCCTCAGTACAGTGACGTCGCATGACCGACGCCACGATCGAGATCACCGAGGACCTGGTCCGCGACCTGCTGAGGGAGCAGCATTCAGACCTCGCGGGGCTGGTCATCCGCGAGGTGGCCGGTGGCTGGGGCAACCAGATGTGGCGTCTCGGGGACGAGTTGGTCGTACGTATGCAGCGCATGGACCCCACCCCTGCGCTCCAGCTCAAGGAGCGGCGGTGGCTACCCGTGCTGGCTCCGAACCTGCCGCTGCCCGTGCCCACCCCGGTGCGGTTCGGCGAGCCGTCCGAGCATTTCCCCAAGCACTGGACCGTGATGACGTGGGTTCCCGGCGAGCCGCTCGATCACGCGACGATCAGTCGCGGTACCCACGCGGCCCGCACGCTGGCGGACTTCCTCAGGGCGCTCCACGTGGAGGCACCCGCCGATGCGCCGATCGCCATAGACCGAGGAGCGCATCCCAGGGACTGCGCGGATGGCTTCGAGAGCTTCCTCAAGGCCATCCACGCAGCCCTTGACGACATCGTCGCCGCCGGAGTGCGGGACGTCTGGGCCGACGCCGTCGCGGCCCCCGGGTGGGACGGCTGGCCGGTGTGGGTGCACGGCGACCTCCATCCGGCGAACGTCGTCGTCTCGGGAGGAACCCTCTCCGGCATCGTCGACTTCGGTGACCTGTTCGCGGGCGATCCGGCGTGGGACCTCGCCGCCGCATGGGTGCTGTTGCCGGAAGGCACGGCCGCACGGTTCTTCGAAAGATACGCGCGGGCGGACGAGGCGGCGATCCGGCGCGCCAGGGGGCTGGCCGTTCTGAAGAGCCTGTTCCTGATGCTCATGGGACAGAACGGCGACCGGGGCCTTCCCGGAGGCAAACCCCACTGGGGACCCGTCGGCCGGGCCGCGCTGGATCGTGTTCTCAACGGCGGGTGATGCAGGTCAGGAGCGCTTCACCGCGTCGATCCTCAGCATCCGCGCGATCACCTTGTCGAGTTCGCCGTCGTCGAAGATCTTCTTCCAGTCGTCCTTCACGATGGTCTCGCGCCCGTAGTCCATCGCGATGAGGCACGCGTCGGAGAACGGGTTCGAGCCTCGCAGCGTGTTGGTGAGCGCCACCTGCACGTGGCCGAGCAGCATGGCGCGCGCGGCGGGCTCGGGCACGCCGACGGTGTGCACGGTCTCGTGCAGCGCCTCGTTGAGCAGTGCGCCGACCATGCAGGCCACGGTCTCCACGAGCGTCGGCTCCAGTACCGCGAGCTGTTTCACGCTCACCCAGTGGACGTCGACCACCGGCGCGTACATGACGCGGATGACGGCGTCGGCGAGCTCGCGCGCGGTCTCGTTGTCCGACTCGAACGCGGCCACCACTTCCTGGGGAGCCGCGATACCGCCGAAGGTGTCGGCGTATTCCTCTTTGGTGGTGCGCTCAAGGAACACCGAGGGGTGGCACGGGTGCGCCACGGCGTACTCGATGTCGTCGCGCTTGTGCAGCAACCCCGCGTACGCCGCCGCCGGGTCGAGGGTCAGCACGATCGTGCCCGGCTTGAGTTCCGGCACGAGCGCTTCGGACACGGTGCCCAGTACGACGTCCGGCACCGCGAGGATCACGACGTCGCTCTCGCGCGCGGCTTCGGCCGAGTCGGACACCTCGCGGCCCTGGCTCGCCAGCAGTTCCCGCCCCTTGGCCGAGTTCTCGCTGTAGCGCACGCTGTAGTCGCTGTCGGCGAGGTTGTCGGAAACGCGCTGGCCCATCTTGCCGCCGGCGCCGACGACGGTGACCGTTGTCATGAGTTGCTCCTTAGGAATTCCACACTGTGCCGCGTCCACTCGTCTTCCAGTACGCAGGTGGTCTCGAAGTCGTCCCGCGGTGGAAGCCAGTGCTCCACGATCTGGTTGATGTTCTTCTCGCCGGGCCTGACCCGTTCGATCATGGCGCCGTAGTCGAGGCGCCCCTCGCCGAGCTTGCAGCCCGAGAGCGTGAACCCGACCCAGCCCGGCTGCCTGGCGAAGTCGAAGTCCTTGACGTGGAGGTTGGCCACGTGCCGGGCGGTGGTCTCCACGACCTGCCTCGGGTGTTCCAGGTTCGCCACGCAGTTGGCCGGATCGAGGCAGATGCCGAGGTGGTCGCTGCCGACGGCCTCCACCACGTCGACGAGATCGGCAGAGGTCACCTGCTCGTAGGTTTCCAGCGCGAGTGTCACGCCGCGTTCGGCGTAGCCCGGCATGGCCTCGCGCAGCCATTCGGTGGCCTCGGCGAGTGTCGGCCGGTCGGTCGCGGAGTAGAGCATGCCGCGCACGAGCGTCACGTCGAGCGCTTCGGCGAGGTCGAGGTAGTGCCTCAGGTGCCCCGGCCGCACGCCGCGCGTGCCCAGTTCGAGGGTGACGCCGAGATCCCTTGCCGCCGCGCGCAGTTCCCGGAGCTCCACTGTGGACAGCTGTTCGAGCGGAGGGTGGTCGCAGATCTGGAAGACGTCCACCCCGAGTTCCCTCGTCTGCTCCAGCATTCGCGTGAGCGTCAGCGGTTTCCCGGCCCGGCTTGAGCCACGCCAGAAGAACGCGTAGGTGCTCAGTCCGATCGCCATCAGGGCCCCTTCGCCAGTGCCAGCGCCTCGTCCAGGACCTTCCCGACGGCGGCAGGATCGTGCGCGAACCGGCCGAGGAACAGCCCGTCGACCGACGTGCCGAGCCGGGTCAGCAGGCCGGGCCCCGCGCTGCCGCCGTAGATCACGCGGACACCGAGGCGGTCCTTGAGCGTGCCGCACACCTCGGTGATGTGCGACTCGGGCGCGGGGCGCGCGGCGCCGATCGCCCAGTGCGGCTCGTAGGCGACGAGCACAGGACCCGGTGAACCGCCGAGCGCGGACTCCACCTCGGCGGCACAGTGCTCGGCCGCGTCGGCCGAGGGAACCCGGTCCGGCTCACCGACGCACAACACCGGCACCAGGTCGTTGCGCAGCGCCGCCTTGGTTTTTGCCGCGACGATCGCGTCGCCCTCGCCGTGGCGGCGCCGCCGTTCGGCGTGGCCCACCTCGGCGTAGGTGCAGCCGAGTTCGCGCAGCAGCGGCCCGCCGACCTCGCCGGTAAACGCGCCGCCGTCCTCGGCGGACAGATCCTGTGATCCGACCCGTATCGGCGTGCCCGCGAAGATCTCGGCCACCGCGGGGATGCTCGGGAACGAGGGCAGCACGAACAGTTCGGCGTGCCCGCCCTCGATCGCCGCGTGCGAGGCGAGCGCGGCCACGTCCCTGCTCCACTCCAGGGTCCTGGCGTGGGAGAAGTACAGCTTCAGGCTGATACCGAGACTCAGCACGAACCCACGCTCTCGTAGTCGGTGAGCACCCGCACCTTCTCCGCCGACGGCGAGTTCTCGTCGAAGGTGTAGGTGAGCCATTCGCGGGCGAGCCGGCGAGCGAGTTCGAGTCCGATCACGCGCTGGCCGACCGTGAGCACCTGTGCGTTGTTGCTCAGTACGGAACGCTCGACGGAGAAGCTGTCGTGGGCGGTGACGGCGCGGATGCCGGGTACCTTGTTGGCCGAGATCGCCACGCCGAGGCCCGTTCCGCACACGAGTAGCGCGCGGTCGGCCTCACCCTTGGCGATCAGTTCGGCCGCGGTGACCGCGACGGTCGGGTACGGGGTGTGTCCCTCCGCGTCCACCCCGACGTCCACAACGGACTCGACGAGCTCGCTGGCTTCCAGGTCCGCCTTGAGCGCTTCCTTGTAGTCGAATCCGGCGTCGTCGGACCCGACCACGACGCGCCACTTCCGAGTAGTCCCGGTCGTCTCGGTCATCCCGGCCATCACACACCTTTCCTTTCGTCGAGCACGCCGTGCACCACACCGGCGATGAGCGCCAGCGACACCGCGCCCGCATCGGGTGTTCCCACGCTCTTGTCGGCGAGCGGCCTGGCCCTGCCGATCCTCGGCACCAGGTCCGCGGTCGCCCTGGCCGCGGCCTCGGCCCGCTCGGCCGCGCGCCCCCATGCCTCGGCGAGTCGGTTCGACTCGGCCGTTCCCGCCGCGAGCGTCTCGGCGAAGGGCACGAGCACGTCGACCATCGTCTTGTCGCCGACCTTCGCGCCGCCGACCCTGAGCACGCTCTCCAGTCCGGCCGCGACTCCCTGGCTCACGGTCTCGGCGGTGGGTTTTTCGTTGTCTCCCAACGTGTTCGCGATACCGTGCAGCAGCAGGCCCCACAGGGCGCCGGACGTGCCGCCCGCCTTGTCGGCCCAGGCGTCGCCCGCGAGCGCGAGCAGCGTGCCCGCACCGGCGCCGCGCTCCAGCGCCTCCCGCGCGGCATCGACGGCGGCGACCGCGCCGCGCTGCATGCCGATGCCGTGGTCGCCGTCACCGGCGACCGCGTCGATCCGGCCCAGCTCGTCGGCGTTGCCGTCGATCACCTCGCGCGCGGCTTCCAGCGCGGCGAGTACCACGCCCGCCGCCGCACGCGATTGCTCGCTCGCCTCGCGCACGGTCTGTTCGACCGAGCCTTCGGCGAGGTCTTCCGGGGCAGGCGGAGCCGGGGTGAGCGAGCCCTTGCGGAACGCGGGCGCGTCGGCTGGAGCGGTCCAGTACCGCTCTAGTTCCTCGTCCAGCCAGGACAGGGTGAGCGAGGCTCCCGCGAGGTCGAAGCTCGTGACGAACTCGCCGACCTCGGGCTCCACCACCTCGACGCCCGCCTCGGCGAGCAGTCGTGCCACGCGCCGGTAAACGACGAACAGCTCCTCGTGCTTCACGGTGCCGAGCCCGTTGAGGATCACCGCTGCCCGCTGCCCGCGCACGTCGGTGATGTCGGAGGGCAGGTCGGTGAGCAGTGTGCTCACGAACAGTTCGGCGAGCCCGTCGGCGCTGGGGACATCGGCCTCCTGGATGCCGGGTTCGCCATGGATGCCCATGCCGACGGCCATCTTCCCCTCGGGGACCGTGAACAGCGGCGCGTCGGCGCCGGGCAGTGTGCAGCCGGAGAACGCGACACCGAGCGAGCGGGTGCGCGCGTTGGCGCGCTCGGCGACGCGATAGACCTCCTCAAGGCTCAGTCCGGCCTCTGCCGCGGCGGCCGCCGCTTTGAACACGGTGAGACCACCCGCGACGCCGCGCCGTTTGGCGGCCTCGTCGGCGTTCGCGCTCGACACGTCGTCGGTGACCGCGAACGCCTTCGCGGGAATGCCCTGCCGCGTCAGGATCTCCGCCGCGTGTCCGAAGTGGAGCACATCGCCCGCGTAGTTGCCGAACAACAACAGCACCCCGCCGCCGCTCTCGGCGGCCTTGGCGACGGAGCACGCCTGCTGGGCGGAGGGCGAGGCGAAGATGTTGCCTGGCACCGAGCCGTGGGCCAGGCCCTGCCCGACCAGACCGGTGAACGCGGGGTAGTGGCCTGAGCCGCCGCCGACCAGAACGGCGACCTGGCCCGGTGTCTTCGCGCTGTTGCGGACCACCCCGCCCCTTACCCGGCGGACCCAGCGCTGATGAGCGGCGACGAAGCCGTCGAGCACCTCGTCGGCGAACTCGGCAGGGTCGTTGAACAGTCGGGTCATGCCTTGGTCACCGCTTTCTCGTCGTGGTCGCCGGTCTGGATGCGGCCCCGCTTGGCGAGCGCGACCATCAGCACGGCAGAGAGCACCATCAGCCCGCCGACGACGAACATCGGCACGGCGTAGGAACCCGTGGCGTCGTTGAGGAATCCGGTCACGTACCCCGCGGCGAAACCGGCCAGGTTGCCGAAGGTGTTGATCAGTGCGATGCCGACGGCCGCGGCGGCGCCGGTCAGGAACTGGGCAGGCACGGTCCAGAAGTTGGGCAGTGCCGCGAAGATCGCGCACGCCGTGATGGTGATGACCACGATCGTCGCCGCCGGCGAGCCCATGAACAGCGCGATCGGCACGCTCACCCCGCCGACGACAGCGGGAAGGGCGATGTGCCAGGTCCGCAGGCCGCGCCGGGTCGCGTCGCGAGACCACAGGTAGAGCACGATCGCGGCAGGCACATACGGGATCGCCGTGATGAGGCCCTCCTCCAGCACCGTGAACGTGGTGCCGAAGTTCTCCTCGAAGCCGCTGATGATGTCGGGGAGGAAGAAGGCGAGCGCGTAGAGGCCGTAGATGAAGCCGAAGTAGATGAGCGCGAGTGTCCACACGCGACCACTGCGCATCGCGGCCAGCACGCCGCCCTTGCCGGAGCCGCCACCGGTCTTGGTCTTGGCCTCACCTTCCAGTTCGGCGGTGAGCCAGTCCTTTTCGGCCTGGGTGAGCCACTTCGCGTCGGCGGGGCGGTCGCTGAGATAGAACCAGGCCGCGATGCCGACCACGATCGCGGGCACCGAGACACACAGGAACATGAAGCGCCAGCCCTCAAGGCCGAACACCCCGTGCTGCTCGATGAGCACTCCGGCCAGCGGAGCGCCGATGACCGTGGTGAGCGGCTGCGCGATGTAGAACAGCGCGAGGATCTTGCTGCGGTGCCGGGCCGGCACCCACAGCGAGAGGAACAGGATCGCGCCGGGGAAGAACCCGGCCTCGGCGATGCCGAGCAACAGGCGCAGCACATAGAGCCCGCCGACGCTGTCCACCCAGGTGAACAGCAGCGAGACGATGCCCCACGACACCATGATCCGGGCCAGCCACTTGCGGGCGCCGAAGCGGTGCAGCGCGATGTTGCTCGGCACTTCGAGCAGGATGTAGCCGACGAAGAACACGCCGGATGCGAAACCGAACTGCGCCGCGGTGAGACCGAGGTCGTCGTTCATCCCGTTCGGGCCCGCGAACGAGATCGCGGTCCGGTCGAGGTAGTTGATGAAGAACATGAGTGCCACGAAGGGCACGAGCCGCACGGCGACTTTTCTGATCGCCGAGCGCTCAACTGAGGGCTGCTGGGTGGCGTCCACGTCGACACTCCTGACAAGGGCTGAAGATTGCGGCGATGCTAAGCACGCGTGACCGAAACGGCCCAGAGGGCGTGAACGGAGTTGCGGCTATTCGGCGCAGATGATCAGCATTCTCGATCCAGAAGTGGCACCGGGTGAGAATGCGTTCAGTCGACGAGGGGTTCGGCGGCCGACGTGTCGACGATCAGCTCGGTGACCGCCCCGGCCAGGAGCGCGGCCCGCAGCACGGGGGCCTTGGCCTCACCGAGCGCGACGCACAGGCGGCGAGGGATGCGGCGCAGCGTCTCGATCGGCAGGCCGCTGGAGCGCTCGTTCACCGTGAGGCCGGTGCTCGACCCGGTGGCGTGCAGGAACACCGTGCCGAGCTCGCCGACCACGCCCTGCTCGGTGAGCGAGCGCAGGTCGTCGCGGTCGAGGTAGCCGGCGCGGTAGAGGTGTCCCGGAATGCCGCCGCCGAGCGCGCCGAGGGAGAACAGCGCGACGTCGGCCCGCTGTTGCAGGCGAACGATGCGCTGGACGCTGTGTTCGGCCCACAACGCGGCCTTCGTGGCGGCGGAGTCGAAGAACGCGGGGACGGGGAAGTGGTGCACGCGGGCGCCGAGCACGGCGCCGAAACGGTCGAACACGCCAGAGGCGTACTCGGCGCCGGAGGAGAACGTGTTGCCCGACCCGCTCATCTGCACCACCTGTAGCCCTGGCACGACGCCGGGCGTGAGGTTGCGGGCGAGTGTGGCGATGGTGATGCCCCAGGTGACGGCGATCGTGGTGTCGGCCGACAGCGTCGAGCGCAGTTTCGCCGCCGCCCGCGTCGCTACGTGCAGCAGCCGTTCGCCCTCGGTCGCCCGCTCCGGTGGCGAGACGACGGTGGCCTCCACGCCGTAGCGCTCGGCGATCAGCCGCTCCAGCGTGCTCGCCGCCCTGCCCTCGCGGTGCACGGTGATCTCCACGAGCCCGGCGCCGCGGGCCTCACCGACCAGGCGCGACACGGTCGCGCGCGAACAGCCCAGCTCCTTGGCGATCGCCTCCATCGTGAAGTGCTCGGCGTAGTACAGCTCAGCGGCCCGCAGCACCGTGGCCCTGCGCGCGGTGTTCATGCGACGTGCTCCGCGATGGCCGTGACCACGACGGCGAACGACACCGCACCGGGGTCGCGGTGGCCGAGGCTGCGCGCGGCGAGCGGGCGGGCCCTGCCGAGCCGGGGACTCAGCGACGCGGTCGCCTCGGCGGCCCGCGCCGCGACGGCCGACGCGTTGACCCACGCCGGGCCGAGCGGCAGTTCGGCGGCGAGGTCGGCCTCCAGGCTCTCGGTGAACGGCAGGAACGCGTCCACGACGGTCTTGTCGCCGACGCGGGCGTTGCCGTAGGTGGTCACGGCGTCGAGCGCGGAGCGGCACGCGGCCTGCACCGCGTTCGGCGGCGGATCGGTGTCGGCGAGAACCCGCGCGGCAGCCCGCAGGCCCGCGCCCCAGAGCGCACCGGAGGAACCGCCTGCCCTGTCGCTCCACGCGTCGGCGGCGAACAGCAGCGTCGTCGCCGTGCCGGCGCCTGCCTCGACGGCCCTGCCCGCGGCCGTGGCCGCCGCGCGGGCACCCCTCGCCATCACGCGGCCGTGGTCGCCGTTACCGGCGACCGAGTCGAGTTCGCCCAGCTCCGGCTCGGCCTCGGCGAGCGCGTTCGCCGCGGTCTCGAACGCCGCGTGCACGAGCTTCGCCACGTGTCGCGAAGCCTCGCTCGACTCCGGGATCGCACGCTCGACGATCTCGGGCACTGGCCTCGGCGTGAGCGGAGCGGCCTCGGCTGGTCCCTTGCGGTAGGCGGGGCTCTGCGCCGGTGCGCCCCACAACGCCTCCAGTTCGTCGTCGAGCCAGGTGATCGTAAGCGAAAGTCCGGCCATGTCGAGGCTCGTGATCAGCTCGCCGACCTCGGGCTCGACGATCTCGACGCCCTCGGCCTCAAGCGCGGGAACGACCTCGTTCCACAGCACGAACAGTTCCTCGTACTTGGTGGCGCCCATGCCGTTGAGCAGCACGGTCGCCCTGCGCGCGCTCTCGGGGCGCTCGGCGAGGACCCGCCCGGTCAGCAACCCGGCCAGCTCGCGCGCGCCGAGCAGTGGCTCCTCCGACACCCCCGGCTCGCCGTGGATACCGAGACCGACGCCCATCCGGCCTTCGTTCATGGTGAACAGCGGGCCGGGGGAGCCGGGCGGTGTCGGCCCCTCGAACGCGACGCCAAGCGACACCGTCCCGGCGTTGGTGCGCTCGGCGACCCTGACAACGCCCTCAAGGTCGTATCCGGCCTCGGCGGCGGCCCCTGCGATCTTCACGACCACCAGATCACCCGCCGTGCCACGGCGAAGGGACCGCTCGTCGCGGGGCGCGCTCGCGAGGTCGTCGCTCACCACGACGGAGCGCACCGGGATGCCCGACTCCGTGAGCTGGGCGCGCGCGGCCTCGAAGTTCAGCACGTCGCCCGCGTAGTTGCCGTAGCTCAGCACCACGCCCGCGCCCGCGTCGGCCGCCGTCGCGACGGCGACCACCTGTTGCGTCGACGGCGAGGAGAACACGTCGCCGACCACGGCGGCGTCGGCCAGACCGGTACCCACCCAGCCCGCGAACGCGGGGTAGTGCCCGCTGCCGCCGCCGGTCACCACCGCGACCTTGCCCGGTGCCGCCTGCGTCGCCCTGACGACCCCGCCAGGCACGCGCTGCACGAACCCGGGGAACGCGCGCGCGAACCCGGAGAGCATGTCGCCCGCGAAGTCGGCAGGGTCGTTGAAGATCTTGGTCATGGAGCCCTTTCGTGCGGTCGGCGTGCCTCGCTCACGCGCATGTCCGAACGGTATCTCAGCGGTGCTCAGGCGGGCACCTCGCCGAGCAACGGCCCGCGTTCGCATCTGGACTGTCCTCAATGGAATTGGGGCGGTGGCAGGAATGCGTTGCCGCGATCCACCGGCCCGGCAGGCCGACGGCTCGGGCCGCGCCACCGCGTAGCCTGGCACGGCACGGCACGGCGAGCGAGTAGCGGGAGGCCGCGTGACGGAGTTCTGGCGCAGTACCTCGGTGCCTGGTCTGGAGGCACGGCGGTCATGCCAGGAAAGGCCCTGTTACCGGCCACATGCTCACGACGCGTTTTCGATCGGCGTGATCGAAGAGGGAACGTCTGTGCTGACCGGTCAGCTCGACGGCCCGATAGGTCTGGAGGTCGGTGATGTCGTGGTCATCCCCTCCGGTTGCGTCCACGCCTGCAACCCCGGCGAGGGCCGGTGGCTCTACCAGATGACGCACCTGGATCAGGGCTGGGCGGCTTCACTCGCACCGAGGCGGGAAGCCGCCCACCTGTTCACCGGGATCCGGGTGCTGCGCCAGCCTGGACTGCGTCACAGGGTCGGCGCTCTGAACGATGCGATTTTCGGTGAAGAGGGCCGCGACCCTCCGCTTGAGCGGAGGGTCGCGGCCCTCTTCCGGGAGTTCGCCGCCGCCTCACCCGTGCACCTCGTCGCCGTCGCCACCGACCCCGAGTTGCTCGCCCTGCTGCGCCCTGTGCTGCACCGGCTGCGCTTCGAGGAGTCGAACCCGGCGCTGGCCGAGCTGGCCGAGTCGGTCGGTTTGAGCACCTACCAGCTGATCCGCGCGATGCGGCGCGCCACCGGGCTGCCCCCGCTGGCCTGGCGGCAGAACGCGCGGGTCGTCACGGCGCGGCGGCTGCTGCGGGAGGGCAGACCCATCGCCGAGACCGCCCACGCGCTGGGCTTCACCGACCAGAGCCACTTCCACCGCGTCTTCCGGGCCCATGTCGCCGCGTCACCGGGTGTCTATCGAGGCTGACCGCAAGAACGTACAAGACCCGGCGCGGCAGGCTTCCGATGCTTGACAGGTTCGTTGTCAAGCATCGAGGGGTGAGATGGAGCAGTTCGTCGCCATCGCGGTCGCGCACTTCGTGGCTCTGCTGATTCCTGGCGTCGATTTCTTCCTCATCGCCCGCACGGCGATGACCGGCGGATGGCGTGGCGCCACCGGGGTGTGTTCGGGTATCGCGGCGGCGAACGGCATCTTCATCGTCGCCGCGTTCTCCGGCGTCTCGCTCATCTCGCACCCGGTGCTGCTCGCCACGATCCAACTGGCGGGCGGCGGATTTCTGGTCTTCGCCGGAGTCGCGTTCCTCCGCTCGAAAACACGGATCGACCTCGGGCACGACCTGAACACAGAGCCGACGACGTGGCTGAGGAACTGCGGACTCGGTATCGCGTCCGGGCTGCTCAACCCAAAGAACGCGCTGTTCTACGTCAGTCTCGCCGCCGCCGTATCCGCTGCCGCGCCGCTGGAACGGGTGCTCTACGGCGTCTGGATGTTCACCGTCGTCTTGGCCTGGGACGTCGTCGTCGCCGTCGCGCTCGGATCGAAACGCGCGCTCGCCAGGATGGGGCGTGTCCTGCCGTGGCTCACCAAGCTCGCCGGTGGTGTCCTCGTCGTGTTCGGTGGCGGCATGATCGTCGGCCTCGCCGTTCGATACCTGCTTCAGGCGTGAGGGCGGAGTTGCCACGGTGACGTGACGTCGGTCCCGCTTCCATCGGGATCGCGGGCGATAATACGGCGATATGAGTGGAAACCTCGCGATCGGGCACTGGGATGGCCGGTTGTCGTGGAGCCCGGGCAGGCTGACCTACGTGGGATCGGGCGGGCCCGCCGACGTCCATCGCCACCACGCGGTTCAGCTGGTCGTGTCCTACGACGGCTGCTTTGAACTCGATGTCGAGGGCCGGACAAGCCGTCCGCGTGCCGCGGTGATTCCCAGCGGAGCGCGGCACTCGGTCGATACCAGCGGCAGGCACGTCGCACTCGTGCTGATCGAGCCGTCCGGTCCGGCGGGCGACGGAATCGCCAGGCGTGCGGCCGAACTCGCCGACCGCGAGCTCGCCGTACCCAGCGGGACACCGCCCGAGCGACCGGAGCTGATCCCGGTGTTCACTGATCGCCTGTTGCGGATCGCCGGGCTCTCACCGGGCGGGGAGGCCGGCCGTCCACTGTCGCCACCCGTTGCCGCCGCGGTGGACTACCTCGATCACGCGCTGGTTGGCCGGAGGCGGCCCAGCCTGCGCGAAGCGGCGCGGGCTGCCCACCTCTCCGAGTCCCGGCTCACGCATGTGTTCTCCGCGGAGGTGGGCCTCCCGTTTCGTCGCTTCGTGCTCTGGCTCCGGCTGCGTCACGCCGCCCGTGCCCTGGCGGAGGTGGACACACTCACCGAGGCCGCTGTCGCCGCCGGGTTCAGTGACCTGGCCCATTTCAGCCGTGTCTGCAGGGAGACGTTCGGGGTCAGCCCGTCCGCGGTCACCCGCATGGAGCTGGCGGCCGACGACCGATGGGCAGCCGCAACGTTCAAGCCATCCGGCGCCGGCGCTTAGTACCGTTGCCCGATGACGCAGCGCCGACCGGTGGTACGGGCGCATCGGGTGGAGATTCCCGGACGCATCCGCGCCGCTGACACCGTTGCCGACCCGGACTACACCTGGGCCTGCGAACTCACGGCCGCCGACGGTGACGATCGTACGGCGGTGCAGTGGGCGCGAGCCGTTTTCGAAGGCGCGCCGCGTCCGCTGCGCTGGTTCATGCTCGCCGGATGGCTCGGCGTGCTGCGCCTGCGTCCCGGTCCGCGGTCGGATCCGGACCTCGTCTTCGGCTGGGAGATTCTGTCCGCCAGTCCTGGCCGGGCGACGCTCGGCATCGACGGGACGGCCTTCACCACCCATCTCGTGGTCGATGTCCAGGGACCCCGCGTCGTCCACGCCACCTTCGTGCGCTTCGAACGCCGCCGGGCGAAGATACTGTGGACCGTCTGTGATCCGGTGCACCGGCTGACGATCACCTATCTGATGAACCGCGCGGCACGAGCCGCCGCGACCGCCGATTCCGACGAGCCGCGCCGCCGTGCTGGTGACGAGACATCGACCCCTGAGTGAATTCACCAGTCCATAGTGGATTCCCGGGTGTGGCGCGGTTGCTGGTCAGACGGCGAGGGTGGCGACCGTGGCCAGGTAGATGCCGATCAGCACGACGCCGTCGAATCCCAGCCGCCACCAACCCTTGCGCTGGCGGACGAGCAGGCCGCCGAGCAGGACCGCCGTCATGAGCAAGGCCGAGGTGGTGAGGAAAAGCTGGTCCGTGCTCGCGGCGTGGAATAGGGAACCGCCCGCGTAGAAGATGTCGCCGATGACGAGGTTGAGCGCGTCGAGGCTGTTTCCGCCGATGATGGCGGCCACCGCAAGTGTCACGGCGCCGCGGCGGACGGCCGCGATCGCGGTGACGGTTTCGGGTAGCGCGTTGATCAGGCCCATGAACACCGCGCCGACCATGCCCGTGCTCAGCCCGGTTGCCGAGACCAGGCTGTCGGCGGCGTGGGCGACGGCCCAGCCGCCGATCACCACGACGCTCGCGATGGCGATGAACTCCATCCACAACGTGCGGGTACGGCGCTGGTTCAGGTGGCCGTCCTCGTCCGGCTCGTCCGGCTGGGTCTCGGTCGTGGTGACGGGGCGCCACAACGGTGACCGTTGGCCGCGGATCAGATGCAGCCCGCCCAGATAGAAGACGATCATGACACCCGAGGCGGGGTGCACGCCGGCGATGGTGACCTCCGGGCTGAACGACGCGAGCAACGCGATGCTCAGAAGCACGATCAGCAAGCAGCCGAAGAAGAGATTACCGGGCGAGGCAGCCGCGTGTTCGAGATTCACGTGCCGGTAGGCGGCGTCAGCGACCACGATGGCCAATGTCTGGGCGGCGATGCCACCGACAGCGTTGCCGTAGGCCAGTTCGGGTTGGTTCTCGGCGGCACTGACACCCGTCATGACGATGCCGGACAGCGAGGTGGCGAGCCCGAAGAACACGGCACCGAAGAGCGCTTCGCCCCAGCCTGTCCGGTCGGCCAGCGTGTCGCCCAGTGAGGCCAGCCGGACGCTGCACAACACCGTCAGCAGCGCGGCGAACACGAACACCGCGATTGACCAGCCGAGCGGCCACTGTTGCGCCAACACCGCGCGCGCGTGCCCCCTTCAACCGTCCGGCAGAGCAGGTCGTATCCCGAATACCCGCACTCCCGGCGGCTCAAGCATCCACGCGACAGCCGAGATCCGCGAAGCGACTCCGTACCCCCGGTGGACTCGCTGGCAGGTCGCCTCGATCGATCCAGTACTCATTAATTAATAATTAATATTGACGAGCTGAGGTGCGCGGGCGAGACTGACAGCCACCACGGACCCGGTGCGCGCACGGGGTCAGCGGATCGGACAGTGGATCGACGAGGAGAGAACTGATGGGCGCAATGGGGCGTCGTGGCCGGGCGGGCCTGGCGCTGCTGGCGGTCGTACTGCTCGGACTGGTCGCGGGGTGTAGCGGCAAGGTCGGTGAGAACGGCCGGTTCGGCGTCGTCTACATGGACGCGCAGGGCTTCTACGCCGGTGTCAGGGTCGGCATGCAGCAGGAAGCCGATTCGCTCGGCCGGTCACCGCAACTGCTCCAGCTCAACGCGCAGGGCGACGCCTCGAAGGAAAGCACCTTCATCGACCAGGTCAGCGCCGCCAAGGTGGACGCCCTGATCCTGTCGCCGGCCTCGGCGACCGCGTCGGTGCCCGCGATCGAACTCGCGCATTCCTCCGGAATCCCGGTCATCTGTTACAACACCTGCATCGCCGAGGAAAAGGCGCGTCAGTACGTCTCCGCCTATGTGCTCGGCGATCCGCACCGGTTCGGCGGACTGCTCGGTGAGCGGGCCGCGGAGTACTTCCAGTCCGTCGGCAACCAGAACCCGAAGATCGCCGTCGTGAACTGCGAGTTCGTCGAGGTCTGCATCGACCGCAGGGAAGGCTTCGAGCAGGCGCTGAACGAGAAGCTGCCCGGCGCGACGATCGTGGCCAACCAGGAGGGCGCGACCATCGACGAGGCGGTGGACGTCGCCGAGCGCATCCTCACCGCCCACCCCGACATCGACGCCTTCTACGGCGAGGCCGGTGGCGCCACGATGGGCGCCGTCCGCGCCGTGCAGGCCAGGAACAAGGTCGGCCAGACCGTGGTCTTCGGTAGCGACATGTCCACGGAGGCCGCGCAGGCGCTCGCCGCCGGCGACGTGCTCAAGGGGGTCGTCGACATCTCCGGCATCGAGGTGGGCAAGCTCGCGGCGAAAGCGGCCGACCAGGTGCGCTCCGGCGAACTGACCGAGTACACGGTCGTTCCCGCGCCGGTCGACCTCTACGCGACTTCCCAGCAGGCCGAGGACTGGCTGCGCGCGCATCCGGACGGTGTTCCGTGAGCACCGCGCACCGTCAAGACCGAACGCCAGCCAGTGAAGGAGAAGCCGTGTCCGGCGAACCGGCCGTCATCGTGGTCGACGGCGTCACCAAGCACTATCCCGGCGTGCGCGCGCTCACCGACGCGAGCCTGACCATCCGGCGGGGCGAGGTCCGCGCACTGCTCGGCCGCAACGGTGCGGGAAAGTCGACGCTGATCAGGGTACTGTCCGGAGTGGAGCGTCCAGACACCGGAAGTGTCGTGGTGGCTGGAGAAAAACTGGCGGGCGGCGGAGTCCGCAGAGCGGCCGAGCTCGGCATCAACACGGTGCACCAGGAACTGAGCCTTGTCGGCGAGCTGAGCGTCGCGGAAAACCTCTACCTCGGCCGCTGGCCCCGGCGGGGCGGCACCATCGACTACGCCGCGATGCGCGCCGGCGCGGCCGAGGTGTTCGACCGGCTCGGTCTCGACATCGATCCGGAAGCCCCGGTCGGCTCACTGTCGCTGGCGACAAGGCAGCTCGTGGAGATCTGCCGCGCCGTACGCGAACAACCCACCCTGCTCATCCTCGACGAGCCCACGAGCGCGCTGGCCGCCGCGGAGGTCGACGTCGTGCTCGACACCGTCACCCGCATCGCCTCGGCCGGTGTCGCCGTGCTCTACGTCAGCCACCGGCTTGAGGAGATCCGCCGGATCGCCCACAGCGCCACCATCATGCGCGACGGGCGGGTCGTGGACACCGTGGACGTCGCGGAGGCGGACACGGCGAGCATCGTGTCGCTGATGCTCGGCGACGCCGCGAGGGCGGCCGAACGCCCGCCGGAGCGCGCCGTCGATCGCACGGTCACTCCTCTGCTGTCAGTGCGCGGGCTGGCCGTTCCGCCCAAGGCGCTCGACGTGTCCTTCGATCTCTATCCCGGCGAGGTCCTCGGCCTCGGCGGGCTGATGGGTTCCGGCCGCACGGAGGTGCTGAGGGCGCTCGCGGGATTCACCCCGGCGGCCAACGGCGAGATCAGCGTCGCGGGCAAGCGCGTCGCGCATCCGAGCGCCGCCACGATGAAACGGCTCGGTGTGGGCATGACGCCGGAAGACCGCAAGGACGAGGGTGTCGTTCCGCTGCTCGGCGTCGACGAGAACCTCGTTCTGTCCAAATTCGACAGTGTCAGCTCGGGACCGACGGTGCTGCCCGGCAAGGTGCGGCGCGCCGCGGGGAAGCTGATCTCCCGGCTCTCGATCGCCACCGCGTCCACGCGCACTCCCATCGTGAACCTCAGCGGTGGCAACCAGCAGAAGGCCGTGATCGGCCGCTGGCTGCACGCGGGCAGCCGGATATTGCTGCTCGACGAACCGACCCGTGGTGTCGACGTACAGGCCAAGGCGGAGATCTACCGGCTGGTGCGGGAACTCGCCGACACCGGAGCCGGGATCGTGTTCGTCTCCGGCGAACTGGAGGAACTGCCGCTGGTGTGCGATCGGGTGCTGGCCCTGCGGGAGGGCCGCGTCGCCGACGAGCTCACCGGGCCAGAGGTGACCACCGATTCCGTGCTCTCCGCCGCGATGGCGGCCTGACAAACGCAAGAGACGACAGGAACGACAATGACCGTTACCCAGACGAAGCCGGAGCAGCGTGGCCGCGGCGGCGGCAGGTTCCTCGCGGGGCGCTCGCTCAACGAGATCGGCCTGATCGCGGCGATCGTGGTGCTCTACGTGGTGCTCGGCAGCACGGCGGCGGGTTTCCTCAGCCTGGACAACCAGCTCGGCATGCTGCGCGACGCCGCGACCGTCGGTATCGCCGCGTGGGGCGTCACGCTGGTGATCATCGCGGGCGAGATCGACATCAGCATCGGCCCCGCCGTGGCGTTCGCGTCGGTGCTGGTCGCCAAGGGCGCCGCGGAATGGGGGCTCGGCATCGGCCTCTCGGTGCTGGTCACCCTCGCCGCGGGGGCGGCGTGGGGCGCGCTCGCCGGATGGCTGCGGGCCCGCTTCGAGGTTCCCTCCTTCATCGCGACGCTGGGCATCTGGAGCGCGCTGGGCGGGCTCGGGCTCTACCTGACCGACGCGCTTCCCGTCGTGCTTCCGGAGAGCGGGCTTTTCGACGTGCTCGGAGGCAGCGTCCTCGGCATCCCCACTCCCGCGATCGTCATGGTGGTGCTGTTCTTCGTCTTCGCCTACGTCGCCCGCTACACCGGGTACGGCCGCTCGGTCTACGCCGTCGGCGGCAACGCGCCCGCCGCGCGCATGGCCGGGATCAACCTTTCCAGGGTGCGGGTCCTGCTGTTCGCGACCACCGGCCTGCTTTCGGCCATCACCGGCGTACTGCTGGCCGCGCGGCTGGGATCAGGCAACGGTGGCGCGGCCTCCGGCCTTGAGTTCGACGTCATCGCCGCGGTGGTCATCGGCGGCACCGCGCTCGCCGGTGGTCGCGGCACGCTGCTCGGCACGCTGCTCGGCGTCGCGTTCATCACCGTGATCAGCAATGGGCTCGTCCTGCTCGGGGTGAACTCGTTCCTGCAAAACGTCGTGCGGGGCGTGATCATCGTGGTGGCGGTGCTGGTGAACGTCGTGATCACCAAGCGGGCTCGCGCCACGAGGGAGACCTGATGCGAGAGGAGACGGTCATGCGGGGGGTGTACCTGCCAGGTGACTCGACCGCCGTGCTGCGGGAGCTGCCGGTGCCGGAGCCAGGGCCGGGACAGGTGCTCGTCGAGGTCGGCGCATCGGGGATCTGCGGTTCCGACATCGGCTACATCTACCACGAGCACAAAGGACACCGTGGCGTCGAAGGCGCCGCGTACCAGGGAGTGGTCTCGGGGCACGAACCGTCCGGCCGGATCGTCGCCGCCGGCAACGGCTGCACCCGCTTCGGGGTGGACGACAGGGTGATCGTCTACCACATCGCGGGCTGCGGTCTGTGTGACAACTGCCGTGGCGGGTACTTCATCAGCTGTACGTCGCCGCGGCGGCAGTCCTACGGCTGGCAGCGCGACGGCGGGCACGCCAGGTACCTGCTGGCCGAGGAATCGACGTGTGTCCCTCTCCCTGACCGATTGTCCTATGTGGATGGCGCGCTCATCGCGTGTGGGTTCGGTACCGCCTACGAAGGATTGCGGCGGATCGGCGTGAACGGCGACGGTGACCTGCTGGTCGTCGGACTCGGCCCGGTGGGACTTGCCGCGGCCATGATCGGCAAGGGTATGGGAGCCCGCAAGGTGATCGGCGTCGAGGTCTCGCCGCGGCGCCGGGAATGGGCAGGCTCGCTCGGGGTGTTCGACGCGACGGTGGCGCCGGCAGGCGACGCGGAGGCCACGGCGGGGCTCGTCGCCGACGCGCTCGGCGCGCGGGGCGCGGCCACCACCATCGACTGCTCCGGTTCGCGCGCGGGCCGGTCCACCGCCATCGCGGGTGCCGCCGAATGGGGCAGGGTCTCGCTCGTCGGCGAAGGTGGCACGCTGGAAACCGAGGTGTCGGATGCCTTGCTGCACAAGCAACTGACCCTCTACGCGTCGTGGGTGACGTCGCTGACCGCGATGACCACACTGGCCACCAACCTGGCGCGCTGGGGCCTGCGGCCCGAGGGCGTGGTCAGCGACCGCTTCCCGCTCGCGGAGGCGGACGCCGCCTACCGGCTCGCGGCCGGTGCCAGCGCGGGAAAGGTGGTCTTGCTTCCCTCGGAGTCACTGTCGTGACCGGCGTACCGCGCGTCGAACGTCAGGAAGGGCCGGAGGTGCTGTGGCTGGACAACGGCATCCTGCGGCTCGGCCTGGTTCCCTCGCTCGGCGGAAGACTGCTTTCGCTGCGGCTACTGTCCGATCAGGACGGAAGGGAACTGTTGTGGCGTAACGACGACCTTCTCACCGACGACCTGACACCCAGGAACGGGCACGAACCGGAACCGCACGCCGGAAATCTCGGCGACTGGGTCAACTACGGTGGCGACAAGACCTGGCCCGCACCGCAGGGCTGGGACGGCGCGGGCCAGTGGGCTGGGCCGCCCGACCCCGTGCTCGATTCGGGGCGCTACGCCGCAACGGTCGAACACGACACCGCCGCCGCGGCGGTCACCCTGCGAAGCGGCGACGATCCGCGTACCGGACTGCGGCTGACCCGCCGGTTCATCCTGCGCGCGCACCACTGTGGGTACCGGCTGGAGATCACCGCGCACAACACGAGCGCGCGACCCGTGCGCTGGGCACTGTGGAACGTCACCCAACTCGCGGCCGAAGGTTCAGGCGGAACAATGGTGGCGGGTCCGCCGCGGGTGACCAGGTTGCTGTCCGGAACCGGATTCCCCGACTGGACGGAGCTTCCGGGCGACCGGGTGCTCGTTCCGCACCAGGACGTCGTCGGCAAACTCGGGTTTCCCTCCGCCACCGGATGGCTGGCCCATATGGGCGCGGGCGCGACCCTCACCCAGTTCTTCACCGTCGACGCCGGGGCGGAGTACCCGGACCAGGGGTCACGGGCCGAGGTGTGGCTGGAGTGCCCGCTTCCGGCGCCGCTCGCGGAACTGGGCGACCTCGATCCTCCCGCGCGGATCGTGGAATGCGAGGTGCTCGGGCCACTGACCACACTCCAGCCGGGCGAGTCGACCACACTGCGGCTGGATTGCGCCGTCACACCGGGCACCGCGATGGTGCACGACGTCACGAGGGCCGGGCACTGGACCCGGCCCGCCACGATCCGGTACGGCAGGCTGACCGGTGAGTTCGTCGCCTACCGGGACGGTGTGCTCACGGCAGGCCCGCGTGAGATCGGGGTACGCGCGGGAGAAACGGTGCTGCTAGACATTCCGGTGACCGGGGTGCCGGAACTGGAACTGATCGATGGCACAGGGGAACAAGTTCTCGCCGCGACGGTACGGGAGGAAGGGCGATGAGTACGGGACTGGCTGGCAAGGTCGCCGTCGTCACGGGCGCGGCGAGGGGGATCGGTGCCGCGACCGCCCGGCGGTTCGCCGCCGATGGTGCCGCCGTCGCACTGCTCGACATCGGCGAGGACGCGCACGAGGTGGCCGGAGAGATCGCCGCGGAAGGCGGCACGGCGATCGCGGTGCGCTGCGACGTCAGCGCTGAGGCGGACTGGGCCGAGGCGCTGCGCCACTGCCACGGCGAACTCGGCAGGGTGGACGTCCTGGTCAGCAACGCCTACACCGTCGATGTGCTTCCCGCCCACGAGACGAGCCTCGCCTCGTGGGAACGGCAGCTTTCGGTGAACCTCACCGGCACGTTCCTCGGTTTCCGGGCGTGCCTTCCTGACCTTTCCCGTGACGGCAACGGATCCGTTGTGCTCACCTCGTCGGTGCACGCGCGGTTCGGGCTGCCGGGCAGGCCCGCCTACGCCGCGACGAAGGCCGCGCTCACCGGTCTGGCCCGCCAGCTGGCCGTCGAGTACGGCACCGTGTTGCGGGTGAACTCGGTGCTGCCGGGACCCGTGCTCACCTCGGCCTGGGACGACATCGGCGCCGAGGAGCGACGGCGCAGTGCGGAGGAGACCGCCGTGAAAAGGTTGGGACGACCGGAAGAGGTCGCCTCGGCCATCGCGTTCCTGGCCGGTGCCGACGCGTCCTTCGTGACAGGCGCGGCACTGACCGTTGACGGTGGCTGGAGCGTCCACAAGTCGTCGTCATGACGACAGGGCAGTCGGGGAGGAGCGGTTCATGAGTGCCTACAGCGGCCGGGGCGTGCACGGGCAGACGGTGTCGACGCTCGGCGCGCGCATCGTGTCGGGGGAGATCGCGGAGAGCGACGTGATCGACCTCGCCGCGCTCGGGCAGGATCTGGACGTCAGCATGACCGCGTTGCGTGAGGCCATCAAGGTACTGGCGGCCAAGGGATTGGTGGAGGCACGGCAGAAACGCGGCACCTACGTGCGGGCCCGTGAACACTGGAATCTGCTTGACGCCGACGTGATCCGCTGGCGCAGCGACGCGGGCGACACCGCTGCCGTGCTGCACGACCTGGCCGAGGTGCGTGCCGTCGTGGAACCGGCCGCCGCGGCCATGGCCGCGCTGCGGCGCGACGACCGTGATCTCGCCGAACTGGAGGCGGCGCTGGCCGAGATGGTCGAGGCAGTCGGCGCGGGCGCCGCCGCCGAGGTCGCGGCCGACCTGCGCTGGCACCGCGCGCTGCTGCGGGCCACCCACAACGAGATGCTTGCCAGGATGGACGTGTTCATCGAACCCGCGCTGCGGTTGCGCGACGTGCTCGTGCACACGCACAGCGCCGACGATCCCGTGCCGAGTCACGCCGTGGTGGTCGACGCGATCCGGCTGCGCGACCCCGACGCCGCCTCGGCCGCCGTGACCGCGTTGCTGGACAAGGCGGCCCAGGACGTCGCCGGTGTCATCGACGAGCCCGACGAGAGAGAGACGCACAGCGAGTGAAGATCACCTCCGTAGAGACGTTCCTGGTGCCGCCGAGGTGGCTGTTCTGCAAGATCGCCACCGACGAGGGCATCGTCGGCTGGGGCGAGCCGGTCGTCGAGGGAAGGGCCGAGACCGTCCGTGCCGCCGTCGGCGAACTGTCAGATCTGTTGCTCGGCAAGGATCCCCTGCGCGTCGAGGACCTGTGGCAGCTGATGACCAAGGCCGTGTTCTACCGGGGCGGCCCGGTGCTCTCCAGCGCCGTCGCCGGACTCGACCAGGCGCTGTGGGACATTCTCGGCAAGTCGCTCGGGGCGCCCGTGCACCAGTTGCTCGGCGGCGCGGTACGGGACGAGGTTCGTGTCTACGGCTGGATCGGCGGTGACGAACCGTCGGCCGTCGCCGAGGCCGCCGCCGAGCAGGTGGCCTCGGGGCTCACCGCCGTGAAGATGAACGCCGCCGGCAGGATCGGCAGGCTGCCTGGCAAGCACGAGGTCGACGGTGTGGTCGCCAGGCTCGCCGCCGTGCGCGACGTTCTCGGTGACGAGCGGGACGTCGCCGTCGATTTCCACGGCCGGTTCGGGGTGGCCGCCGCGCGCAGGGTGATCCCCGAACTCGCCCCGCTGCATCCGCTGTTCGTCGAGGAACCCGTGCTGCCCGAGTACACGCACCGGCTCTGCGACGTGGTTTCCGTGAGCCCTGTTCCGGTCGCCTGTGGTGAACGGCTCTACTCGCGCACCGACTTCCTTCCCGCGCTGCAGGCGGGGATCGCGGTCGCGCAACCGGACCTCTCGCACGCGGGCGGCATCTCCGAGGTGCGCCGCATCGGCGCGCTCGCGGAGACCTTCGACGCGCTGCTGGCCCCGCATTGCCCGCTCGGCCCGCTCGCGCTCGCGGCGAGCCTTCAGGTCGCGTTCGCGACACCGAACTTCCTGATCCAGGAACAGAGCATCGGCATCCACTACAACACCGGAGCCGAACTGCTCGACTACGTACTCGACCGGGCTCCGTTCGCCTTCCCCGGCGGCGCGATCCGCCGCTGGGAAGCTCCGGGACTCGGGGTCGACATCGACGAGAACGCCGTGCGCGAGGCCGACCGCGCGGGGCACAGGTGGCGGCCGCCGGTGTGGCGGCACGACGACGGATCGTTCGCGGAATGGTGACCGGAGGCGACATGGATTTGAGCGGACTGCTGGCCGAGTACCGGCTGATGGCGATCATCCGGGGCGACGACCCCTCGGCGTGCGAGCGCACAGCCGAGGTGCTGGTCGAGTCCGGCGTTCGGTTGCTGGAGGTGTCGCTCACCTCGGCGGACGCGCTGGATGTGCTGGCACGGATCGCAGCGAGGCTCGGCTCCGGCGCGCACATCGGAGCGGGCACCGTGCTCACCGAACGCGACGCTCGGGACGCGCGCGAGGCGGGCGCGACCTTCGCGGTCACCCCCGCGCTCGGCGAGGGGGTCGACGCGGCACTGAAACTGGGGATGCCCGTGCTGGCGGGGGCGATGACACCCACCGAAGTGCTCGCCGCGCATCGTGCGGGCGCGACGGCGGTGAAACTGTTCCCAGCGGGCGAACTCGGCCCGGGTTACCTCAAGGCGCTGCGCGACCCGTTCCCCCACGTGCCGATGGTGCCAGTCGGCGGCGTCGGTCTCGACGACCTGCGCGCCTACCTCGCGGCGGGCGCGCTCGCCGTCGGCGTTGGTAGCCCGCTGGCTGGCGACGCCCCGAACGGTGGGGACCTCGACGGGCTGCGGCGCAGGGCGGCCGAGTTCGTGGCGGTGGCCCGTGGCTGAGGTCGTCACCCTCGGCGAGACCATGGTCGCCATGCGGGCGGAAGGTCTGCTGCGATTGGGAACCACGCTGCGGGCCTCCATCGCGGGCGCGGAGTCGACGGTGGCCATCGGGCTGAGCAGGCTCGGCCACTCCACGCGCTGGGCGAGCAGGGTCGGCAGGGACGAACCGGGCGAGCTGGTGCTGCGCACCCTGCGCGCCGAAGGCGTCGACGTGTCCACTGTGGAATACGAAGACGCTCCGACCGGACTGATCCTGTTCGAGCAGCGGCTTCCCGATGTCACCAGGGTGCAGTACTACCGCACGAACTCCGCGGGCTCCCTGCTGACCGAGGCCGACGTGAACGCGGCGCTGTCCGAGGCACCGAGGCTGGTGCACCTCACCGGGATCACCCCCGCGCTAGGGGAAGGGCCTCGGGCCGCCGTCGATGCCGCGATCGACAGGGCCGGAAACCTGGGCGCGACGGTGAGTGTCGACGTCAACTTCCGGTCGCGGCTATGGAGCGCGGAGCAGGCGGCGGAAGTGCTGACCCCGCTGGCGCACAGGGCGGGCGTGGTGATCGGCTCCGAGGAAGAACTCGATCTGGTCGGCGGCGTCGAACGGCTGCTGGCCTCCGGAGTCGGCGAGGTGGTGATCAAGCAGGGCGCGGCGGGTGCTTCGGCACGCACGGCCGAGGGCGCGTGGAGCGCGCGGGGTCATCGGGTCGCCGTTGTGGACTCCGTCGGCGCCGGTGACGCCTTCACCAGCGGCTACCTTTCGGCTCTGCTCGACGGTCTGGCCGTGCCGGAGCGGCTGGCCCGCGGCAACGCCTGCGGCGCGTTCGCGGTCGCCACCTCCGGTGACTGGGAGGGCCTGCCGACCCGTGCCGAACTGGGGCTGCTGACGATGACCGAGGGAGTGGCGTTGCGATGACCGAACGGGTGCCGTGGACGGCGTGGCCGGGGCAGCGGTTCGAACTTGGCGAAGGCGCGCGCGTATTCGACGGCCGCCTGTCCGTTGTGGACATTCTGAGCGGGCGGTTGTTCGAACTGCCGGGCGATGGTGCGGCCGGGCCACGGTTGCTGGTGTCGCTTGAGGAACCACTCGGCGCCGTCGCGAAGCTCGCCGGTGGCGGGTGGATCGCGGCGGCTGGCACCGGAATCGCCGTGCTCGGCGAAAACGGGACAGTGCGCTGGCTCGCGCGGCCCGAGGACGGTGCCACCACACCGATGCGGATGAACGACGGGGTCGCCGATCCCGGCGGCAGGTTCTGGGCCGGCAGCATGGCCTGCGACGGCACCTCCGGCGCGGGGTCGGTGTACCGGGTCGGCACCGAAGGGACGGTTCGCCGGGTGCTGGACGGGTACACCGTGCCCAACGGGCCCGCGTTCACCGCCGACGGCGCGACGATGTACCTGGCCGACAGCGCCGAGGGGATCATCTACCGGTTCGCGGTGGACCCGGACACCGGGGATCCGGGGGAGCGCGAGGTCTTCGCGACGGTCGAGGGCGCCAGCCCGGACGGGATGACCGTCGACGCGGAGGGATTCCTGTGGTCGGCGATGTGGGGTGGCGGCGAAGTACGCAGGTACGCGCCGGACGGTGAACTGGCCGAGCGGCTGCCGGTCCCGGTGACGCAGCCGACGAGTGTGTGCCTCACCGGCGAGCGGCTGGTCGTCACCTCGGCGACCGTGGGGCTGGCCGAACCCGGTGACCTCGACGGCGCGGTGCTGTCGGCGCCGTGCGCGACACCGGGCGTCGAGGACCGGCAGGCCCGCATCGCGATCCCGCTCGACCGGTGACGCGCCGCCGGCCCGCGATGGAGCAGGCTGCCGCGGCGCGTGGAGGTTTCCTGACTTGTGGACGATGCGTGGATTGTCCCTCGCGCGTGGCTGAAACCCGGCCTTCGGCCCACCCGACCCGAATTGCGGATCACCGGCGAGCAGTACCGGAAATCGGTTCGACGCGCACATAGAAATGCGCATGATTCAGATCATAAAGCGAGGAATATGCGGGGAGCCTGTGAAGGTTCGTACCCTCGATTCCGTACGGGTATCGAACTGAAGGGGCTCCACGGCATGACATTTCTCGTTACCGGTGCTACGGGCAGCGTAGGTCGGCTGGTAGTCGACCGGCTCAGGGCAGCGGGAGCGCCCGTCAGGGCATTGACCAAGAACCCGAGGAAGGCCGCACTTCCCGCGGACGTCGAGGTGATCGAGGGTTACCTCGGCGAGTTGGACACCTTGCCACCGGCGCTCGAAGGCGTCGAGCGGATGTACCTCGCACCGCTGCCCGGCACCGTGCACGATGTCGTCGACATGGCGAAAAGGGCGGGTGTGCGCCGGATTGTGGCGCTGTCCCAGATCGATGCCGACAGGGAGGCTGAACGCGACGAGAGCGAGTGGCACTATCACGCGATCGAAAAGGCGGTAGAGAACTCCGGTCTCGAATGGACGTGCCTGCGCGTCGGTCAGTTCTTCATCAATTCATTGGACTGGGCTGACCAGATCAAGGGCGACGGTGCGGTGAAGGGGGCCTACGGCGCCGCTACCTATGCACCGATCGACCTCGGCGATATTGCCGCCACGGCGGCGGCCACGCTGCTGGAAGACGGTCATCACGGCAAGAAGTACATGCTGACCGGTCCCGAAAGCCTCAAGCGGACCGACATGGTGCGGATCATCGGCGAGGTGATCGGCAGGGACATCCGGTTCGTCGAGCAAACCAGGGAAGAGGCGTACAAGGAGATGTACGACGCGGGCTGGGGTGAGGCCGCCGATTGGATGCTCGACCTCGACGCGCGGTTCACCGAGCACCCGGAGGTCGCGCTGCCGACCTTCGAGCGGATCAACGGCCGCGGAGGGACGACGTTCGCGGAGTTCATCGCCGGCAACGCCGACAAACTGCGCTAGCGCGCGGGACGACGGCGCCGGGCCGCCACCGTCTGCCGAACGAGGCCGCGGCGTCAAAAGCTGTGCGGGGCCTGTTGCGCGTACCCGGGTTCGGTCACCGTCCGGCAGCCGCCCGCCCTCAGGGCGTGGGCAGGCACCCGCCTGCCCACGCCCTGAGGTCAGTCGGTGCCCACGTACTCCCTGAGGTGACGGGCCGTGAGGGTGTCCGCGCCCGCGACCAGCTCTGCCGGCGTCCCCGTGAACACCACCTGCCCACCGTCCTGCCCGGCACCGGGACCGAGGTCGATGATCCAGTCCGCGTGAGCCATCACCGCCTGGTGGTGCTCGATCACCACGACGGTGTTGCCGTCGTCGACGAGCCGGTCGAGCAGGCCGAGCAACTGGTCCACGTCGGCCAGATGCAGGCCGGTGGTCGGCTCGTCCAGCACATAGGTCGCCGCCTTCTCCGCCATCCGGATCGCGAGCTTGAGCCGCTGGCGCTCGCCGCCGGACAGGGTGGTCAACGGCTGCCCAAGGCCGAGATAACCGAGCCCGACGTCGACGAGCCGGTTCAGGATCACGCCGGCCTGCCCGTCGGGGAAGAACTCGCGGGCCCGGCCGATGGACATGCCGAGAATTTCGCTGATGTTCTTGCCCCGCAACGTATACGTCAGCACCTCGGGGATGAATCGGTTACCGGCGCATTCCTCGCACACGGTCGCCACGCCTGCCATCATCGCCAGGTCGGTGTAGACGAGGCCGATGCCTTTGCAGTTGGGGCACGCGCCTTCGGAGTTGGCGCTGAACAATCCCGGCTTGACACCGTTGGCCTTCGCGAACGCCGACCGGATGGGATCGAGCAGCCCGGTGTAGGTCGCCGGGTTGCTGCGCCGCGATCCCCTGATCGCCGACTGGTCGACCACGACGACCCCGTCCCGTGGGGACAGCGAACCGTGGATGAGCGAACTCTTGCCCGATCCCGCGACGCCGGTGACGACCGTGAGAACGCCGAGCGGGATGTCGACGTTCACGTCCTTGAGATTGTGCAGCGTTGCTCCGGTGATGGGCAGCCACGCGGCGGGAGTTCTCGGCCGCGCGCGCGGCGAAGCCCTGTGCCCGAGGTGCCTTCCGGTGAGCGTGCCCGACGCGCGCAGCCCGGCCACATCGCCCGCGTAGCACAGTGTTCCGCCGGCCGAGCCCGCTCCGGGGCCGAGGTCGACGACGTGGTCGGCGATGGCGACGGTTTCCGGTTTGTGTTCGACGACGAGGACGGTGTTTCCCTTGTCCCGCAAGCGAAGCAGCAGGTCGTTCATACGCTGGATGTCGTGCGGGTGCAGTCCGACGGTCGGCTCGTCGAAGACGTAGGTGACGTCGGTGAGACTGGATCCGAGGTGGCGCACCATCTTGACCCGTTGCGCCTCCCCTCCGGAGAGGGTTCCGGACTCGCGGTCGAGACTCAGGTAGCCGAGTCCGATCTCGACGAGCGAGTCGAGGGTCTCGCTCAACGTCGCGGCGAGCGGGGCCACCGACGGTTCGGAAATGCCCTTGACGAACACGGCGAGGTCGCTGATCTGCATGGCGGCGCAGTCGGCGATGTTGCGCCCGTGGATCTTCGCCGACAGCGCAGCCTCGTTGAGCCTGCTGCCGCCGCACATCTTGCAGGTGGTGAACGTGACCGCCTTGTCGACGAAGGCGCGGATGTGGCTCTGCATCGACTCGCGATCCTTGCCGAGGTAGAGCCGCCGCACCTTGACCATCAGTCCCTCGTAGGTGATCGTGCTGCCGCCCTGTTTGATCTTCGTGGTCGGCTTGTACAGCAGGTCGTCCCACTGGGTGTCGGTGTAGTCCTTGAGCGGGAGGTCGGGGTCCACGAGGCCCGATCCGGCGAGCACTTGCAGGTACCACGAACCCACCGCGAAGTTGGGGGCGAGGACGGCGCCCTCGTTGAGCGAGCGTTCGACATCGACGACGTGTGTGAGGTCGATGTCGGTCGCCTGGCCGAGCCCTTCGCATTCGGTGCACATGCCTTCGGTGCTGTTGAAGCTGAAGGCGGTCGAGGTACCGACGTGCGGGACGCCGACGCGGCTGAAGATGATGCGCAGCATGGTGTGCGCGTCGGTGGCCGTGCCGACCGTCGACCGGGAATTGGCGCCCATCCGCTCCTGGTCGACGACGATGGCCGCGCTGAGATTGCGGAGCGCGTCGACGTCGGGCCGCCCGAGGCTCGGCATGAACGACTGGATGAAGGCCGTGTACGTCTCGTTGATCAGCCGCTGGGACTCGGCGGCGATGGTGCCGAAGACGAGCGAGGACTTCCCTGATCCGGAGACGCCGGTGAACACGGTGAGACGGCGTTTGGGGATGTCGAGGGAGATGTCGGCCAGGTTGTTCTCCCTCGCTCCTCTGACCTCGATGAGGTCATGGCTGTCCGCGGCAGGCTGCGGTGAAGAGCCCATGCGTTACCCCCGGTAGTTTATGGTGTAAAAAGATGTCAGAGGGCAGGATACTTTACAGCATAAAGGGATGGTGTCTCAGGTGGTCGTCTTCGCGGCACAGGGGGACCCTCGGCGGTCGATGTCGTTGCTGTGGAGGGAAAAATCCGGCGATCGGATCAAGAAGGGGCCGGGACCGAAGCCGGGACTCAGCGTCGACCTGATCGTGGAGACCGCCATTTCACTCGCCGACGAGCGCGGACTTCCCGCGCTGTCGATGAGGTCGGTGGGGGAGTCGCTTGGCCGCACGGCCATGGCGCTCTACACCTACGTGCCGAGCAAGACCGAACTGCTCGACCTCATGTACGACTCCGTGCACGCCGAACTTCCCGTTCGCTACGACACCGGGGCGGGCTGGCGCGCGGCGCTCACCGAGTGGGCCGAGGACCTGTGGCGGTTCTACCTTCGCCATCCGTGGGTGTTGCAGGTGTCCCAGGCGAGGCCGGTGCTCGGCCCGCACGAGTACGCGGGCCTCGATGCGGTGCTCGGCATCGTCACCGAGACCGGGATGGCGGCCAGGCGGATACCGCCGACCATCGGAGTGCTGTTCCACTTCGTCAAGGGAGCCGCCCGCAACGTCGCCGAGGCGCGCCAGGCCGGACAGCTCACCGGAGTGTCCGATGAGGACTGGTGGTTTCCGAGATCGGCGATGCTGGACGAGGTCGCGCCCGACTTCGAGGCGCGGTTCCCCGTCGTCGCCAAACTGGCGAGCGAGGGCGCCTTCGACGTCGACCACGATTCGGAGGGGTCCTACCTTGAGCGCGAAGGACGGCAGGCGTTCGAGGCCGGTCTCGTGCTGGTGCTCGACGGCCTTGAGAAAGCGGCGGAGCGAGGCCCTGCTACATGAGTCCGGCCAGTTTGTAGAGCACGAGTGATCCGGCGACCGCGACGTTGAGCGATTGACCGTGGCCCACCATCGGTATTTCGACGGCCCCGTCGAGCAGGTCGAGCGCTTCGGCGGGAATGCCGTCCTGTTCGTGCCCCAGTACCGCGACCGTCGGCGTGCGGGCCGCGGGAAGGTCGCCGAGCCGGGTGGCTTCGTCGGCCAGTTCGACACCGATGAGCCGCCAGCCCGCTTCGCGTCGTCCCGCCAGCCATCCCGCCGGGTCGCCGGTCGTGTGCACGCAGGTGGGCTTGCGCAGGGTGTTTCCGCGTGCGAGTGCCTCCGGAACCCAGGGAAACCGGGGGACGGCGAGGCATGCGCCGACGGCGTCACAGGTTCGCAGGAGGGTACCGAGGTTGGCGCCGTGCAGCGGCCACAACGGTGCCGCGACGAGATGCCCCCAGCACCGGTGGGTTCGCCGTCGGCGGTTCGCCGCGATCTCGGAGCGGGTGCGAGGCCGGATGGCGTTCCGGCGCGGCCCGCTCACCTGGCGGGGGAGATCGCCTCCCCTCGCGTGCCGATTCGCGGCGCGGGCCGCCCTTCGGTCGATCGTGCGGGGTTTCCCGCGACGTGCTGATCAGACTCGGTGATCATGGATGTGGGTGCTTCGCGGCGCACCCGGGGCCATCGACGGTGACATCGAGAGTCGTGCCAGCGGGCAGGGTACCTCACCCGGCGGCTTTCTCACACCGCTCGACGCGTTCCGAGCGCGGATCTCGCGCGCACGAGTGCGGATCTCGGCGCCCTGGGCGGGGGACTCGCGGCGGGTCAGTCCTCCTGCCAGGCGAACTCGTGGATCCGGTCGATCGCGGTCCGGCAGGCGCGCAAGATCGCGTACCGGTCCCAGCCCAGCCGGGGAAAGGTCACCGACTCCAGTTCGGCAACCTCCTTGCGGAGGTACTGTTCCAGCGCCGCCAGATCGCGCCGAGACACCCGCAGCACCCATTGCGGTCCCGCTCTGCGGCGGTAGCTGTTGCCGCGCACCCTTTCCCACTGTCGCGGGTCGTCCTTGGGCCAGGTGCTCTCGCTCGCGACCCGCAAGGTGAGCACGGGCAACGCGACGGTCACGACGTGCTCGGGGTCGTGCCATGGCCGCTTCTGCACAGGTACCTTCCCGGCCGACGGGTGCTCGATAGTGCACTATAAGGGCGTTTCGGCGGAATTGGCGGCTGGCGAACGGCGGCGGTTTTTCACCTGACATGCACTGGGCAAGCAGCTGAGGCCGACCGGTACCCCCGGGGAACCGGCCGACCGAATCACGGTGGTCACACTGGTGGAGGAGCAGTGTCACCACGGCACGGGAAGAATAGGGGTCGCTACTGGCGGTCTCCAGTGGGCGTTTTTCATTATCTGAACGCTGGATCGGCCGAACGGAGCAAACTTAGCGCCCGCTCAGTCCAGTGGCTTTCCGCTCGGTGTCAGGAGAAAATGCCTGCCGAGGTCGTTGCGCGACCCGGATGAACGGGGTGCCGCGTTCCCTCATCCAGGCGAAGCATGGCCGAGACAGCGGACAGGACTCCCTTTCCGTGGCAGGGTAGTCCGGGCTGCCCGTGGCGACACATGGAGTGCGGGCCGTCGCCCCGCCAAGACCCCGGGGCGGTCGACGTTGCCACGGCATTCGCAGGGATACGGATGCACTGCCTTCGTGCGCGTCGTATCCCCACACTCGCCGTGGTTATGGCGGGAAAACAGGGCGGGCGTGTGGGAGCCGTGGGTCGCGGGCGGCGCGAGCGCTCATGGATGCCGGGCGAGGCGACCGGCTGAGCGTGCGCCGCCGACACCCATGTCCACAACGGACAGTGAGGGAGGAATGCGCGATATGAGATATCGGGCACGGCTGGGGCCGAAAGGCACGATGCGGGCGGAGCGAGCCGCTCCTCCCGGGGTTCCGGTGAGCGAGCACGGCCAGCGGGGAGCTCGCGGGCTGCTGGTCGACATCATGGCCGCCGTCGAAAGGCAACACCAGGCGGAGGGCTGGCATCTGACGGCGCCCGTGCTGTACCGGGTGTGCGTGCGGGACTCGGTGCTCGCCTTGCCACCGGGCGAGCCGGCGCCCATCGACGTCGGGCCGATCCGGTTGCCTGCCGCCGATTCGGAGAAGGGAAGCCTCGTGGCCTTCGCCGATCTGATGGAGCGGGCCGCCGGAAGGCAGCCGCTGAACGACAGGGTGTGGCGCGTCGCCTACCCGAGCAAACCGCTGGCGCATCTGGCCGTCGTCGAGGCATATCACAACGTCGACTATCCGCCGGAGGAACTGGCGAAGCTGCATGCGACGGGGCGGACGCTGGCCGATGTTCCCGACAGTGCCGAGATCCGGCTGGTGCTCGCGGCCACGGAGGACCGGGCGTTCGCGGTGTGGCGGCAGCGGGGCGACCTGCCGATGTTCCACCCCGTGACCGGGTCCGTGCCGGAGGGAAGGGCGCTGGCGGATCAGCTCGCGCGCATGCAGAAGGCGGCGTGCGTGCTCCATGACCGCTGCGCGATGGCGGTGCCGCCTGCTCCGACCGCGTGAACGAGATTCCCGGCAAAGGGAGCTTCAACGACGCGTGCTGCACCCGAGGCCGCCCGAACACCGGGGCCACCAGCATCCCGGCGCGGGACGGTGCCGCGCGGGATCGCTACCGTTGCGGCGAGTGCCTTGACGCGTTTGGCGGTACTCGTGCCGTCGCTGCCGAACATGGCCTGGGCGGCCGATCGAGCACGGGACGCGTGGCCATCATCGCCGAGCGGCCGGACGTGGTCCGTCCGGCGGTCATCTCGGACTTCTGGGTCCGTTACCGCGCGCGTTCCGCTGAGTCCACAGTGGACTAGACGGTGCCGGAACAGTGCCCCGTTCGCCGTGGCAGTGCTTCGGCGGGCGACGTGCGCGCGTTCGGTGCCTCGACGGCGACCGGAATTTTCGCGCCGCCGCGGGCTCGAACATGGCTCCACCCGGTGATTCCCCTTCCGCTCAACGGAAACCCGGGCTCCGATCCGCGACGCGCGGGGGCGTGGAGGGGCATGATCGCAGCGAGAGCCGAAGGGAGCCCGGATGAGCATCGTCGGCACCAGAGTGGTCAGGGTCGAGGACGGCACGCTGATCACCGCCGGTGGCACTTACGTCGAGGATCTGCGGGAGGAGGCGCTCGCCGGGGCCGCGCACGCGGTGTTCGTGCGTAGCCCGCTCGCCCACGCGCGCATCACCGGCATCGACACGTCGGCGGCGCTTGCCGCGCCGGGGGTGCTCGCCGTGTTCACGGCGAGCGACGTCGATCTGCCTGCCCAGCCCGCGGGGCCGGTTCCGCAGCCATGGCTGGCCGACGGGGTCGTGCGGTATGTCGGCGAGCCGGTGGCACTGGTGCTGACCGAGCGGCGTTACCAGCTCGCCGACGCCGCGGAGCTGGTCGACGTCGACTACGACCCGCTTCCGGCTGTGGCGAGCATCGAGGCCGCGCTCGCTGGTGAGACCGTCGTACACGCCGAACTCGACGGCAACGTCGCCCAGGCCAACGGCCTCGCTCCGGACGGCTTCGACGACAACGCCTTCGACGGCTGCGAGGTCGTCGTCGAGCAGACGATCGTCAACCAGCGAGTCGCTCCAGCGCCGCTGGAGGCGCGGGGCTCCGCCTGCGCTTGGACTGCCGAAGGGCGGCTCACCTGCTGGCTGTCGACGCAGAACCCGCAGATCGCGAGGATGTCCGTCGCCGCGGCCCTTGGCATCGGCGAGGACGAGGTGCGGATCGTGGCGCCCGACGTGGGAGGTGGCTTCGGCGCCAAGATCGGCGCCGACCCGGAGGCGGTGCTGCTCGCGTGGGCGTCGAGGGCGGCCGGAAGACCGGTGCGCTGGGCCGAGACCCGCAGCGAGAACCTCACCGCGATGACTCACGGCAGGGCGCAGCGCAACACGGTGACCATCGGCGGACGGCGGGACGGAACCGTCGAGGTCGTGCGGCTCGACGTCGTGCAGGACGCCGGTGCCTACCCTCGCGCGCTGTTCCTGCCGACGCTGACCGAACTGATGGCCCCCGGCGTCTACCGGTTTCCCCGCGTCGAGACGGGAAGCAGAGGAGTGGTCACGACGACGACACCGGTCGCTGCCTACCGGGGCGCGGGAAGGCCGGAGGCGACGGCGGCCATCGAGCGCGGTATGGATCTGTTCGCGGCCGAGATCGGCATGGATCCGGCCGAGGTGCGCCGCGTCAACTTCATCCGGCCCGACCAGTTTCCCTACCGCACCCCGACCGGAGCCACCTACGACAGCGGTGAGTACGCCGCCGCGCTCGACAAGGTGCTCGCCGCCGCGGGCTACGACGAGCTGAGAGCCGAGCAGGCCGCGAGGCGTTCGGCTGGCGAGGTGATAGCGCTCGGGCTCGGCATCGCGGCCTACGTGGAGATCACCGGCGGCGACGCCGGAGGCGAAAGCGGCCGGATCGACATCCATCGGGACGGCAGCGTCACGGCCTACACGGGGAGTTCGCCTCACGGGCAGGGCCTTGCGACGTCGCTGGCGATGTTGTTGTCCGATCAGCTCGGGGTTCCGATGGACCGCATCACCGTGCGGCACGGCGACACCGACGAGGTGCCGAGAGGAATCGGCACGTTCGGCTCCCGGTCGTTGCAGCTCGGCGGTTCCGCGGTCAGGCAGGCCGCCGACGAGGTGCTCGCGAGGGCCGCCGGGCTGGCGGCGGAGCTGGTGGAGGCCGCTCCGGACGACATCGAACTGGACAGGGAAAACGGGCAGTGGCGGGTGCGCGGCGCCCCTGCCGGACCGGCGATCACGTGGGCCCGGCTCGCCGAGCACGCTGGCGACGACGCGTTGTCGGCCGGCGTCTGGTTCTCCGAAGGGACGCCGACGTTCCCCTTCGGCGCGCATCTGGCCGTCGTCGAGGTCGACACCCAGACCGGGAAGGTGGAGCTGCGGCGGCTCGTGGCGCTCGACGACGCCGGTCCGGTCGTCAACCCGCTCGCCTTCGAGGGCCAGCGGCACGGCGGCCTCGGTCAGGGCTCGGCGCAGGCACTGCTGGAGGTGATGAGCTACGACGAGGACGGAAACCCGACCACGGCGACGCTCGCCGACTACTCCTTCATCAGCGCCACCGAGCTGCCCGACTTCGAACTGGTGGACATGGAGACGCCGACGACCCGCAACCCGTTGGGGGTCAAGGGAATCGGGGAGGCGGCCACGATCGGCTCCACCCCCGCGGTGCACAACGCGGTGGTGGACGCGCTGTCGCACCTGGGAGTTCGCCACCTGGACATGCCGACGACGCCGCTGCGCGTGTGGCAGGCCCTTGCCCGCGCGAGGAAGGAGAGCTGAGTGAAGGTCACCATCGAGGTCAACGGCAGCGAGGTGTCCGACGAGGTCGAGGACCGCACCCTGCTCGTGCACTTCATCAGGGACAACGCCGGGCTGACGGCGACCAATGTCGGCTGCGACACCACCTCGTGCGGGGCGTGCACGGTGCTGCTCGACGGCGAGTCGGTGAAATCCTGCACGATACTCGCCGCGCAGGCGGACGGGCACGCGGTCACCACTCTGGAAGGGCTGTCCGGCGAGGGTGAGCTGCATCCCGTTCAGCGCGCCTTCCGGGATCAGCACGGCCTGCAATGCGGGTTCTGCACCCCGGGGATGATCATGGCTTCGGTGTCGCTGCTCGCGCACAATCCGAAGCCGACGCGCGAGGAGGTCCGCCACGGGCTCGAAGGAAACCTGTGCCGGTGCACCGGTTACCACAACATCGTCAACGCCGTCGTCGACGCGTCGGGACAGGAGGTGGGCAGGTGATTCCCGCCCGGTTCACCTACCTTCGGGCGGCCAGTGTCGACGAGGCGGTCGCGATGCTCGGGCAGTATGGCGACGAGGCGAAGGTGCTCGCGGGCGGGCATTCGCTGCTGCCGTTGATGAAGCTGCGCCTCGCCGCGCCCGGGGTGCTTGTCGACATCACGCCACTCGACGGTCTCCGCCAGGTGCGCCAGGAGGGCGGCGACATCGTGATCGGCGCGCTGTCTCGCTTTCACGACCTGCACGGCGATCCGGTGCTCGCCGAGCACGCCCCGCTGCTCGCGCACGTGGCGGGAGAGGTGGGTGACCAGCAGGTCCGGCATCGCGGGACGATCGGCGGCTCGCTGGTGCACGCCGACCCCGCCGCCGATCTTTCCGCGGCCGTGCTGGCCTGTGATGGGGCGCTCGTCGTCTCGGGACCGCAAGGGCGGCGCGAGATCCCGGCGGCGGAGTTCTTCCTGGGTCCCTTCACGACTCCGCTCGAACCCGACGAACTGCTGACCGAGATCAGGGTTCCCGCGAGGGCCGGAACCGGCTGGGGGTTCGAGAAGTTCCGCAGGAGGGCCATCGACTGGGCGATCGTCGGGGTCGCGGTGACCGGGACATCGGTGAGCTTGATCAACATGGCGGGCACACCGGTGAGGGCGACCGCGACGGAGCGAGCGCTCGCCGAGGGCGCGAGCCTGGCCGACGCGGCCGCGCTGGCCGCGGAGGGCACCAGCCCGGTCGAGGAGCCCCACGCGAGCACCGAGTACCGCAGGCATCTCGCGAGGGTGCTCACCGCGAGGGCCCTGGAGCGCGCCGCGGGCTGAACCGGACGCTCGCTGGACTGAACGGAGCAATCTCGCGGGCCGGGCTTGAGCCTTGAAGCTAATGCTATTAGCTTTAGGGCTATTAAAGCTAGCCCAAGGAGTCTTCGATGACCACGCCGCCGACCCGCTATCTCGACCTCGCGCATGGCCGCGTCGCCTTCGACGACACGGCCGACAGCCACGACACACCCGGGCGTCCGGTGGTGGTGTGCGTGCCGGGACTCGGCGACATCCGGGGCGTATACCGGCACCTGCGGCCGTTGCTCACCCGCGCCGGCCACCGCGTGGTGACCATGGACCTGCGCGGAGCGGGGGAGTCGAGCGCGGACTGGCCGGACTATTCGACGACCGCGGTCGCCTCGGACGTGCTGGCGCTCGTCAGGCACCTGGGCGCGGGGCCGGTCGTCTTGGTCGGCAACTCCTACACGGGAGGTGCTTCGCTGGTCGCGGCGGCCGAGGCGGGGGAGGCGTTCGCCGGGCTCGTGCTGACCGCACCGTTCGCGCGGCGACAGCCTCGGCAGCGGCTCCTCGTGCGGGTCGCGCTCGGCGTGGTCGGCAGGTTCCCCTTCGCGTGGGTCGCCTACTGGGCCTCGCTGTTCACCGGAGGAAAACCCGCCGACTTCGCCTCGGCGAGGAAGGCTCTCGCCGCGAGCCTGCGCAGACCAGGGCACATGGCGGCATTACGGGCGATGCTCGCTGCCGATCAGTCGCCCGGCGAGGCGGCCGCGCCGCGCGTGCGGTGCCCCGTGCTGGTCGTCATGGGTGGCGCCGATCCCGACTTTCCCGATCCGGTCGCCGAGGCCGACGCGGTCGCCGCCCTCGTCCCTGACGGCGCGGTGGCCATGATCAAGGGCTGCGGTCACTACCCCGCTGCCGAGGCACCCGGCGAAACCGCCGCCGTGGTACTGCCGTTCCTGCGAAAGGTGCTGGCCTGATGCCGAGAAGGGGACTGACCACGGCCCAGCTGGTGTCGGCGGCAGCCGACATCGCCGACACCGACGGTTTCGGCGCGCTGTCGCTCGCGAAGGTCGCCGCCCGCGTCGGAGTGCGGGTTCCCTCGCTGTACAAGCATGTCGGGGGGCTCGACGAGTTGCGGTGCAGGCTCGGCGTGCTGGGGGCGACCGAGCTCGCCGACGCGATCAGGGACGCGGCGGTCGGCCTCGCGGGCAGGGACGCGCTGCGCGCCTGCTGTCGCTGCTACCGCGACTACGCGCGCCGGAATCCCGGGCGCTACGCGGCGACCCAGTACCGGTTCCCCGCGACGTCGCCGCTCGGCGCCGAGTTCGCGACGCGGTCGGGCGAACTGCTCGACCTCCTGCTCGCCGTGTTGCGTGGCTACGCGCTCGACGGCGAGGACGCCATCCACGCCGCGAGACTCATTCGCAGCGGCGTACACGGCTTCGTCGTACTGGAAGAACTGGGCGGGTTCGGTCTTCCCACCGAACTCGACACCAGTTTCGACAAGGCCGTCGACATCATCGAAGCCGGACTGCGCTCACTGTCCGAGAAGGAGAATTGAGATGAGACGAATCGCCGCCGCGTTGTTCGGGCTGTTCCTGCTGGCGTTCGCCGTGTTCGAGGCCGTCAAGTACGGCGGAGTCGTCGTCCCGCTCGTCGTGGCAGGGTTCATCCTGCCCGATCTCGCCTTCTTCGCGGCGATCGGCGCTCCCGCCGAGAAGGGGCAATTGCCCCGCAGGGCCGTGCCGCTCTACAACCTGTTGCACCACTGGGCGCCGCCCGCGGTCGTGCTGGTGCTTTCGGCGACCCTGCCGATCAGTCATACCACGTTGTTGCTGTTCTTCCCTGCCGCGCTGGCCTGGCTTTCGCACATCATGCTCGACCGCGCGCTCGGTTACGGCCCGCGTACGAGGGATGGATGGCAGCGAGGCGGTTCTCCGGTGAACCGCCCCGCTGCCGGGTCTCACCAGACCTGGTCGAGCACTCGCAGGATGTTGCCGCCGAGCACCTTGCCGATCTCGTCGTCGGAGTAGTCGTGCGCGACGAGCCAGCCGGTGATGTGGTGGAACTCCTCGGCGGGGTTCTCGATGCCGTCGACGAAGTCGACCTTGTCGAACTCGGGGCCGTCGTGGGCAGCCGAGATCGAAAGGTGCTTCGCGAAGGTGTCGTGCAGGCCGACGTGGTCACCGAACAACGTGTCGGGGCCGAAGGCCACGTGGTCGATTCCCACCAGTTCGACGCAGTAGGTGAAGTGCTCCATGAACGCGTCGAGGTTGTGCGCGGGGTGGTTCGGGCTCATCGTGGTGTGCGGCGCCGCCTCGATGCCGATCACCCCACCGCGTTCCGCGCAGGCGATGATCACATCGTCCGGCTTCATCCTGCGCGTCGGCCACACCGAGCGCGCACCGGCGTGGGTGATGAAGATCGGCTGCGTGGAAGCCTTGATCGTGTCCATGCTGGTGCGGTCACCGGAGTGTGACACGTCGATGGCGATGCCGAGCTTGTTCATCCGCCGCACGGCCTTCTCGCCGAAATAGGTGAGCCCACCGTCGTACCGTTCGCGCAGTCCGGAGCCGAGGGTGTTCGACTCGCTGTAGGCGATGCCCATCTGCCGCACCCCGAAGCCGTACAGCACGTCGACCCTGTCGACCTCGTTCTGGATCGGCGTCGCCGCCTCAAGCGAGGGCACGAGCGCGATCTGCCCGTTGGCGCGGGCGTTGGCGATGTCGGAGACCCGCTCGGCCTTCACGACGAAGTCCTGCTTGGCGATGTCGGAGTAGCGCATGCCGAGATCGACGAGCACGTCCTCCCACTTCCACCCCATGGTCGAGGTGATGCAGCAGGTGCCGTCCATGAAGTTCTCGAAGACCGCGTCGATCCCGGAAAGGGACAGTCCCTCGTAGCCGGTGTGGTGGCGGCCCGTCCTGTTGTAGGAGAACGTCTCGGTGATGTCCTCAGGGAAGACGCTCGTGTGGTCGTGCAACGAGATGACGGTGTTGTCGGCGAGCAGCCGGGCGACCCGCTCCCGCTGGGTTTCGGTCAGCTCCGGGCCTCGTGAGTTCACCCTGCCGATCTCCTTGGCAAGGGTGAACTCGATGTAGTCCTCGCCTGGCGCTAGCGCGTCGAACGAGCGGTATCCCTGGTAGCGCAAGGGCTGCGCGCCGGTTTTCTCCACCATGCCGCTATGCCTTCCTTTCTTGTTCAGCCACTGACAACGGTTGGTTTCCTGGTCTTGGCCGGTTTCCAGGAATCGAGCGGGAAGAACGAGGTGAGTTCCTCTGGCTTCATGGGTTTGCTGAGCAGCGAACCGATGATCATGCCGGCGAAGCCCGCGACGACGCCGGGAACAACGGGTTCGAAGAACGGTCCGTCGATGACATACCACAGTAGACAGGTGCCGAATCCGGAGACCATCGACCACACGGCGCCGACCTTCGTCGCCCTGCGCCAGTAGAGGCCGAGCAACACCGGCGCGGTGACCGTGCTGCCGAGCAGCGCCGCGTAGCTGAGCACGACGAACTGCACGATGTCCAGTTCCTGCAAGGTCAGCAGGACGGGCAGCATGCCGATCACCAGCGTGACCCACCGGTTGATGATCGTCCTGCGCCGCTCCGAGGTGTCGGGGCGAAGGAGCGCGGTGTAGAGGTCGTAGGAGATCGCGGGCCCTGCCACCAGAAGCACGGAGTCCACAGTGCTCAGCACGGCCATGATGACCGCGGTGAGCAACAGCGCGCCGACGAACGGTGGTAGCACTTCGGAGGCGAGAATCGTCGACGCCGCGTCCGATATGGACAGATTCGGGTACAGCACGCGCATCACCATTCCGGCGATGCCGATGCAGATTCCGGTCAGCAGCACGAAGAACAGCGCGATTCCGGAAGCCCTGCGACAGGTGCGGTCGTCGGGCATCGAGTAGAACCGAACCAGCAGGTACGGCGCGCACAGTGCGGCGAAACCGAAGCCGAGCCAGAAGCTGCTGATCTCGGCCCAGCCGAAGCCCCAGCCGATGAACTCGGGCGCGACCGCTGGCAGCGAGGCCGCCAGCGAGGACATGCCGCCCGCGTGGCTGATCAGCAGCGGCAGTCCGATCACGACCCCGAGCGCCATCGCCATCTGCTGCAAAAAGTCGGTGCGGACCACCGCTGTCATGCCGCCGAAGACGGTGTAGATGACCACCAGCACCATCAGAATCACAGCGCCCCAGAAGAACGGGATCCCGAAGGCCGCTTCGAGGATCACCCCTCCCGCCTGGTACTGCGCCGACATGAACACCAGGTAGGACAAGACGAGCAGAATCGAGATGACCGCCCTCGGTACCTTGCCGCCGAACCGGTCTGCGATGAAGTCGGGGAAGGTCAGCGCGTTGCGTTCCCTCGAATAGCGGCGCAGTCGCGGCGCGATCACGAACGCGGCGATGAGGAAGGCGACCCAGATTCCCGCCCAGCCCCACATGAAGGAAGCGCCGGTCAGGTAGTGGATACCGACCGTGCCAACGAAGGTGCCCGCGCTCATCTGGGTCGCGGCGATGCTCGCACCGCCCGTCCACGCGCCGACTTTTCTGCCGGCGACGAAGTAGTCGGCCTCGCCCTTGTTGGTCTTGAACGAACGCCACCCCTCGAAAACGAGCACGATGAGGAAGCCGCCGAGCAGCAGCATGAACGCCGTTTCGAAGCTCATGAGCGGTCACCGCTTTCCGGTTCGGTGTCGTCGTTCTTGCGGCGGCGGCCGGCCAGCGCGATCGCCAGCACGGTGAGCAGCAGCCCCGCCAGGACGGCGGTGTCGAAGGGCACGCCGAACGGCGTGAGCCAGGTTCCGGAGGCCAGTGTTGTCATGACCGGGCACGCTCCTGTCGCAAGGTGTGAATCAGCCAGAACACGACGACCACGACAAGGGTTACCGCGCCCACCCAGGACGAGATGGTGCCGAGCGACGCGGTCGAGGTCGTGCCATATTCGGCGACCGTGACCGACGGCAGCGACCTGCTGGTGTGCCTCAACACGATCCGGTCGCCTTCTTCTGACTGCTGGTGGAAAGTCGGCATCGTGTCACCGACGAGCCGTTGCCCCTCGGGAAGGCTCACCGAGATGCTGATCCTGGCCGCCCTGTCCGTGGGGATCTCGGGAATCGCGAGCGGCACACCGTAGGCGGCGGGGTCGCGCTCGTTACGTTGCTCGACTGTGTACTCGGTGGTTCCCTCGGGCAGCGTTGCCTCGGCCCTGACCCCGTCAAGGGTTCCGATGTCGCCGATTCCCGATATTCCGGTCAGCTCGCCGAGTTCGGTTCCGTTGTGCGGGGTGAACAGGAGGTTGACCGGGGTGGCCTCGGTGAGGGGCGAGGCAAGGGTGAACGTCGAGCGGACGACGTCGTTGCCGTCCTCGTTCATCGTCACCGCGATGTCGGCACCCGCGAGCACCGGATCGGCCGCCTCCTCGGCGACGGCGTGCGGGGCGAAGATGCCCATGGCGGCCAGGGTCGCGGGCATGACCAGCAGCCTCGCCGTCCAGGTGCGTGCTGTCGTGCGGCGGCTCATGCGGTGACCTCTTTCGGACCTTCGGCTACGCGGAGGAGCGCGTCGACTCCACCCGCCCCGTCGGCGAGCGCGGGGGGAGTGCGGTAGGCGCGGGTGCTGTGTGACAGCCCCATGCCGTGCAGCGCGTGTGCTTGGTGCAGCGCCGCTCTGATCGGGTTCACCACCGGCACCCCGAGTTCGGTGGTGAGCCGTTCGGCGGCGCCGAGGAATCCCATGCTCATGCAGCCGAGCACGAGCGTGTCGGTGTCCGTGTCGGCGATCAGCTTCGCGCATTCGTCCCGCAGTGACGCGAAGGCGGCCTCCTTGTCGGTGTTGATCGCGAGTACCGAGAGATCGACGGAACGGACCTCGTCGAGCGCGTCGAGCAGACCGGTCTCCCATGCGATGCGGCGCAGCAGTGGGCGTACCCCCTCGGCGACCGTGACGATCGAGAAGCGGTGACCGAGCGTCGCGGCCAGCGCCATGGCCGAGGCGGCGGGCCCGACCACCGGCTTGCGCGCGATCTCGCGCAACCCGTCGAGCCCCGGATCGCCGAAGCAACCGAGAATGGTGGCGTCCGTTCCGCCGTCCTCGGCGCGGCGCAGCGCACTGCCCATCGCGGGGATGGCGAGATACTCCTCGTAAGCAGATTCCACGGAGGACGGTCCACGATCGACGGCGGAGACCGTGACGGTGGTTCCCTCGGGCGACCACTCGCCGAGCAGGGTGGCCCTGCGGCGCATCTCGGTCTCGCCCAGCGCCGTCACGTGCATGGGTGCTGGCAAGAGATACGTCAGGTGCATGACACAACTCCGGTTTCGACGTCGGACTGACTTGGCTTCGCGGTGGTCACGATGGGGGCTCGGCAAGGTGGAAGGGACGGTAGGCGCGCTTGTGGTTCTCCAGCTCCAGTCCTATCTCGACGGAGCCGACGCCGGGGAGCGCGCCGAGTACCCTGCTGGTGAACGCGTGGATGTCGGCGGCTTCCGGCAGGACCACCTCGCACACGAGGTCGGCCGACCCCGCCGTCGCCGACACGTAGCGCACTTCGGGCCTGCTCGCGAGCAGGTGGGCGATCTCGTCGAGCCTGGCGAGGTCCACTTTGAGCCAGGCGAGCAATTCGACGTGGAAGCCGAGTACGACGGGATTGACGAGCGTGCTGAACACCAGCGCCCTCGTGGCTTGCAGGCGTTCCACCCTGCGCCGCACACCGGTTTCGCCGAGCGTGAGGTCCTTGGCGATGTCGCGATAGGCCCGCCGTCCGTCGTCGGCGATGGCCGCGAGCAGGCCCCTGTCGATGTCGTCGAGCACGACGCGGGTCGCGGGGGCGGTAGTTCGCACCGAGCGTTGCTGGGCGGCGGGTTCGCCGAGCAGTCGTTTGCTCCAGTCGTGCCGCATCGTGAACGTCTTGGTGATGAGCGCCGACGACGACCGGTGGACGCCGGGAATGGCACCGAGGTCGTCGATCAGCGCGGTGGCGAGCGCTTGCTGGGAAGGGACGACGAGTTCGGTGATCACGTCCCAGTTGCCCGTGCTCAGTGCGAGGAACCTCGTGTCGGCGCGGGCCGCGAGCACGTCGATGACCGTGCGCACCGAACCGGGCGCGCAGCCGAGTTTGACCAGAACCGGCTGGCCGAGACCGCACACGAGCGGGTCGGCCACCCCGATGACCCGCACCGTTCCGTCGTCGAGCATGCGCCCTCCGCGACGGGCGGCCGTGCTTTCCGTCGTGCCGGAAAGGCGGGCGACCTCGGCCCACGAACTGCGGCCGTCAAGCTGCAATGCGGCGAGGATGCGCCGGTCGAGGTCGCTGAGCTGTTCCACGGTTGCCTTTCCTGGTGTCGCTGGGCTGGTTCGTGTCTGGCCACATGTGTGCCGTGGGTGGAACTGGGGTTGGTTTCGGCGTATCGCTGGGCCGGAACGTCGCGGGTGCTCCGGTTGCCACGTGGCCCGAGCGAGTTCTCGGTGAGTGAATCAGGCTTGAGTTTCGGCGAACCTACGTGAGAACGGCGGCGATGTATAGATGGATGAGGGAAATCGGCCGCAGGGTGGTTGACCATGTGCTCCGGGTGATCCGGAGGGGCCATCGCCAACGCGCGTCCAGGCGCGAGCCGGGCGCTCATGCGCGCGAGTTCTGCGTTCAGGTCGCCGAGATCCGCGTTCCCGACGCCGAGATCCGCGTTCGGGAGGTCGAGATCCGCGCCCGGGACGTCGAACCCCGTGTTCACCTCGTGAACCCCGCCGCGCGGCTCGCGGCTTGGGTGCGAGGCGTGCTGGCATCGTCGCCCGCTCGCCCAGCCGGTCGTGCCTGCCGTGCTCGTAGCTGAGGCCAGTCTGCATCAGGTCGTGTTGCCGGTGCGGACTCGTGCGGCGTCCAGTCGCCTTCGCGGGTGTGGCGGCTGGTGACGGCTGGAGGCCGCGTGCTCCGTGCCGTTCGCTTCTCCCACCGTTCGCCCAAGGGCGGATCCAGTCGGCGAGCCCGGTCGGAAACCCGCGTGACCAGGAGTTTCGCGGTCAGCGGCCGATTTCCGTCATGGTAAGGCGATAAGGGATCGCCGACTGGCTTTCCGTGATCGCGCCGACACTCTTAGCAGTCGAATGAGGACAGTGGTGGGCTCGGCACATCCCGTGTTGTGATGCGATCGATGTCGGCGTTGGGCTGCCGTGCTTGGCGGGACAGCGCGCAGTGCGCCGGGACATCGTG
This sequence comes from Prauserella marina, assembly GCF_002240355.1. GTDB lineage: Bacteria > Actinomycetota > Actinomycetes > Mycobacteriales > Pseudonocardiaceae > Prauserella_A > Prauserella_A marina. The sequence goes on from NZ_CP016353.1 coordinate 2,935,818, forward strand.
CCCGGGTGACGCACGGTGCCAGGTCGTATCCGGCGTGTTTCCACTTCGGACACTCGCGAGTCGCGACGCGAACGCCTGCGGCAACAGGTGCGCACTTCTATTGCCCGCTGCCCGCTGCCCGCTCGGGGCGTGGACGGCCGCGGGATCTGGCAGGGGGCGTGCGCACGAACGGAGCCGTCGCGTCCGTGCGCGCGGGTACCCGCGCTCGAATGCGGATCTCGCCCTGCCGGACGCGGATCTCGCCGTCCTGAGCGCGGATCTCGCCGACGCTCGCCCCCCAGGCGCAGCGGTGGGCCGCCCAAGAATAGTGGGCAACATCTTGACTGCCGTAACGAGACTGTTTAACTTTCAGGGTCGAGTGTGCCACCTTCCCGACCCCAGCGAAGCGGCCAGCGAAGAGGCAGGACACCGCGATGTCGACGAATTCCGCGAGCTCCCCACCCAGCCACTCGAAGACCCAGCTCCGGCGTGCCGTGTTGTCGAGCTATCTCGGCAGCGTCATCGAGTACTACGATTTTCTGCTCTATGCGACCGCGTCGGCGCTGGTGTTCAACAAGGTCTTCTTCTCGGGCCTCGATCCGGCGGTCGGCACGATCGCAAGCCTCGGCACCTTCACCACCGGTTACCTCGCGCGACCGCTCGGGGGCGTGATCTTCGGACACTTCGGCGATCTGCTCGGCCGGAAGCGGATGCTCGTCATCACGATGACCATGATGGGCGTGGCGAGCACGATCATCGGATTGTTGCCCACCTATGCGCAGATCGGCGCGCTCGCCCCGATCCTGCTGGTGTTGCTGCGGGTCACGCAGGGGATCGCGGTGGGCGGCGAATGGGGCGGCGCCGTGCTGATGTCGGCCGAGCACGCCACGACCCGGCGAGGGCTGTGGGCGAGCTTCACCAACGCCGGCGCGCCGAGCGGCATGGTGGTGTCCACATTGGTACTGACACTGGCGGCCGCCGTGACCACCGAGGAACAGTTCCTCGCCTGGGGCTGGCGGGTGCCGTTCCTGCTCAGCGTCGTGTTGCTCGCGATCGGCCTTTTCGTTCGGCTGAAGGTCGAGGAGACTCCGGTGTTCGCCGCATCGAAACCCTCCCGCGGGTCGGCGCCACTGCTGGAGGTGCTGCGGAAGTACCCGAGAAACCTCCTGCTGGCCGTGGGAGTCGGCTTCGGCGCGTTCGTCGCACAGGGAACGCTGACCACGTTCGTGATCGCCTACGCCGTGGAAGCCGGTTTCGAAAGACAGACGGTGCTCAACGCGCTCACCGTGTCATCGGCGGGCGCCGTGCTCGGCATCATCGGCTATTCCGCGTTGTCCGACCGGGTCGGCAGGAAACCCGTCGTGCTCGGCGGCGCGATCGCCACCGCGGCCGTCGCCTTCGTGCTGTTCCCGTTGATCGACACCGGTTCCGCGGTGCTGCTCACCGTCGCGGTGGTCCTCGGCCAGTCGGTGGCGCACCCGGCGATGTACGGCCCGCTGGCCGCCCTCTACACCGAGATGTTCGGAACGAGGACACGCTATACCGGAGCGTCATTGGGCTACCAGATCGCCGGAGTGGGAGCGGGGGTCGGTCCCGTGGTGTTCGCGAGCATGGCCGGAGCGGGAACCCCGGCGATCTCGGCCGTGATCGCGGCGTGCTGCCTGCTGACCGTCGTGTGCGTGCTGGCGACCAAGGACCGGCACCGGTCCAGTCTCGCCGACGAGCCCGGTCCTCCGGTGGCGGAGCCGGAGGACCGGGCCGGTCAGGCCAGGATGACCGAGCCGTAGCCGGGAGCTTTGTCGATCAGCCCGCTGTCGAGATGGAATTTCGTCGCCGTCTCATACGCTTGCCGCCCGACCTCGGGGCTGGCGGGTATCTCGGCGCGCAGGATGGGCAGCAGCGCGTCGAGCGCCTCGGGGTTCGACTTGTCGAGGTACTTGCCGAGCAACTCCCTCGCGTGCGCCGGGTCGCCGTGGATGACGTCGAGCGCCCTGGCGATGGCCCTGTTGAACCCCGCCACCTCGTCCCGCTTGCGTTCCAGCAGTTTCGACGTGCTGAACATGACGCCGTGCAGCGCGCCCCGCATGCTCGGAATGTCGCCCCTGGCGGGGGACAGGTAGATCCGGCCGGTCCCGGTGGCCTCTGCCTGTTGTCCGATGGGCTGAAAGAAGGCCAGCGCGTCGACCCGGTCCGACTTGAGCGCACCGATCGCCGCCGTCGCCGCGCTGCCGAGGTTCACCAGCGTCGAGTCGATGGCCGCGTTGCGGCCGATCGCGTTGAAGAGGTAGTTCACCAGTCCTTCCGTGCCGGAGCCGGGACCGGTGATGCCGATCCGCTTTCCGACGAGCGCGGCGACCTTGTCCTCCATCGTGGCGTCGTCGCCGGGGCCCTCGAAGTCCGCCGCGACGATCACGTCGACGTAGTACTCGGTGACCAGGCTCGACACGATCTTCGTTCCGTCGTCGATCCTCGCGAGGTTGAACGCGTCGGTGATGACGCCCGCGCCGAGGTCGATGCTGCCCGACTTCAGTGCGGCGGCGACCTTCGCGCCGGTACCCAGCCGAGGCCGTTCGCCGAGGGTGAGTCCTTCTTCGGTGAAGAAGCCCTTGGTTTCGGCGATGTACAACGGGAGGAACGCCACCGAGTCGCTGATCTGTCCGATGTTGAGTGTTCCGGCTGGGGTCGTCGAATGCCGTGTCGCGCATCCGGCGAGTGCCGTGCCGAGCAAGGGTGCCGCGACGAGTCCTTTGAGGACGCTCCTGCGGGCGATGCGCTCAGCCATCGATCGGCTTCCATCGGTTGACGCGCTTGCTGAGCAAGCCGACGAGCAGGTTCAGCAGCGCGGCGACGATGCTCAGTACGACCAGTGTCGCGAAGACGCCCGCCGTGTCGAACTGCGCGGCCGCGTCGTTGATCAGGTAGCCGAGGCCCCGGTTGGAGGCCACCAGTTCACCGATCACCGCACCGATGAGCGCGTAGGGAATGGCGACCTTGAGCCCGGTGAGCAGCCCCGTCATCGAGGAGGGCAGCACCACCTTGCGTGCGATGTGCCAGCGGTTGCCGCCCATCAGCCGCACCGCGTCGACGAGTCCTCTGTCCACATCGCGCACTCCGGCCGCGGTGTTGAGGAACACCAGGAAGAACACGGTCGCGGCGGCGAGCAGCACCTTCATGTGCATGTCGATGCCGAACCACACGATGAAAAGTGGCGCCAGCGCGACCTTCGGGATCGAGTAGAGCGCCATCACGAACGGGTCGAGCACGCGGTAGACCAGTGTCATCGAAGCCAGCACGAATCCGGCGAGCGCGCCCGTCACCGCGCCGAGCAGGAAGCCGTACACGATCTCCTGGATGGTGATCCAGGAGTGCAGCCACAGTGTTCCGTCGGCGATCCATTCGCCGAGCCGGCTGCCGATGTCGCTGGGCTTGCTGATGAACGTGATGTCGATCCACCTGTCGGCGGCGACCTCCCACAGCACCAGCACGAGCGCGATCAGTGCGACCCGCGTCGACCAGACCGTTGTGGACGTTCCGTGTTTTTGCCACCAGGTACGGGAGATGGCGACTCTGACCGGTCCGTTGTCGTGCGTGACGGAGGCCAGTTCGTCGGTGCTGCTCATCGGGCCCCCTCCTGTAGCGCTTGTGCCAGTTCCGTGTGCAGTGAGACGAATTCGGGGTCGACTCGCAGCGTGTCGGCCGAGCGTGGCCTCGGCAGGTCGATAGTGCGGTCGAGCAGGATCGCGCCGATCTTGCCGAGTACCACGACACGATCGCCGAGCAGCAGCGCCTCTTCGATGTCGTGGGTCACGAACACCACGGTCTGCCCGCCGTCCTGCCACAGCCGCAGCAGTTCCTGCTGTAGTTCCATGCGAAGCTGGGCATCGAGCGCGCCGAACGGCTCGTCCATCAACAGTGTTCCGGGATTGCCTGCCAGCATGCGGGCGAGGCTCGCTCTCCTGCGCATACCGCCGGAAAGCTCGCGAGGGTAATGGTTCTCGAAGCCGCTGAGCCCGACCCTGTTCACCAGCTCGGCGGCGATCTCGCGCCGTTTCGCCGACGCGACGCCGCGGATCTCCAACGGCATCTCCACATTGCGCAGCACACCCCGCCACGGCATCAGCGTGTCGGACTGGGTCAGGTACCCGATCTCGGTGTCCGGTCCGGTCAGCTTGCGGTCCCGGTAACGAACCTCGCCTTCGCTCGGCGTGGTCAGACCGGCGAGCAGGTTGAGCAAAGTGGATTTGCCACAACCACTCCTGCCGAGCAGCGTCACGAAGCTGCCTTCCTCGATGGAGAGGCTGAAGTCGCGCAACGCCACGGTGGCCATGTCGTCCTTGGCGAATCGCATGCCAAGGTCCTTTGTCTGCAGAAGGGTACTCATCATCGTGCCCGCTCGTCCTCGGCGCGCATCCCGTACGCGTCGTAGCTCAGTTCGCCGTTCTCCCAGCGTTTTCTCAGTACGTCTTCTTTGGACAGCCGCTGCCGGACGGCGGCAACGGCGGTGTCGGCGTCGGCGGAGGCGACCGAGGTCGCGCCGTCGTCGTCCAGTACGACGATGTCGCCTGGCGCGATCGTGGTGCCGCCGATCTCGACCGGAACGTCGACGCTTCCCCTCGTGTTCTTGGTCGCGCCGAATGCCCTTCGCCAGCGTGTCCACACCGGCAGTCCCATTTCCGCGAGGTCGGCGCTGTCGCGCACGGCGGCGTCGACGAGTATCCCCGCCGCCCCCCGCTTTTTCGCCTGGGTCGCGAGCAGGTCCCCGACCAGCGCGACGGGGCGGGGCTCCGGCATCGTCAGTACGAGCACTTCACCGGGAAGCAAGCGCGCCATGATCTCGTGAACGGCCCTGTTGTCGTCCTGCCCGCACAACGCGATTCTCGCCGGACCCGCGATCCTCGTCCCGGGAAGCAACGGTTGCCACTCGACGTCGAGCAGCCCGCGCCTTCCGTACGCCTCGTAGACGGTGGCGACTCCGGCCCCGGCCAGTTCGGCGACCGCCGGGTTCACAGCGCACCCACGACGTTGGGCAGCAGGCGCTGGAATGCCTCGGCCTGGCGGATCTCCGCGTTTCCGGTGACCTTGCGGGCGTGGTTGCCCCTGTGGTCGGCGCGCTGCGCGTAGTACTCTTGGAGATAACGCTGAGCCGCCATGTGCGACATCGCCTCCACCTTCCGGTCGAAGACAGAGGTGATGTCGACGTACACGGTGGGCAGGAACCCGCACAGCTCCGGCTGATGAGGCTCGAAAACGAGGAATTCGGAAGGCGGCGCGGTGCGGAATCCACTCGCGACACCGGCGCCGGAGGTGAGCAGCCGCGCGCGGGCGACGGCGGCGTGTGCCACGGGGTGATCGGGGTTGAACGGGTCCTTGTCCGGATGCGTCAGCACGACGTCGGGAGCGAAGTCCCGCATGAGTTCGGCGAGCCGTTCGATCGCGGCGTCGTCGACCCGCAGCGGATAGTCGCCGAGATCGAATCCCTGGAATTCCGCGCCGACGGCCGCCGCGGCCTTCGTCGCTTCCTCGTGCCGGATCCGTTTGACGTTGTCCTCGGTCTGGCCTTCCCGCTTCCACAGTTCGCCCGATTCGCCGCGCTCGCCGTAGGACAACGCGACGACGAGTGCTTCGCCTCCCGCCGCGGTGTGCGTGGCGACGGCACCCGCCGCGCGCCACACGAAGTCGGCACTGTGCGCGCCGACGACCAGCAACTTGCGCGTGCTCATGCCGTCTCCCTCTTCGGTGCGTCGGCCAGTGCTTCGGCGCCGACGAGCCACCTGCTGTTGTGCACGATCATGGTGCGGACCTCGTCGTCGGTGAAGCCACCGGCGAGCAGCCGGTCGGCGGCGAGCGCGAGCCCGTCTTCGACGGGCGGGTTGAACGGTTGCCCGAGGTCACTGGAGACAACCGAGTTCTCGGGTCCGGCCTCGCGGATGTTGCTCAGCCACAGGTCCCATTCGACTTTTCCGGTGTAGGGGGTGGTGAAGCAGCGTTCGAGCAGCGCGCCGTGTCTCGCCAGTTCACGCTGCCGCTCGATGCCGACCCGCTGGGAGGTGAATTCCGGATGGGTGACCACGACGCGGCGAACGCCTTCCTCGCGCGCGGCGACGACGACCTTCGCGATCTCGTCGGAGTGCAGGTGCCCGGTCGCCAGCGTCATGTCGTGCTTGGCGAGCAGGCGGAGAATCTGCCTGGTCAGCTCGCGCACGGAGCCGCGCTCGTCGAGTACTTCGACGGGGTCGGCCGCCATCCCTGCCTCGCGGAGTTCCTCCTGGATTTTCGCCCACATCGGCGGGGTCGCGCCCTCGGGCTCGCTCGCCTGGCACAGTCGCTGGTTCGAACTGTCCACTGTGGGCAACCAGGCGAACCTCGCCCCGCCCCTTCCCGCGATCTCGACGGCGATCGGGTTGAGGCCGCCGACGGAGGCGTTGAGGGTGATCGCGCCGATCGCCTCGGCGCCTCTTCCCGCGTTGCGAACCACCTCGGCGCGTTCGGCCGTCGAGGTGTAGTGGGATTTCAGTACGAAGCCCGCCAGTCCCGCCTCGGCGAACCGCTCGGCGAGCGTCAGGTCGTCGATGCGGCGGCGCATCACGTCCGGCGCGATGTGGACGTGGACATCGTAGGCGCCCCGTACCAGCTCCTTGCCGTGAGATGAAGGCTGAGGATGCTGGGGATTCTCAGTCATGTCGCTCCTTTGCGGCCATTATCTGAGCCCAGATTGTTAACAATTTCGTCGTGAGCGTCAACCCCCCTGCGGTCGGCGAACCTGTTCAGGGCAGGTGGCGGACCCCGGTTCCGGCGTCGTCCGCCTCCCGCAGCGCGCCGATGACGCTGCGAAGATGCGCTCGCGCGGCCCGCTCGGCCGCATCGGCGTCGTGCGCGCAGACCGCCTCGATGATGGCGAGGTGTTCAGGGAGCGAAACGGCCGGCCTGCCGGGGTGCATGGCCAGCTTGAACTGGTGACGGACGCTTTGTGCCCTCAGTCGTTCCAGTACGGCGGTCGCGGTTTCCTGGTCGGCGATCTCGCGCACGCGGCGGTGCAATCGCTGGTTGAGTTCCGAATAGCCGAGTACGTCGCCGCTCGCCACGGCCGAGCGCATGGCGGTTCCGATCGAGGTCAGCTCGCCGATCTCGGCCGAGGTGACTCGCTCGGCCGCTTTCGCCGCGCACAGGCCCTCCAGCACCATCCGCACCTCGCAGATTTCCACAGCCTCGGCCAGCGAGACGGCCCGCACCCTCGCGCCGCGGTTCTGCATGCGCTCGACGAGCCCTTCGTTGGCCAATTCGAGCAGCGCGGCTCGCACACCTGCCCTGCTGGCGCCGAACTGGGCGGACAGATCTGCCTCGACGAGCCGCTGATTGGGGACGAACTCACCTCGCACGATGGCCGCGCGGATCGCCACCACCGGGGACGGTGCGGTCGCCTGCTCTATGGGCGCCGCCCGCCCGCCGGTGCCATCCTGTGCGGACTCACCCTCGGTCACGTCGCATCCTCCCCAATCCGTTACAGATATTGTCGCCAATTTTGTGAGGTAGTGTAGCGGCGCGACCGAGAGGAACGACGAATGAGCAACGAGGCACCTGTCATCGCGGTACTGGGGCTTGGCGAGGCCGGCGGCGCGATGGCCACGGATCTGGTCGCCGCGGGCGCGACCGTGCGAGGCTACGACCCCGCCGTCGCGGGGCCTCCCGGAGTCGTGGAGACAGGAAGCGAAGCCGAAGCCGTGACCGGTGCCGTGCTGGTCCTCAGCGTCAACAGCGCCTCCGCCGCGACGGCCGCCCTCGGCGCGGGCATCGCGGCGCTTGCCGACGGCGCGCTGTGGGCCGATCTCAACACCGCCTCGCCCGGAACGAAGGAACAACTCGACCGGATGGCCGCCGAACACGGCGCCCGCTGTGTCGATGTCGCGATCATGGCGCCGGTGCCAGGAAAGGGACTGCGCGTGCCGATGCTGGCCAGCGGGGGCGGGGCCGCCGAGGTCGCCGCGCTGCTCGGGTCACTCGGTGCGTCCGTCGACGTGCTCGAAGGAGCGCCGGGACTCGCGGCGAGCAGGAAACTGTTGCGCAGCGTGTTCTTCAAGGGGCTCGCCGCCGCCGTGGTGGAGGCGCTTGAGGCCGGCAAGGCCGCCGGATGCGAAGAGTGGTTGCGCGACAACATCGTCACGGAGCTCGATGCCGCTGACGAGTCCACTGTGGACCGGCTAGTGAGCGGCACCAGGCAGCACGCGGTGCGCAGGGCGGCCGAGATGAGCGCGGCCACCGACATGCTCGGTGAACTCGGCGTCGACCCCGCCGTGACCCGTGCCAGCCGCGATCTGCTCGCCCGGCTCGCCGGATCCCGCTGAGCACACCGAGTTCGAGGGCCCGGGGCTCAGGGCGACCCGGCTCGGCCGCGCCGTGCCCTGGGCGGGGGACTCGCGGAATTCGGCAGGCCGGGACTGCCGGGCACGGCTACCGTTTCTGTTCATGTCCAGGGCAGACAACGTGCCGACGTACACGATGCGACAGCTCGCCGCGTTCGTCGCCGTCGCCGAGACGGGCACGATCAGCGCGGCGGCCGAGCGCATGCACCTGTCCCAGTCCGCGCTCGCCGCCGCCGTCACCGATCTGGAGAGGGCACTCAAGGTTCAGCTCACCGTGCGCAAGCGCGCCAGGGGAGTCGCGCTGACCTCCACTGGGGAAGTGGTGCTGACCAGGGCGAAAGCCTTGCTGTATCAGGCGGGTGAGCTACAGGGCGTCGCGGAGGGCGAAGGTGGGGGCGTCGCGGGGCCGCTCGTCGTCGGCTGTCACCCGGCGCTGGGACCGACCCTGCTTCCCTCGCTGCTGCACGACTTCACCCAGCGGTATCCACGCGCGAAGGTCGCGTTGCGCGAGGACACCCAAAACCGGCTGCGGAGGCGGCTCGACGACGGCGAGCTGGACGTGGTGATCGTCTACGATCTCGATCTTTCCCCCGAGTGGCGGACGGTCATGCTCACCACCCGAGTACCCACCGTGTCGCTGGCACCGGATCACCGGCTGGCCAGGGTGAACGGGCCGGTGCGGCTCGCCGACCTCGCCGCCGACCCGATGGTGCTGCTCGACGCGCCGCCCAGCGCGGAGCACGCGCTGGAAGTGTGCGCGCGGGCGGGTTTCGTCCCGAAGGTCGCCTACCGGACTCAGAGCTACGAGACGGCGCGGGCCTTCGTCGGCCGGGGGCTCGGCTGGTCGTTGCTCGTGCCGCGGCCGAGGCTGGACGTGACCTACGAGGGACTCGCCGTCGTCGTCAAGGCGCTCGCTGAACCGCCGGCACCGATCGGTGTCGTCGCGGCCTGGCACCAGGACTCGATGCCGAGCAGGGTCGCGCGGGCATTCGTCCAGTTCGCGAGTACCCCGAAGCCTCCGGCGCCTAGTCGCTGACCCCGACGGCGTGCCCGATCGTCTCCGGCAGGTCGAGAAAGTCCAGCATCGCCTGCGCGACGTCGGCTCTAGCGATGCTCGATCCCGCGGGGCCGCCCTCGATGAGGTGCCGGTACCTGCCCTTGCCGTCGGCGTCGGTGAGGCGCGGTGGCCGGACGACGGTCCAGTCGAGGTCGCTGGCGGCGAGGAAGTTCTCCATCCGTTCCAGGTCGGTGTACACCTCGCGCAGGATCGCCCACAGCAAGGGGGAGAACATCCGGCGCGAGACCCAGGACAGGCCGTCTCCCGTGCGGTTGAGCGGGCCCGCGCTCACCACGATGAGTCTGCGGGTCGCCGAGGTCGCCATGGCTTCGGCGGCGGCGCGCGCCGAGGTGGAGGCGGCTTTCAGTGGATCACGCCTGCCGGGGGCGCCCATACCGGAAACGACCGCGTCGGCGTCGCGGACGGCCTCCTTGAGCGAAGCCGCTTCGAGTGGATTCGCGTGCAGGACGGTCAGCCCGGGGTCTCGCAGGGTGATCTTGGCCGGGCTGCGCACCGCCGCGGTGACCGCGTGACCTCTGGCCAGTGCCGTGCTGACGAGGTGTTTCCCGATGCCTCCTGTCGCACCGAGGATGACGAGTCTCATGAGTGCCCCTGACGGAGTGAGTGAACACTTACCACTCCAGTGTGGGTGAGTGCTCACCCACTTGTCAAAGGCAGGAAACCGACGTCGGCCAGTGTTCCTTCCAGTACCTCGGTGCGCTGCCAGGCCAGTTCGAAGTCGTGCCTGCCCAGCGCCGCGCGCACCTCGCGCATCGCGTTCTCCACGAGGTGCCGGTATTCACCGTGTAGCCGCGGGCTGGCCCTGGTCAGGACGTGTTCGGCCGCGCAGCACACGGTGTCGACGTAGCCGGCTCCCGCGCGGAGTGTGTGAGTCATGCATCGAATGTCGGATCCGGGCGGGTTTCTCGCCAGAGTCGAAGGTCACGGGGTTTTCTCAGGGGTGAGTATCGTGACCGAACAGCCCGTCGAGGTGATAGCGCAGCACGTCGGCCGCCTCGGCGGCGGAGTGCTGTCCGACGAGCACGCTCGTGCCGAGGCCGTGGGTCAGCGCGAGCAGCCGGGATGCCTCCTTCGCGCTGTCGCCCTGCTCGGGCAGTTCTCCGGCCGCGCGGGCCGTGTCGAACAGAGCGGTGAGTTGCTCACGGAGCAGGTTGGGACCCGCGACGAACGGCTGGGCGGCGAGGGTGCGGTCCGTCATCGCCAGCACCGCGTAGGAGGTCCAGACCATGTGGAAGGTGCGGCTCGGCTCGTCGGCCGGCAGTGCTTCGGCGAGCAGCGTCTCGATGGTGGCGCGCGTGGTGCGGGGCTCGGGTACGGCGGCGAGCCGCGCGTCCCAGCGGCTTCTGCTGTCTCGTTCGAGCTGATCGAGCGTGCCGGCGAGAAGTCGCTCCTTGGTGTGGAAGTAGTACTGCACGAGCCGCAGGGAGACACCGGCCTCCGCGGCGACTCCGCGCAGGGTGACCGTATGCAGTCCGTTTCGCCCGGCGATCCTGAGCAGTGCCGAGATGATCATGGACCGGCGTTCGGCGTGATCGACCGTGCGCGGCATCGGCTCTCCCGTCGTCTGTTTTTATGATACGTGTGTATCATAACCGGCAGGAGGTTCGGCCATGACGGAACGCAAGCCACCCGGCGTCGACTTCGAGTCGTGGGTCGAGAAGCAGATCAGGGAAGCGCAGGAGCGTGGCGAGTTCGACAATCTGCCCGGATCGGGAAAACCGCTGAGCGGTCTCGATCGCCCGGTGAGGGAGAACTGGTGGCTGCATGACTACCTTGAGCGGGAAGGGCTTTCCGGTGAGGCACTGCTGCCGGTGCCGCTCCGGCTGCGCAAGGAAGCCGAGGTGCTGCGCGAAACGGTCGGTGGCCTGCGGACGGAAGCCGAGGTGCGAGCGGTCGTCGGAAGGCTGAATCGCGCCATCGCCGAGTGGCAGCGCACCGGAACGGGCCCGGTGACCGTGGTTCCCGTCGACGCCGACGACGTGGTGCGTGACTGGCGTGCCGAAAGGGACAGCACGGAGCCCGGGCGAACCGGGCAGCCGGCCGAGAACGGAACCGGCCACGGCCGGTCACGGCGGCGATGGTGGCGCCGTCGCTGAAGCGCGAGTCCCCCGCCCAGGGCGGCGAGATCCGCGTTCAGGGCCCGGTCGACCCACCGTCCACACCGGACCGGCCTACCGGAGTTCCGGTCCGGCCACGGCGAGGAAGAGGCGGCAGCAGTGGTCGACGAGTTCGTCCTCGCTCACCGCGAGCGTGCCGTCGAGCCACGACGTCAGCGCCTGTGCGAGACCGCCGACGAGGACCTCGGCCGTGATGTCGAGGCGGCCGCTGTCGCCGACGCCGTAGAATTCCCGCGCCCGCAACCCGAGTAGCCGGACGAACAACCGGGTCGAGGCCGTTCGCCTTGCCGCGAGAACGGTATGCGCCAGCGCGGGTGAGAACAGCAGGTGGCCGCGCCGTGGGTCCTTGGCGACGGCGCGCACGAGCGTCCCGAGCCCGGCACGGACTGTGGCGGTCACGTCGTCACTCGCCGATTCGATGGCGGCGAGCGTCGTGGCCGCGATGTCGTCGACGACGTGGTCGTACACCGCGACGGCCAGCGCCTCGGTGTCGGCGAAGCTCTCGTAGAAATACCGCGCGGCGAGCCCGGCCTCTCGGCAGGCGCCCCTGACGCTGAGCCGTTGCCAGCCGCCGGACGTGCCGAGCAGGTCGAGACCGGCTTCGATGAACCGCGCTCTCCGCCCGGCGATTCTGACGTCGCCGGTGACACCCCCGTAGGTGCGCGGCTGTGCGTCGTCCATGGGTCCATCTTGACATCACCACCCGGCAACCGGTCTCATATTTGCGAACGGGTGTGTGCAGATTACTTCCGAAGGGGCCGCATGAGTACCGAGACAACGGGCAAGCCGGAGGTCACGCGCGAGGACGCGATGATCGGCGCGGGATTGCTCGCGGGTAGTGCGAACATCATCATGCAGCTCGCCAGGCCGGCCGTCGGTTACGGCGTGGTCGAGAGCAAGGTCGAGGACGGCAACATCTTCCGGCGTCCGGTCAAACGCAGCCGCACCACGCTGACCTACCTCGCGGTGGCGATGCTCGGGACCGAAGACGAGCGGGCCGCCTACCGTCGCGCGGTCACCAAGCAGCACGTACAGGTGCGGTCGACCGAATCCAGTCCGGTGAGCTACAACGCGATGGACCCCGGGTTGCAGTTGTGGGTGGCAGCCTGTCTCTACAGGGGGTTCGAGGACACGTTCCGGATCCTCGCGGGTCCGCTGAGCGCGGAGGAGATCGAGCAGTTCTACCGCTCCGCGTCGCCGCTCGGCACGACGTTGCAGGTACGCGAGAGCATGTGGCCACCGGATCGCGCCGCGTTCGAGCGGTACTGGAACACCGCGCTCGACGAGGTCGCCATCGACGACACGGTGCGCGAATACCTCCACCGCATCGCGGTCTATGGTTTCCTCCCGAAACCGGCGAGCGCGCTGCTCGGACCGTTCAACCGTTTTGTCACGACGGGCTTTCTGCCGCCCCGGTTCCGTGACGAGATGCGTCTGGAATGGACACCGCGACAGCAACGTCGCTTCGACCGGCTGATGCGGGCGATCTCCGCGGTGGTGACGCGGGTGCCGAAGCCGGTGAGGGAGTTCCCGTACAACGCGCTCCTGTGGGATCTGCGCCGCCGGTTGCGCAAGGGACAGCCGCTGGTGTGAAGGGTGCCGGTTGCGCCGTCGAGTGCGGACTCGCCTACGCTGCGTTGAGCCGCAGGCCCGCAGCGAGCACAGAGGGAGCCCATGGACCGCGCCGAGATCGTCGACATTCCCAAGGCCGAACTCCATGTGCACATCGAGGGGACACTCGAACCGGAGCTGGCGTTCCTGCTGGCGAGGCGCAACGGCCTGACTCTGCCCTACGCCGACAGCACGGAATTGCGTGCCAGGTATGCCTTCACCAGTCTTCAGTCCTTTTTGGATCTCTATTACGGACTGATGGACGTCCTGCGCACCGCCGAGGATTTCCGCGATCTCACCACGGCTTATCTCGACAAGGCACGGCAGGACGGGATCAGGCACGCCGAGATCTTCTTCGATCCGCAGGCGCATCTTCGCAGGGGTGTCCCGCTCGAAGCCATGCTGGAAGGCTTCGGTGCCGCCATCGCGGCGAGCGAAGGCCCCAGTGCCTATCTCATCCCGTGCTTTCTCAGGGATCTGGGACCCGGCGCCGCGATGGACACGCTCGACGAGTTGCTGCCCTACGCCGACCGGTTCGCGGCGGTGGGACTCGACTCGGCTGAGGCGGGGCACCCTCCCGAACCGTTCGCCGACGTGTTCGCCCGCGCGAGGGCGGCGGGCCTGCCTGCGGTGGCGCACGCGGGGGAGGAGGGGCCCTCGGATTACGTCCGGCAGGCGCTCGTTTCGCTGCACGCCCGCCGGATCGACCATGGCGTCCGCTGCCTCGACGATCCCGAGCTCGTCCTCCGGCTCGCGGCCGAGCAGATCCCGCTGACGGTGTGCCCGCTGTCGAACGTCATGCTGGGTGGGGTCGCCCGCATCGAGGAACACGCGTTGCCTCGACTGCTGGCCGCGGGGCTGACGGTGACGCTCAACTCCGACGATCCCGCCTACTTCGGCGGCTACCTCGCCGACGTCTACCAGCACGTCGCGCGGACGTTCGGGTACGACATCGCCACGATGCGGGCGTTCGGCGAGACGTCCATCCGCGCGTCCTTCCTGCCCGCCGCCGAACAGCAGCGCCTGCTCGGCCCGCTCTGAGCGCTGGGCCGTGTCTGACAATCCCTTTGCCAGCAGAGGATTGTCAGACACGACCTTGTGCCGAGGCCGAGGAGGCCGACTACGCTGCGGTGCAGGAGGGCAGAACATGGCTGACAGCACTGATCCGGCGACATCGAAGGTCGTCCGCGACGACGACAAGGCACGCTACGAGATCTGGTGGGGTGATGAGCTCGCCGGGTTCGCCGCCTTCCGGCAGCGCGGCGGGCGCACCATCTTCGTGCACACCGAGATCGGCGACGAATTCGGGGGCAAGGGGCTCGGCAGCGCGCTGGCGAAGGGCGCGCTCGACGACGTCGTGCGGCGCGGGCAGCTCATCGTCGCGGTATGCCCGTTCATCGCGGCCTACCTTGGCAAGCACCCCGAATACGCCGAGCACGTCGTGAACCGCGACGGCGGCGCCCGGCGTGACGATGAGTAACCTTGAGAACCGCCCCGCGCTCACCCCGTGCTCCTCGGCGGCGGAGGCCGAGGCGGTGGCCGAGGTGCTGCCCGCCCGCAGGGTCCCGCTCGGCGGGGTCAGGGGCCTCCAGGTCGACAGGGTGCTTCCCCAGCGTGCTCTTCCGACCGTGGGCGCGTGGTGCTTCCTCGACCGGTTCGGCCCGGAGTCCGCGCGGATGCGGGTGTTGCCGCACCCGCACATCGGTCTCCAGACGGTCACCTGGCCACTGTCCGGTGACATCAGGCATCGCGACAGCGTGGGCAGCGACGTCCTGGTGCGGCCTGGCCAGCTCAACCTCATGACGGCGGGAAGGGGTGTCTCGCACTCGGAGTTCTCCGTGGGTGAGACACCGGTGCTGCACGGGCTTCAGCTCTGGGCCGCTCTGCCCGCAGCGCACGCGCGGGTCGAGCCCGCGTTCGAGCAGCACACCGACCTTCCCCGGTACGTCGAGGCCGGCACGGTCGCCGTCGTGCTGATGGGGGAGCTCGCCGGTGCCGCCTCGCGGGCCACCACCCACAGCCCGCTGCTCGCCGCCGACGTCACGCTGTCGGTCGGCGCCGCCACGACGTTGCCGCTGCGCCCCGACTTCGAGCACGCCGTGCTGGTCGTCGATGGCGCGGTCACGGTCGACGGCACCGAGCTGTCTCCAGGACCGCTGCTGTATCTCGGCACCGGCCGGACGGAGCTGACCTTCACGGCGAGCGAACCGGCGAGGCTCATGCTGCTCGGCGGCGAGCCGTTTCCCGACGACCTCGTGATGTGGTGGAACTTCGTCGGCCGCGATCACGACGACATCGCAGCCGCGAGAGCCGACTGGGAAGGCCGCGACCCCGCGCGATTCGGGCACGTCTCCGGCCACGGCGACGAGCGCATTCCCGCGCCGGAGCTGCCGGGGGTGCGGCTGACGCCACGCAGGCGGCGCTGAGCCGGGTACCTGTCGTCTGGCACCGGCTGCCGTGCTGGCTTCGCGCTCGGATCTCGGACGCGCGGATACGGATCTCGCGTGCCTGGGCGCGGATCTCGGCGTCCGGGACGGGGGACTCGCGCGCCGGGCTTCCTGAACGGGTGAACCGCGAACGGACGGGTGACGGCAACGAATGCGGTTTCGTGACCGGCTCCTTATGTTCGGTTGGTGATCTCTGCGATCTTCTCGACCCGTGACGTCACCGCTCGCGCGATCAACCGGTCACGCCGATGAGCATCCTGAGGGAAAGACCCGAACTGGCTCTCTTCCTGTGCCTGGCGCTGGGCTATCTGATCGGCAAGATCAGGGTCGGTCCGATCCAGCTCGGTGGCATCTGCGGCGTCCTGATCGTCGCGCTGCTGATCGGAACCCAGAACGTCACTGTGGACAGTGGCGTGAAGACCGTCGCGTTCGCACTGTTCATCTTCGCTCTCGGCTACGTGGGCGGACCCCAGTTCTTCGCGCACCTCAACAGGTCCGGCCTCAGATTCGGGGTGCTGTCGGTCATCGAAGTGGTCTGTGTCGTGGGTATCGCGCTGACGCTCGCCGGCGCGTTCGACCTCGACATCGGTACCGCGAGCGGCATTCTGGCAGGCGCGGCGACCGAGTCGGCCGTCGTAGGGACCGCGACCGAGGCCATCGGCAAGCTCGGGCTTCCAGCCGACCAGGTTTCGGCTTTGCAGGGCAACGTCGCGACCGCCTACACCGTCTGCTATCTGTTCGGCCTCGTCACGATCGTGCTGTTCACCAGCCAGCTCGCGCCGCTGTTGCTGCGCATCAACCTCGCGGTGGCCTCCCGCGAACTGTGGAGCAAGACCAAGGGTGGCGACACGAGCCTCGCCGACGACGAGCAGCCGGCGCTGCCGTCCCTCGTCGGCCGTACCTACCTCGTGCACGCGGCGGCGGGCAGAACGATCTCCGGCGTGGAGGGAGACCTGAACGGCGGCGCCTCGATCGAGTCGGTCAAGCGGGGAAAGGACATCCTGCATCCAGCACCCGACCTGACCCTGCGCGAAGGCGACATCGTGCTCGTCGTCGGGCAGCGGGCCAGCGCGGTCGAGGCCGGAGTGGAGATCGGGGTCGAGACGTCGAGCGTTCCCGGACTCGACACCCCGCTCGTGGTACGGGACGTGGTGCTGACGAGCAGAAAACTGCACCGGGCGACCGTGGCGAGCGTCCGGAGGGACAATCCCGAACTCGCCGAGGGCGGGGTCTACCTCACCGGAATCCAGCGAGGTGACAACGACCTGCCCGTCGCACGGGAGACCGAACTGCACAGGGGTGACGTGGTCACCCTTGTCGGTACGAGGGCCAAAGTGGACAGGATCGTCAAGGACTTCGGCGCCAAGATCCGCAACGACACCGCCGACTACGTCTACATCGGACTCGGTCTCTCCGTCGGTGTGCTGCTTGGTGCGATCACGGTACGGATCGGCGACGTGCCGATGTCGCTGGGCACCGGTGGTGGCTGTCTGATCTCCGGGCTGGTGTTCGGCTGGATCCGCTCGCTGCATCCGACCTTCGGCGCCTTTCCGCCCGCCGCTGCGCAGACCATGAAGGACCTCGGGCTCGCCGTGTTCATCGCGGTCACCGGGCTCGCCGCGGGTCCGCACGCGTGGGACCTGCTCAAGCAGTACGGCGCGCTGCTGCCGCTGGCCGGTATCGGCATGGTGCTCATCCCCGCGCTGCTGTCCATTTGGGTCGGCCGCAAACTGCTCAAGATCGAGCCACCGCTGCTGATCGGCGCGATCGCGGGCCAGCAATGCAGCACGCCGGGCATTACGGCGATCACGGCGGTCGCGAAGAGCACGGTGCCGCTGCTCGGTTACACCATCACCTACACGATCTCGAACTTCCTGCTGCCGCTCACCGGGCCGCTGCTGGTCGGGATTCTCGGAAGCTGAGCCACAGCGCACCCAGAAGGGAACAGCCGATGACCCGCTCCTCCGTCAGCCGCGAGGAAATGCACCGACTCGCCCAGCTCAGTCCCTTCGAACTGAAGGGGGAGTTCATCGCGCTCGCCGAGAAGCACATCGGCGACGATTCACCACAGAAGAGCCGCGGTACGAAGGTCATGCTCAACGCGGGAAGGGGCAACCCGAACTGGGTGGCGACGGGGCCGAGGGAGGCGTTTCTCGCGCTCGGCCATTTCGCGCTGTCCGAGAGCCGTCGAGTGTGGACGGCCGACGACCTCGGCGGAATGCCGCAGCGGGACGGCATCGCCGGGCGGTGGGCGACCTTCGCTCGCACCCACCCCGGTCTGCCTGGGATCGAGCAACTCGGCAGGTGTATCGAACTCGGTGTCTCCAGGTTCGGTTTCTCCGCCGACGACTGGGTGCACGAGCTGGCCGACGCGGTCATCGCCGACAACTACCCCGTTCCCGACCGGATGCTGACCCACGCGGAGAAGGTGGTCAGGGAATACCTCAAGGAGGAGATCTTCGACGGAGCGGGATCGGATAGCGCCACGCTGAACCTGTTCGCGACGGAGGGCGGCACGGCCGCCATGTGCTACATCTTCGATTCGCTGATGGCCAACGGCCTGCTGCACAAGGGTGATCGGATCGCGTTGATGGTCCCGGTGTTCACGCCCTATATCGAGATCCCCGAACTGGACACCTACGATTTCGATGTCGTTCTCGTGCGGGCCAGCAGTTTCGTGGACAAGGGCGTGCGAGGGTGGCGGTACCCGGACGAGGAGGTGGCCAAGCTGGCCGACCCCTCGATCAAGCTGGTGTGCCTCGTCAACCCGAGCAACCCGCCTTCACTGGCCCTCTCGGAACGGGTCGCCGACCGTATCAAGGACATCGTCGCCGATGACAACCCGAACCTGATCATCGTCACCGACGACGTCTACGGGACGTTCGTCGAGGGGTTCCGCAGCCTCGCGGCCGACCTGCCCCGCAACACGCTACTGGTCTACTCCTATTCCAAGCACTTCGGCGCGACGGGCTGGCGGCTGGGCGTGATCGGCCTGCGCGAGGACAACGTCATCGACGAGGCGATCGCGGCGTTGCCGAGGGCCGAGAAGGACCGGCTGGCCAGGAGATACGGCTCGCTCAGCCTGGAACCGGAGAAAATCAGCTTCATCGACCGGCTCGTCGCCGATTCGCGACAGGTCGCGCTCAACCACACCGCGGGGCTCGGGCTGCCGCAACAGGCGCAGCTCGTGCTGTTCTCGTTGTTCGCGCTGCTCGACGAGGGCAAGGCATACAAACGGCGGGTGCGCGCGATCGTCAGACAGCGGCTCGACCTGTTGATCGAGGGCGCGCGGATGGAGATCGCCGACGACCCAGGCCGCGCGGGCTACTACATCGAACTCGACCTGCTGGCCGAGGCGGAACGCGTGTACGGCAAGGAATTCCGCGACTACCTGCTGGCGGCCTACGACCCGGTGGACGCGCTGTTCCGGCTGGCGGAGCGGAGTTCGGTGGTGCTGCTCAACGGCGGTGGTTTCGACGGCCCCGAATGGTCGGTTCGCGTATCGCTGGCCAACCTCGACGATCTCGACTATCTCAAGATCGGGCACCATCTCCACGCGATCCTCGGTGACTATCACTCGGAGTGGCAGCGCTCCACGGGCTCAGCTTCGTCGCAGTAGGAAGTGGCGGTACACCCCGAGCACGAACACGCCGAGCAGCAGCACACCCGCGCCGACGAGGTAGCCGGTCTGCGGACTGATCGCCTTGCCGCCGATGCTGTCGCTCGCCAGATGGCCGAGGTACAGCTCGCGTGGAAACAGCAGCGCGAGGATGCCGGCCGCCGTCCAGCACGCTCCCGGATACCAGGCGTAACGGGGCCACGCCGCCTCGGCCCTCGGGAAGCTGGCGACGCCGACGAAGAAGACGGGAAGCAACACGAGGATGCCGAACACGGCGTAGACCGGCTGATCGTCGGAAAAGCCCTCGCCCAAGGCGGGGACGGCCAGCAGTGGCAGGCCGAAACCGAACAGTCGCATGCCGATCCGGAATCCCCGGCCCTGCGCGCTTTGCTCCGGGTCCGAGCTCTCGCGCCGTTCCACGCGAGGAGATTAGCAATCCCGGGCAAGATCCCTGGGATCGCGGGGAAGAACACATCCGGCTAGACTAGTTTTCACATTAACTAGTTTGCGTGTTGGCATCCGGTGCCGCCGCTTCGTGAGGTTAGGGTGAGCGCATGAGTGCGAGTGCCGAGGACGAACTCGATTTCTGGTCCTTCATCGAACTCGCCAACCGCAGGCTTTCCGCCGAATACGGGTTCCGGCACCAGTTGGCTACCGAACTGTTGCTGACGCTCAACCGGACCTCCAACATCGTGACCTACGACCTGGAGGCATCCGTGCACCGGCCGAGGGGGCGGTCGTGGTCCGGCTTCCGGTTGTTGTTCGTGGTGTGGCTGGCGGGACCGCTCGAACCGAGGAAAGCCGCGGAGCTGACCGGGATGAGCAGAGCCGCCGTGTCGAACCTGAGCAAAACGCTGATCGCCGACGGGCTGCTCGCGCGCACGCAGGGTGAGCACGACGGCCGTTCCGTGCTGCTCTCACTGACCGAGCGGGGGGAGCGGGAGATGGTCGAGCTGTTCAAGGCGCAGAACGACCGCGAATACGAGTGGGCCAGCGTGCTGACCGAGGCCGAGCAGCGCATTCTGGTGATGCTGCTCGACAAGCTGGTGACCAACCGTGATCAGTTCGACGTGCGCGGGCGCAACTAGCCGGTCGGGAACGTGACTTTCTGTCGCGGCCCCCTTGACCAGGCATAGTAAATGTATTAACTATATAGGTCGGGCTCACTCGTGCCCTCGACCGACAGCGAGGAGGCAGTCATGGCGTACTACCGCCAGGTCGGCACCGTGCCCCCCAAGCGCCACACCCAGCATCGCAACGACGAAGGTGGCCTGTACTACGAGGAGCTGATGGGCGAGGAAGGGTTCTCGTCGGACTCGTCGTTGCTCTACCACCGGGGGCTTCCCTCGGCCATCGTCGACGCGAAGGTGTGGGAGCTTCCCGATCAGACGACCACGCCGAACCACCCGCTCAAGCCGCGGCATCTCAAGCTGCACGAGCTGTTCCCCAAGGAAACGTGGGCGAGTACCGACGTCGTCACGGGGAGGCGGCTGATCCTCGGCAACGGTGACGTGCGCATCTCCTACGTGGTGTCCACACAGGACTCGCCGCTCTACCGCAACGCGGTCGGAGACGAGATCGTCTACGTCGAGTCGGGACAGGCGACGGTCGAGACGGTGTTCGGCGCGCTTGAGGCGAAGCCGGGCGACTACGTGATCATCCCGACGTCGACCACCCACCGCTGGCTCCCGCACGGCGAAGGGCCGCTTCGCGCCTACGCCATCGAGGCCAACAGTCATGTCGCGCCGCCGAAGCGTTACCTGTCCCGCTACGGACAACTGCTGGAGCACTCGCCCTACTGCGAGCGCGACCTGCACGGGCCGTCCTCGCCGGTGGGTCACGAGGGGACCGACGTCGAGGTGCTCGTCAAGCACAGGGCGGGTGGCGCGATCGTGGGCACCCGCATGGTGTACCCGGCGCATCCCTTCGACGTCGTCGGCTGGGACGGATGTCTTTACCCTTACACGTTCAGCATCCACGACTACGAGCCGATCACCGGAAGGGTCCACCAGCCGCCGCCCGCGCATCAGGTCTTCGAGGGCAACAACTTCGTCGTGTGCAACTTCGTGCCACGCAAGGTCGACTACCACCCGCTCTCGATCCCGGTTCCCTACTATCACTCCAATGTGGACTCCGACGAGATCATGTTCTACTGCGGTGGTGACTACGAGGCCCGCAAGGGCTCCGGCATCGGGCAAGGCTCGATCTCGGTTCACCCCGGCGGCTACGCGCACGGTCCGCAGCCGGGTGCCTACGAGCGCAGTATCGGAGCGGAGTTCTTCGACGAGCTCGCGGTCATGGTGGACACCTTCCGGCCGCTCGAACTCGGTGAGGGCGCGCTGGCCTGTGAGGATCCCGGCTACGCGTGGACGTGGGCGGGCAGAGGGCCCGCGCGATGACGGCACCACCCGTCGTGCCGCGGTTCGCCGAGCGCCTGTGCGATGACGCCGCCGTGTTTCCCCCGGGACTCATGCCGTTGCCGGACGCCGTTCCCGCGCACGCCGCGCACCGGAAGGCCCGCTACGCCGCCTTCGTCGGCCCGCTCGTGGTCGCCGCGCCGTCACTCGGGCAACTGGCAACGTTGCTGGCTCCCGGCGACCGGCTCGATCTCGCCATCACCGCACCGGCAGGCGCCGCTCAGGCTGGGGCGGCGCTCGCGCTGGCGCGCACCATGACCGTCGACGTGCAGGCCGTCGAGATCGCCGTTCCCGCCGACGTCGGCGTCGCGGAATTCTTCACCGAACTGGAACAGGCTCGCCGGGAAGCGGACGAGGTGACCGTCTACGTCGAGGTGCCGAGGGACGCGCGCGGGCCCGAGGTCATCGCCGCGCTCGCGGACACCGGGCACAGGGCGAAGTTCCGCACCGGCGGCGTCAAAGCAGAGCTCTACCCCGGCGAGGCCGAACTCGCGACCGCGATCACGGCCGTCGTCGGTGTGGGCGTCGCCTTCAAGGCGACCGCCGGGCTGCACCACGCGGTCCGCAACACCGATCCCGGCACCGGTTTCGAGCAGCACGGGTTTCTCAACCTCCTGCTGGCAACGCGCGCCGCGCTCGACGGTGCCGACGACGCGGCGGTCGCCGACGTGCTCGCCCAACGCGACGCCGATTCCGTGGCGGCCGAGATCGGGAATCACGGTTGCGCGCAGGCGGAAGCCGTACGCGCGGCGTTCGTGTCCTTCGGCACGTGCAGTATCACCGAACCACTCTGCGAACTCGCGGACCTCGGCCTCGTTTCCCCGGCACTGGTGCGCGAAGAAGGAGACCTTGAGTGACCACGATAGACATTCCGGATGGCTCGCTCTTCGGGCTCGCCAACCTGCCGTATGGCGTGTTCTCGACTGAGGGAACCGCTCCCAGGATCGGGGTCAGAGTCGGTGACTCGGTCGTCGATCTCGCCGCGACCCTTGGCGACGACGTGTTCGCGAAGCCGAGCCTCAACGCGTTCCTGGCGCAGGGGAGAGCGCGCTGGTCCGAGGTGCGCCAGCAGGTGAGCGATCTCGTCACCGGCGAGCTTCCCGAAGGGGCCGTCCACGACGTCGGCGCGGTCACGATGCATCTGCCGGTCGAGGTCGCCGACTACGTCGACTTCTACGCATCCGAGCATCACGCGACCAACCTCGGCAGGCTCTTCCGGCCGGGCGCGGAACCACTGATGCCGAACTGGAAACACCTGCCCGTCGGCTATCACGGCAGGGCAGGAACCGTCGTGCTTTCCGGTACCGGCATCCGGCGGCCCAGCGGGCAGCGGAAGGCGCCGGACGAGGACAAGCCCAGCTTCGGTGAGTGCCGGCGGCTGGACATCGAGGCCGAACTCGGCTTCGTCGTCGGTACCGGTTCGCGGCTCGGCGAGCCGGTGTCCACAGCGGACTTCCCGGAGCGGGTCTTCGGTGCCGTGCTCGTCAACGACTGGTCGGCAAGGGACATTCAAGCGTGGGAGTACGTGCCACTCGGTCCGTTCCTCGGCAAGAGCTTCGCCACGTCCATTTCGGCCTGGGTGGTCCCGCTTGAGGCGCTCCAGGCCGCGCGGATGCCGACTCCGCCGCAGGACCCCGCGCCGCTGCCCTACCTCGCGGAAGGTGAGCCGTGGGGTCTGGACATCGAGTTCTCCGTCGCGTGGAACGGGCAGGAGGTCAGCCGCCCGCCCTACCGGGACATGTACTGGTCACCCGCGCAGATGCTCGCGCACATGACGGTCAACGGCGCGTCGAGCCGGACCGGTGACCTTTACGCGTCCGGAACCATTTCCGGGCCGGGCAAAGAGCAGCGTGGTGCGTTCATCGAACTGACCTGGGGTGGTAAGGAACCGGTGACGGTCAACGGCGAGCAGCGGACCTTCCTGCTGGACGGTGACGAGGTGGCAATCACCGCGACCGCGCCGGGCGCCGACGGTGGCCGGATCTCTTTCGGCGAGGTCCGTGGCCGGGTCCTGCCCGCGACCGGCGGAACCGCATAACCGGCAGGTCCGCGAGTTTCCCACTCGCGTGCCCGGCCCGCGTGTCCCCCGCTCGGGAGGTCGAGATCCGCACTCGGGACGCCGAGATCCGCGTTGGCGGCGCCGAGATCCGCGCTGAGGGTGTCGAGGTCTGCGCCCGACGACAGACGCCCGCCGCGGCCGCCAACCGCCGTTGACGGCCGCGGCGAGACGCCGAGGATCACGGTCGCCCGAACGCGCATCTCGGTTCCCTGAACGCGGATCTCGCCGTCCTGAGCGCGGATCTCGTCGATGGTCGCGCGTCAGGGTGAATTGGCCGCCGTGGTGGGAACCGGGAAGGTGGGGCTCGGTCTGCTGCGCGATTCCCCGGCCCTGCCGTGGGCGGCTTCCCTGGACACACTCGCACGTGTTCACCGCGCCCATACCCGCGAAAACCGCTGATAACGTGCCGAGCGCCGGATTCGAGGCCGAAAGGATGCTGCGATGGCGCGAGGTTTCCGGGCTACCCGAACACCGAGGCGCTGGCGCGTGGCGGCGTTACCCGCGCTCGGGGCCTTGTTGACCGGACTCGTTGTCCACGACGTCCCGGCGAGCGCGGCGGTCCCCGGCGCGTCGCCAGCCACCTCGGTGGTGACGGTGAAGACGGGAGGGGACCGGACCGGCGGCGACACCGTCGGCGGCCTCGCCGGTGTCCGGTTGGGACTGTTCGCCACGGAAACCTCGGACTCACCCGTCGATCCCGGCTGGGGACTGTGCACCTCCGATGCCGACGGTGACTGCAATTTCGTGGTACCGGACACCGCGACCGGTGGTGCCAACAACCGTGCGAGGTTCTACGTCAAGCAGGTGAGCGCGCCGCCTGGCTGGTACGTCAATCCCGAGTTGCGCACTGGGCGCGGCAGCGGATCGCAGTCGGAGGCGACTTCCTACCAGTTCCAGACCCCGGCGCTGGAGGGCGGCCAGACCTATTCCTCGGCAGGCGAGTTCATGTACAGCCACGACTACTCGTCGCGGACGGCTTCGGACGGAATCTGGCAGACCTCACGAGACAACCCGCCGCTGCCTGGAAACTGCGGGCTCGACGTCGCCCTTGTGCTCGACCTGTCCGCCTCGGTCGGAAGCAGTCTTCCCCGGCTCAAGGCCTCGGCGGACACCTTCGCCGATTCACTCGTCGGTACCCCGTCGCGAATGTCGTTGTTCTCCTTCTCGGGGACGTCCCCGAGCGTGGGGACACAGAATCATCCCGAGCTGACCTCGGTGTCTACACAGGCCGGTGCGGACGAAGTCAAGTCCACATACCAGGACTGGGAACTCGGAGCGGGAACGAACTGGGACCAAGGGTTGTACCAGGTCGCGCAGGCGGCGGAGACCTACGAGGTCGTCGTGGTACTGACCGATGGAAACCCGACGAGATACGGAGAACGGCCACACGGTGACGGCTCCAACACTCACTTCATCGATGTGGAGAACGGGATCTTTTCCGCGAACGCGGTGAAGGCGAAGGGAAGCAGGGTGCTCGCCGTTGGTGTCGGCTCCGGTGTGGAGGGTGTGAGCAGTCTCAACCTGGCCGCGATCTCCGGTCCGGTCGGCTATGACGGAACCAACTTGGCCGAGGCGGACTACTTCCAGACCCAGAGTTACGACAACGCTGGACAGGTGCTTCACGAGCTTGTCCTG